>NZ_JBEZDE010000004.1:0-108150 GCF_040648115.1 Nocardia sp. NPDC049190
CAACCGCTCACCACAGGCCGGGACGATCATTCATTCCGACCACGGGGTCCAATTCACCTCTTGGGCCTTCACCGACCGGGCCCGTAAGTCCGGGCTGGTGCCCTCGATGGGCTCGATCGGCGACTGCTACGACAACGCCGTCATCGAATCCTTCTGGGGCAGAATGCAAACCGAGCTACTGAACCGGCAGCGGTGGGGAACCAGAATCGAGCTGGCAAACGCGATCTTCGAATACCTGGAGATCTTCCATAACCGTCGCCGCTGTCATTCGGCCCTCGGTATGCGATCTCCGATCGAGTACGAGATGATGCAATCGTCCGTCCAACCCGTGGCCTGAAGTCCTGTATGTCGACTCTACGAAACCCGGGGAACATCAGATACCGGACGATGACCGGCCGATGGCTGGGCATCCACGGCGAAGCGTCACCGGACCTGCTCGACGACCTCCTCGGGGGAACCGTGCGGCTACCCGCGTCTCTCACTGCCGCGGCGACCAAGGAGTGCCGACCGCTGGACGGATGGCGCGACCACCCATGGCTGCGCTACAGCCGGGCACTGATTCTCGGACCGGTGACGCGGCGACGGTCGGGTCACGAAGTGTGTGCTACGACGACGAACTCGGGTTGGTCGTCGAACGAATCGGTGGGGCTTAAACGAGTCCCACCGGTCTGAACCCCGCACAGCGGGGCCATTCATTTGCCCACACGCACAGCGGGGCTATTCCCACAACTGCGGGATAGATTGCGTACCAGTTTTTCTGACAGCGCTGTGCCCGGCGAGCTAGGGTACCCAAAAGGGGTTGGATATACACGGACAGCATTCATGGATTGGAGTCCGATGGCATACGGGGGAGACCTTCTGCACGAAGTGCCGTTGTTGCCCTGCGTTTTTCGTGAGGGTTCCGCTGAGTCCCTACCGGTCTGGCCGGCGTTGCAACGCAGCCATGAGGTCGTCGATGTGCCCTTCGAGGTGCCGACCACGTTCGCGGCCGTGCTGAGGCATCTACTGCTGCTGCTGACGATGGACGCGCTCGGGTCCCCGCCGACCCTGAAGGATCGGCGGGCGCGGTTCGAGCGGGGTGGGTTCAGCGAAGACGAACTCGATCGGCTCACGGGCTACCTCGGCCAGTGGTCCAATCGCTTCGATCTGTTCGATCCTGAACGCCCTTTCGCGCAGGTGGCCGGCCTGCGCACCGCGAAGGGGGAAACGAAGGGCGCGGCGTTGCTCGTCGCAACGCAGCCGACCGGTAACAACGCGCCCTTTTTCGCCTCCCACACGGAGGCGGACACTCTTGCGTTGCCGGTTGGTGCTGCTGCGCGTTGGTTGGTACACACGCATGCCTGGGACACTGCGGCGATCAAAACCGGTGCCGTCGGGGACGACCGGGTCAAGAGCGGGAAGACATCGGGCAATCAGACAGGGCCGCTGGGAAATTTGGGTGTCGTGATGCCGGTCGGGGTCACGCTTTACGACACGCTGATGCTCAATACGCCTGTATCCGTGCAAGCTCGGCTCGGCACTCCCCAGTGGAGACGAGACAAGGGCGACCCGAGGTGGGCAGGGGGGTCGCAATGGTCGGCTACCTATACCCCCGACGGTCTGCTGGATCTGTGGACGTTGCAGGCGCGCCGGATCCGGTTGTTTCCGATGGCAACCGAGGCTGGGACGGTCGTCGACCGGGTGATCGTCGCGGCTGGTGACCGGTTGGGTGATGGGACACCCGATTGGGAGACCCATACCGCGTGGCGGCTGGACAAGCCGGCGAAGAACGCACCGCAGGTGCGCCCGGCGAGGCCGCTACGGCATGTGCCGGGCCGAGCGATGTGGCAAGGCGTGCGGGCGCTGCTGGCGCTGGAGGCGGGCAATACCAACACGAAGACGGTGTCGACCCGCACGAGTGAGCTGCTCGTCCAGCTCGCCGCGCTGGACCGGCGCGGGTTGATCGATCGGAGCTACCCGCTACGGGTGGAGGCGTTCGGTATCGAATATGGCAACCAGTCGGCCGTCGTGGAGGACCTGATCCACGACGCGATCCCATTGCCGGTGGCGGCGTTACAGGGTCGGGGCGAGGCATACGACCTGGTGGTCGAGGTTGCTCAGCAGGCCGAGCAACTCGCGATCGCGATCAACCGGCTTACGGCGGAGCTGCGTCAAGCGTCCGGTACCGAGCCAATTCCGTGGAATAAGGGGCAGCGTCCGGGGGAGCAGCTGTACTATGCGCTGGATCCGCTCGTGCGGCGCCTGCTGGCCGGTGTCGGCGCCGACACCGACGATCCTGGCAAGCTCGAGGCGGGGCAGTTGGCGTGGGAGATCCTCGCTGCCCGGGCGCCACCGGTCGGCCCCGCGCACGCGGGGATGGTCCAGGTGAACGATGCGAGGATGACGATGAGGATCCGTCGGCCCCGCGCACGCGGGGATGGTCCGCAGGACATCGACCAGGAACGCCGTCTCGTTGGGTCGGCCCCGCGCACGCGGGGATGGTCCGAACCGCGCGGTGAGCCGCACGCCGCCGCCCTTGTCGGCCCCGCGCACGCGGGGATAGTCCACGGACCGGAGTCGGGCCGGACCGGTGGCGGGAGCCGGCCCCGCGCACGCGGGGATCGCACTGCGCATCGCCTACACCGAGATGCTTGTTCCGTCAGCAATGTATTTCGCCGAAATACACATGTTCGATCATTATCTTCACAGGTCAGCACACCGTTCGGAGTGTTTGATCTCATAATCCTCAGCTCTTCGGCTAACGGGTCGTTGAGCGTGCTCGTGTGGCGTTAGCTGGGCCGGACCCCATTGCAGGGCACCCACTGCCAGATCGTAACTGCGGTCAGGCCGTTGTTGGTGCGTAGTTCGAACTCGGCGTTGAGAAACCAACCAGGTTGGCACTGTGTCCCAAGATCGCTCGCGTCCGCCGGTAGCCCGCCGCTGCTTACGCAAGCGTGGAGGGAGTATGCGAACAGAGAGCGGTGTCAAGTCGTCGCGATCAACACCGCAGCCCCGATCGGTAACCGCTGTCGACTTTCACGGTTCCTGGTCGGCCGGATTGCGCCGACTGAGGTTCACCGCGAATGGTGGACAGGGGTTCAAGCAGCTTTTGCTGCGTCTGTCAGGGATTGCTCGTAGCGTAGGGGGCTGAGCATCCCGAGGGCGGAGTGCCGTCGATCATGGTTGTACTTGTGGATCCAATTGTCAACCGCAGCAACGAGTTCGGTCTTGGTAGCGTAGGCGTGGCGGTAGTACGACTCGTGTTTGTAGGTCGACCAGAGCGATTCGGTGGGACTGTTGTCCCAACATATTCCGGTATCGCCCATCGACCGTTTCAGCTGGTGGCGGTGGCAGGCGTTGACTGTCATCGCCGCGGTGAACTCGCCTCTACGATCGGAATGCAGCACCGTCCCTGCCACCGGACGGCCACGAACTGCTACCGCAGTGTCGATCGCCCGGCAGACCACGTCGGCACCGATGTGATCGGCCACGACGTGGGCGAGCACGCGGCGGGTATGTCCGTCACGGATGGCGCACAAGTACATGTCGCCCTGTCCGCAGGTCAGATATGTGAAATCAGTCGTCCAGACCGCGTCGGGGCGCCCTTGATCGAAGTTGCGGCGAACCAGGTCCGGCGGGAACGACGCGGCGGGATCGGTGATCGTGGTGCGGGCCTTGAACGTGCGTGGGCTGATGCCCTCGATCCCGATCCGGGACATGATCGCCGCGACGGTTTCGGCGCTGACCATCTCGCCACGTGCGCGTAGCTCGGCGGTGATCCGTGCAGACCCGTAGGTACCGTCGGACTCGGCGTGGACGTCGAGGATCTTCACCGCCAGATCGGCACGACGCTGCTGACGCGAGGTCAGGACCGTAGCCGTGCAACGTTTCACATACGCGTAGTAACCCGACGCCGACACTCCCAGCAGGCGTGCCATACGACGGATCGTTGCCCCTCGGGGGCGCCGGTGCCCGCGGTCTCGGCGATGTCATCGGGGCCGGCGTACTTCACCATCAGATCGAACCGGGCCGGTTGGTCTGCATCGCGGCAAAGTACGCCGAAGCTTTTGCCAGGAACGCATTGTCCTTCTCCAGCTCACCGACTTGCCTGCGTAAACGCAGCAACTCGGCTCGCTCGGCCGCGTCCAAAGGTTTCTCACCACCGACCTCGGCCGCGGCGATCCGACGCCGCTCGTCTTTGACCCAGGTACTGAGCACGGTCTCGTGAATACCGAGTTCACGAGCGACCACAGCGATCGGGCGACCGGAATCGATCACCCGATGAGCAGCCTCGACTTTGTACTCGGCCGTGAACGACCGACGCTTGCGAGGAGGCATAACGGACATCCTTACCAGCAGAACCATCGATCCTGCTAACTCGGTGTCCACTACCCGGGGTGAACCTCAGACGCCGAACCTGGACGATGTGTTCGCGGTGGTGCGAATCCTGGAGCTACCTGGTGTGGCATTCCCGCGTGGCGAACCGGGTGGCATCGTGCTCGCGCGAATACTGGACATGTTGGAAGCCTTGGCCAGCGGTGAGGACTACGGCCCACGGCCGGCAGGGGTTGACTCGCGATAGTGATCTGACGAACTGGGCTGAGTGGGTGGAACCGCTGTCGCTGCTGGCGCGTCAGGCCTTGCATGAGATCGTATCTGCGTCTGCGCCGAACCCTGAACCGCCGCTGGACGGCGGCCTTCCGGTGGAGGAGTCCCTGGGGATCTGGATTGAATTCTTCGTCACCTCGATGTAGCGCACGCAAGCCGGCCCAACTATCGCGAGTAAACGACGCGGATGGCGGTGACGCCATGATGCTGCCGTTATCCGTCGTTTCCGCTTCATACGGAAGTCCGTGGCTGGACCGGCCTGCGCTCTGGTCATTCGCCGCTGGGCAGCCTGCCTTCGAGATCTAAAGGTGTCCTGCGGTCACATCTAATCCATTTCGCGCGCTGGTGAGGTGCCTTGTTGGGCACGCGTTGGGCACAAACAAAATCAGGCCCGGTAAAAACCGGGCCTGATTTGGTACTACGGTGGTGCGCGATACTGGGATTGAACCAGTGACCTCTTCCGTGTCAGGGAAGCGCTCTCCCGCTGAGCTAATCGCGCGAGGTGGAGACGGGAATCGAACCCGTGTGCACGGCTTTGCAGGCCGTTGCCTCACCACTCGGCCACTCCACCGCGCAAGGCGGACGGCATCGTTCTATTGCCTTGCCCTACCTCTCGAGCGGATGACGGGATTCGAACCCGCGACCCTCACCTTGGCAAGGTGATGCGCTACCAGCTGCGCTACATCCGCATTCTGCACCTCGGTGGGCTTGTTTCGGCCTCTCCGGTGCGAGACAGAACATTAGCGGACGCCCGATGAAAGGTACAAATCCGCAGGTAAAACCGGGTATATCCCGAAGCGGCCTGCTGTGCCTGGGGTGGCGCGTGTGGTTGATGGGACGTCGGACTCGCACCTGCCTGCGCGCATCCGTGGTCGTGGGTGACAGTGAGTTGGGCGCACGGACCACGGAGGGCCGGTGTGCCTGAAGGGGGTGGCGATCGCCGGATTCTCGGTAAGGGATGGGGCAGATGCTGTGCCGGATCCTCGGCAGACTCATACAGGGAGTGCGTGTGTCCGTACCTCCCTACATCCCGGCCGATGAGCTGGACCGCCGCTGCCGGGGTAGCGATTTGGTGAACCGCCGATGACGCGTGCTATTGTTTCGTCTCGTCCGGAGGGCATCCCCGCGCCGCCCGGAATGAAGTGTCAGGTCTCATAGCTCAGCGGGAGAGCGTCCGCCTCACACGCGGAAGGTCGCTGGTTCGATCCCAGCTGGGACCACGCAATCCCCCCACCATATGGCATGGTCAGGGGGATTTTTTCTCTAAAAATATCGAAGCTGAAACGCTCGATGTTGACCGAGGTTGACCCCTAGTTCGCCTTGATTGAGGCACGCCAGGGGCATGAGAGGGGGGCAAGTGGGCAACGGAATCGTGCTGTCGCAACCGCCTACGCCGAACAGCCCACTGGACCCTGGTACGGCCCAACAAGTTCAACTCGTTGTGCCGTCGGAAGTGGTCGAGAAGCTTGCCCCTCACGATCCCGGTTGGTTCACTCAGCCGATTGCCACATTGATTGCCGCGGCAGTGGCCATTGGTGTCGCTGCGTGGGCTTGGTGGAACGTCAAGAGTCAGATAACGGCCAACGCCGGGAACGTACAACGCCAACTCGATGCCCAGGCCGCACAGTTTCAACTCGTACAGCAGGCGCAGATGGCGAAGGACCGAAGGGCTGAGCGGCTCGCGGCCCTACGAGATGTGATCGATGCTGCCTCGCGAGTGTTGAACGCATTAGGGAACCTGCGTGGTCAGGTGAAGTTCCTCGTCGAGGGGCTCCCAGCATCGGACTTCGAGCTGGCGTCTGAGCGAGTGCACGAGACGTTGGTGACGCTCGCAGCGTCAGTACGGATGATGCGAGCCCTTGGGGTTCCAGAAGTGCTGGAGCATTGGTTGGACGTCCACAACGAGGCCAGCTTCTATGTGCTGAACGTCAAGACTTATCTGGAGGACCCTGACCTTGATAACACTCCGTTTCAGGACAGTCCCCCTGAGATAGCGTTCGGAGCCTGGATTCAAAAGCATCACGAGTTTCTTGAGTCGGTGTCGGCGCTGCTCGACAAGGTCGATACCTAGCGGGGCTGGCCCTGCTGGGTGGTGGGTTGCACCCATAGGCGGGCTGGCTGCGCCTGCCCCTTATCGGCGTGCCTTTCGCGCGTAGAGGCTCCGGGGTCAAGAGTCGGCGAATGCCGATCACGTAGTGACGCCGTAGGCGCTCTTGACGCTGGAGGGGCGCGTGAACACAATGCAGGCCACCACACAGCAGGGCCAAGCGGCCGAAGGTCGCTTGATAGTTCGGCAATCCGAGGAAAGGGGGCCGAAGCCCCAGGTCACTTCTGCCGGTGACCGTCCCTAATCGACTTCGAATCCGCCGAGTTCCTGGTGGTGACCACAGCCGGTCGACCGGGCAGAGTGCCGGTGGATTCGTGTTCGGCTGCGGGAGGTAAGTCGGGTACGGCTCCCGGCGCGCCCAGCACTGAGAGGACGTTGAGAGAAGTGGTCAGACAGGACCACGGGACGTTCTGCTACGGCGCAAACGTGTCGCCGACGCGCCGACGCGCCGCAGGCGACGCCTCATCAGCCGCGCTGCGCGTCGAAGCGCGGCGGCGGCGCGTATGCGCCGCCGCAGGCGCTCCTTGATCCTGTATGGCGAAATTCGGCAACGACTGTTCAACTGTGCCGCGCGTACCATGGCGGCCGTGAACGAGGCTATGGCTGAGCTGCTGTCTGCGCTGACAGATTCGCGCCGCGCTCACTCGATTGGCGTTGGGCAGCGAATGGAGAGTGTTGCGAAGCTCTTGCCGGCGGGAATACGTGCAGACGCGGTCACTGCGGCGTATCTCCATGACGTGGGCTATGGGCACCCGGACATTGGATTTCACCCGCTCGACGGTGCTCGTCTGCTGCAGTCGCTCGGGTATTCGCAGGTCGTATGTCACATCGTCGCGTTCCATACGGCAGCAGAGGTCGAATCCGAGGTGCGTGGTCTGGATCCGCGCATGTTCGATGAGTTCCGGCTGACCGACGTGGTTGGACTCGATATGGCCGACGATTTCATGTGGTGGGCCGACCTCTCGACCGGGCCAAACGGGGAGGAGTTCTCGGTGGATGAACGGCTGGCAGAGATCCTGCGAAGATACGAGCCGGGCAGTGTGGTACACACCGCGATCACACGAGCAGAACCGCGGCTGCGGATGGCGGTTCAGCGGGCGTCGGGATCGATGTAGGGCTCGTTCTGACTCAGTGCCCAGTCGATCCTCTTTCGCTGGCTGCGGTCCATGCTGAGCGACGGGATCTGTTGGACGGGTACCCACTCGACCCGTGTGCTTTCGTCGCTCGTTGTGGGCTGCCCGCCGATCGGCACACCGCGATAGACCACGGTGAATTCCTGACGGACCTCGTCGTTGCTGGTGTAGTGAATGACGTGGGTTGGATCTGTGAAGATTCCGACGATTCCGGTCACGTGGATGTCGACGCCGGTCTCTTCTTGTGTCTCGCGAACGGCGGTACGGCTGAGCGATTCGCCTGGGTCATGTGCACCGCCAGGCATGGACCAGTTTCCGTTATCGGACCTACAGATGAGCAAGACTGCGCCGTCCTCGTAGACGAATGCGGCTGCGCTCGGTCTGACGCTATTCGCTGTCGGCGCGTTGGGATCCTGGTGGTAATCGATTCGGCGTCCCATGAGGTCAGATTACGCGGGGCGGCCGGTCTTCCAGACAGCTTCGAACGACTCCAGGTAGTAGGAGAACAGGTGCCCACCCGGAACTTTCTGTAGGTGCTGCACTGGAGACTTCGCTGCATATGCGCCGTAGCTGTGGGTGTTGACGAGCATCGAGTCACCGAAACGGTAGATGCTGTTGTACAGGGTCGTGCGATGGGTTCGGATATCAACCATCGGCAGGTCCATGGTTTCTCGGAGGTATTCCAGGGTCGACAGGCACCGCTGGGGAAGTGACGGTAAGCCCTCCTCGCGGCTTCGGGCGAGAACCTCTGGCGAGTCGCTCTCTCCGAGAAGGATTCGAACCTGCACACCTGCATTTGCTTTGGTTCGAACGACGTTCACGAAGTCCAAGGACTCCACAAGGAAGCCTCCCGCGTACACCAAGACGTCAATCTGGCCGGTCGCTTGCCGCATGAGCGAACGCCAAACCTCATGGGGTACGTCGGGTCGGGTCGGCCATGTCTGCACCAGCTCCGACAGTGAAGCCGTGGCAGACCGGCTGCCAGCCAAAAGTTCGGGCCAGAGGTAGGTCTCATCGCGTCCCACTTCGCGAGCGACCTTGAGTCGAAGGCCAGGATGCGGACAACGGTCCTGTGTGATCCATCGCTCGACCGTCTTGGTACTGATCTCAAGCCGTTCGGCCAGTGCGTGTTTCGTGAGGTCCGCAGCCGCCATCGCGCCTCGGAGTCGTTCGTTCGTCATGCCCCAATTCTACGTTTAAGTGTCCCTAAGTGTCCCAAATATTGGGTTATTTCGTCCCTATATGTCGCGAGATCCTAGATGTGTCGGAGGAAACAGATCCTCTTACGGCGGCATAACCCAAGTGACACAAGGAGATTCAGAGATGGCGATCAGCAAGGGTTTCAAGTTCCCGATCGAGTCCTCGCAAGCCTTCCCGAAGCGGCTGTTGCTGATGGGAGGGATCGGTCCGGCGATCAAGTACAACCCGGACCGCAACGCGCTGCCGGAGCAGAAGTACGACATCGACCCGAAGACGGGGGAGGGCACGGGCCTTCCGTTGTGGACGGCGACGGTAACCGACCCGCACGAGGCCAGCGATGGCAAGGGCAAACGAGCGTCGTTCGAGATCACGTTTGTCTCGCGTCATCAGCCGGTCCCGGCTGGCGAGCAGATCGCGGACGGTATTTGGTTCATCGAGCTGGAAGGCGTGACTGCTGAGCCGAAGGTGATGGGGCAGGGCGAGTTCAAGTACCTCGGCTACCAGTTCCGTGCGACCGGGATCAAGGGCGACAACAACACTCCGAAGGCCAACGCTGGCAACGGCAACGGCGCGAAGACGGGTGCGTAATGACCGTCGAGGATGTTTCGCTGCGGATGCGGTGGGCGCGGGCGGCGGCGGTGTTGATCATCGTCGGAGTCGGTGTCGCCGCGTTCGTCCTCAGCTACGAAACATTGCGCGATCTGGCGGAGTTGGCGCGGATCGAGAAACGGATCTCGTGGCTGTTCCCAGTGATCGTGGACGGCACCATCATTCAGGCCACGGTGTCGGTGATGGTGCTGTCCAACCGGCCGAAAGAGCGTCTCTGGTTCTCCTGGGTCCTCGGTGTCGGCGCGGTGGTGTCGGTCGCCGGCAACAGCTTGCATGCCTTCACTGATGGGCATCCGCTTCCGGCCTGGCAAGCGGCTGTCATCGCGGCTATCGCCCCGATCGCCTTGTTGGTGGACACCCATGGCGGGGTGATGCTGTTCCGCGCCGCTCAGCGCAAACCCGTCGAGGAACCAGTCCGGGAAGCTGTTGCGGCACCTGTCCCGGACCAGGTGTCGGAGAACGAAGTGCCCGCGGTCGTGGCGCCCAAGCCTGAGCCTGTGAACGTTCCGCTTCTAGCTGCTGCGGCCGTGGCTCCGGTCCGGCCTATCCGGCCCGCTCGGCCGATTCCTGTTCCTGTTCGTCCGTGTCCGGTTCAGCCGATGCTGCCGCTCGCGATTGGGGGTGTGTGATGTTCACGTTCGTTATGGCTCGTCCTGGTGTGGTGGCGTTGTTCGTGGTCGCCGCGCTGGTGGTGCTGCCTTTGACACTGCTGCTCACGGTTGGTCGTGAACCGACTGCGACGGTTCCGGTTTCGCCTGTTCGGTCGGATGGCTGCGTGATGTTCTGCGCTGGCTCGGTGGTCGAGGGTGGTGATCGGTGATGTCGGTAACTGCGGCTCTGGTCACTGCCGGTGTTGCGGTGACCTCAGGGTTGATGTGGCAGTGGCGCCGCGTCGGTGCCGGTTCGGTTCCGACCCCGCAAGACCACGCGGGCGCCGCTCCACCCGAGCTTCGGACCGCGGTGCTCGTGGTGACTGATCCGGCGCAACTGGCGGTGATGTGGCCGGCGTTGGGTCTGGGGTCGTGGCAGGTCGGTTACCCGAACGTCCTCGCCGCTGAGTACACCCCGTTCGGGATGTCGGTCGAGGTCCAGATTTTGGGTGGTCAGAAGCTCAAGGACTGGAACAACGAAGACACCCTGGATGTCCTGGCCCAGTACCTAGGTGTCCCGACGGTGACCGCCACATCGACCGGCCCGGGCTTCGTCCGCCTGGACCTGCGCGTGTATGACACCCTCGCTGACGCTGTCGCCCCGCGACTGCCTGCTGACGGGGTGGATTTGGAGGCGGTTCCGGTCGGACTGACCGAAGACGGCGAGGTGTGGAGGGTTCCGGTACAGGGCCGTCACGTCCTGATGGGTGGCCGTACCGGGTCGGGTAAGTCGGGTGTGCTGCAAGCCCTGATCTACGCCCTGGCTCCGGCTATCGCGTCGGGTCGGGTGGATTTGCGGGTGCTCGACCCGAAAGGCGGGATGGAACTGGGGTTCCTGGAGCCGATGTGTACCCGGTTCCACTGCACCATGCCCGAAGAAATGATCGGCATGTTGGAAGAGACCGTCACAGACATGCAGGAAGCAGCCAACCGGTACCGCGGCAAGACCCGCAAACCCGTTCCGACCCGGGACAACCCGCTGACGGTGATCATCATCGATGAGGCGGCCACGCTGTCGGCGTTCACTGATTCGAAGTTGCGGGACCGGTTCGAACGCGCTCATGGCATGTTGCTGTCCCAAGGTCGTGCACCGTTGTTCTCGGTGATCGAAACCGTGATCGATCCGTCGAAAGACACTGTGCCGCAACGGCAGTTGTTCCCGTATCGGATCGGGTTGGGGATGGACGAACCGACCCAGGTAGCGATGATTCACGGCCAAGGCGCTCGTGAGCGGGGATCACGCTGCGACGAGATCTCGACCACGACTCCGGGTGTTTGTTACGTGCAGGAGGACGGTAAAGCCTCCGTTACCCGGGTGCGGGCCTATCACGTGACCGATGACGACATCGATTGGATGGTGGCCACCTACGCACCACGCCACGACATCGTCGACGTCACCCCCGATCCGGATTTCGATCCGGCCACGTTCGACCCCGATGACCTCGGCGACGGTGACACGGGCGAGGTGGCGGCATGAAACGGGGGCTCGTGACCGAACTGCATGTGGTCGTGTACTGCGACGGTTGCGGTGACATCTACAGCGACGACGACGGCGAGTCGATTTGCTTCGACTCCACCCACCAGGCTGTTTCCTACATCAACGCCCGTAGCGCTCGCGTGGGCTGGCGCTATGACGGCGACCGCGTGCTGTGTGTCCACTGCGTGGCTGTCATCTGGTGCCCACACGGACACCACTTCCCCGATGTCTGGCAGATCACTGTCTGGCCGCTGGGCACCACCACCCGTTCCCGCACCTGCGAGGTATGCGGCATCCGCGAAATGGAGATCCTTTCATGAACATCAAGCGCACCCACCTCACCAGCACCGGCGCGGATGTCGTGATCGATCTTCGGGCACGTCGCCGTTGCCAACTCGAAGCCCGTGGCCTGGACCCGGTCGCGGTCGCGGTGAACCTGCTGGTGGAGACCGGTTCGGTGCCCGGTTGGGACATCAGCGGCTACGACGGTGATGACGGGGCGGGGTGGGCGGCATGACCGCGATGGGTCGTCCCCGGCTGCTGGACCTGTATTGCTGCGCCGGCGGTGCCGGGATGGGCTATCACCGGGCCGGATTCGAAGTCGTAGGCGTGGACATCGCACCGCAACCGCACTACCCGTTCGAGTTCCACCAGGCCGACGCGTTGGAGTTCCTGACCGCCCACGGCCACGAGTTCGACGTAATACACGCCTCCCCACCATGCCGCGACCACACAACCTTGGTGTCCCGCGCCGGTGTCGACGGGTCGGGCTGGCTGCTGGACGCGACCCTGCACCAGCTCGCCGGCCAGCCGGTGGCGTGGGTGGTGGAGAACGTCATGGGTGCGGTGATGCGGGCGGATCTGGTGTTGTGCGGCAGCATGTTCGGGCTGCGCACCTACCGGCACCGCAAGTTCGCCATCGACCCGCGTATCCCGCTGCTTCCTCCGCTCCCGTGGCATCCCGCCCACACCGCCCGCACGAGCACGAAGAAACGTCGGCGTGACTTCGACGCCGGCATGCACATCTCCATCACCGGTGACGTCGGCTCCTGGCTGGGACCGGCCTGTATGGGCATCGACTGGATGACCGGGGCCGAACTGTGCCAGGCGATCCCGCCCGCCTACACCGAACACCTCGGCCGCCACCTTTTGCCCGCGGTAACCGGAATCCCGCAAGCAGGTGCGGCATGACCACCGATCACACGGCCGAACCGAAGCCGGTGAACCCGATCGTCGCCGCTGCCGCCGCGGGGCGTCGCAGCAAACGTCCCCGCCGCATCCACAAAGACCTTTATGCCAGCTGCGACGGGCAACTGACCTTGTTCGACCCTGCCACCACGAGGAACGACCGATGACTACCGACACCAGAACCACTCGTCTCGACCCGTTCGACCTCGTCGGGCTGGCCCTACTGAACACCGTGTGGGGGATCGTCATCGGCCTGTGGTGGCTGATCCTGTTCCCGGTCATCTCCATCCCACTCGCCCTCACGGCTGCCGCGTGGGTGGTGTTGGGGTGGCCGTTCGGTGTCGCGGCTGCCGGGGTGTCCGTCGCGGGGATCATGCTGTGGCAGCGGATGCGGCCGGAGATGTTCGAGCGATGGGTCACCCAGCGGGCCCGCACCCGCTACCTGACCTGGACCCGCTACCGGCGTCGCTGGGCCAAGCTCATGACTGCCTGCCACCTGTGCATCACCCAGGACGACCGCACGTTCATCCCTCGCCTGCTCGATGTCCGGATCGGTACCGCGGTCGATCGGGTCCGGGTGCGGATGCTCGACGGGCACTGTCCCGCTGACTTCGAGAACCGTGTCTCGCACCTGGCTCACGCCTTCCGGGCTCTGGAATGCCGGGCCACCATCACCGGGCCCGGCACCGTCGAACTGGTCTTCCGGCACTCCGACGCCCTGGCAGACACCATCGTGCTGCCCCGTGTGGATCACTGGACCAAGCCGAAGGCGGCCTGATGGAAACCACGACCAATACTGATGTGGTGCCGGTCCGGCAGACAGCGGCCGAGCGTCGTAGCCTGCCGGATTTCCGGTCCGTCGCCCAGGATCTCGCCGACGAGCACACCGTGTGCCGTCGCCCGGTCCCGATGCGCACCGAGGATCCCAAGACGCTGACCGTCTCCTACGTCGGGTCGCCCTGCAAGTCCACCGTGGCGTCGGTATGCCCATCGTGCGCTGCCAAGGCGCGCTATCTGAGGATGACCCAGTGCCGGGAGGGCTGGCACCTGGACACCGAACCGGTCAACACCCCGGACCCGGCCAGCGACGTGCAGAAGGATCTGTTGCGCGCACGTTCGGACCTGTACGTGCAGTACAAGGACGCGGTCGCCGCTGGTGATGGTGTTCTCGCCGCAGCGGTCAAAGACATCGCGACCAGCTTGGATGTCGAGTTGCGCGAGACCGGTTTCCGGGGCCGGCTTCCCGCCTTCGATGCCTCGACCTCCGAACGTCGCCAGCGGTCGACCCGCCGCCGCCAGGACGCCCCGAACCTCCCACGTAAGAAGGTCACCAAGACCACGGTCGGCAAGGTGATCGGCGGCTACCGGTCCTCGATGATGGTCACATTGACCATGCCGTCCTACGGGTCGATGAACCAGGACGGCGCGTTCGATGCCGAGGGCAAACCGTGTGGTGATGGTTCACCCCGGCGACCCGACGAGTACGACTACACACGCGCCGCGCGGGACATCGTGCACTTCTCCAAGCTGGTGGATCGCTGGATTCAGAACCTGCGTCGCGTGGTCGGCTACGACGTCCAGTACTTCGCCACCGTCGAACCCCAACGCCGCGGTGCCCCGCATCTGCACCTGCTGCTGCGCTCGGCTATCTCCCGGGAAATCCTGCGTCTGGTGACTGCGGCGACCTATCACCAGGTGTGGTGGCCGCATCACGACCAAGAGGTGTACTCCGGCGACCGGCTGCCGGTCTGGGACCACACCATCGGCGGGTTCACCGACCCCGACACCGGGACCGCGCTGCCGACCTGGGACCAGGCTCTGGACGTGATGGATTCGGTGGACGAGCTGGAGCCGGCCTACGTCGTGCGTTTCGGCGAACGCATGGACGCCGGCGACATGAAGGGCTACATTCCCGGTCCGAAGGCCGATCGGGCTATCGGTTACGTCACCAAGTATCTGACCAAGTCCATCGGTGAAGTCCTCGACACCGACTCGACTCGTACCGGCGTGCACTACGACCGTCTTCACGATGAGTTGTGCCGGACCCCGTGTTCGCCGCGGTGCGGGGTGTGGCTGCGCTACGGCATCGTCCCCAAGGGCGCCAGCGACAAGACCGTCCCCGGACGTTGCAAGTCCAAGGCACACCGTCGAGACACCCTCGGGTTGCCTGGTCGGCGGGTGCTGGTCTCGCGTCGCTGGTCGAACAAGACCCTCCCAGACCACAAGGCCGATCGCGCCGAGTTCGTTCGGCAACTCCTGCGCGCGGTCGGGATCGTCAAGCCGGACCGCTCGCACGTGATCGTGACCCCGGTCGAGAACGGCGACAAGAACGTCCCACCGCGCGATCACCTGATCATGGCCGCGATCTCCCAACGCATCACCTGGCGAGCCGAATACGACAAAGCCATGCTCGCCGCCGGACCACCAGCGGCACAAGAAACTTCGGCAATTCGGCAAGCGGCATAGGGGAGGACAAGCAATGGATATCGGACCTGGCTACGTGGACGTGCAGGGAGCAGCGGTGTACCTGGGCACGGGGGTGCGGTTCATACGTCGGCTGGTCGCCGAACGGCGAGTGGTGTTCTACAAGGTTGGCGCGCATGTGCGGTTCAAGCTCGCTGACCTGGACGCATACGCCGTCGCCGGCAAAGTCGAGCCGATCGAGGTTCGCTGGAGCGGTGGCAGGGTGGTGGCCTGATGGGACGTAGACGTTTCGGCAAAGTGCGCAAGCTGCCCTCTGGCCGGTTTCAGGCATCATTCGTCGGCCCGAATGGCAAGCGCCAGAACGCACCTCACACCTTCCGAACGAAGACCGACGCTGATCGCTATCTGGTGAACGTCGAATCCGACATCAGCCGTGGAACTTGGCTCGATGAGCAGATCGGGCGGCAACTGTTCGAGGACTACGCCCTGGCCTACCTGCGTGACAGTCCCGATGTCGGTCCGCGGTGGGAAGAGACGTGCAAGCGGAATATGCGCCTGCACATGACCGAGTTGCTCGACAAGCCACTGATCGCGATCACTCCGCCCGTGGTGCGTAGTTGGCACGCGAAGGCGACAGCGGGCACTGGGGGCAAGACGTCGATCGCGCAGTCCTACCGGTTTTTGCGCACAGTGATGAACTGCGCCGTCCGTGATCAGGCGATCGCGGTGAACCCGTGCAGCATCAAGGGCGCCGGTTCGGATCGGGCGAAGGAACGCACCGTTGCCAGCCCGGCTCAGGTCGCGGAGCTGGTGGAGAAGATCACACCCCGATACCGGGCTGCGGTGCTGCTGGCTGCCTGGTGCGGTCTGCGTCGCGGGGAGATCATCGGTTTGGCGGTCGTGGACTTGGACCTGGTGGCCGACGAGGTCCGTGTTCGACGCAACCGGGTGGAACTGCTGGAGTCGGGTGTCGCGTTCGACAAGGATCCGAAGACCGATGCCGGGAAGCGACCGGTGTCGATCCCTCCGCACCTGCGCCCGTTCCTCGTGGAGCACTTGGAGCAGTGGGCGGGGGAGACCTGGTTGTTCGTTGGGCAGGACCGTCAGCGGATGCGTGGTAATTCGATCTATCAGGCGTTCGTGCGGGCACGGGATCGGGTCGGAGTTGATGTCACCTTCCATGATCTTCGTCACACCGGTCAGACGTTGGCGGCAAGTACCGGGGCCACACTTGCGGACCTCAAGAAGCGATTGGGGCACGCTTCGACTGCTGCAGCACTGCGGTATCTCCATGCGGTCGACGGCCGGGACAAGGAAGTCGCTGCGGAGCTGAGCAAGCTCGCTGCCAGGGGAAACGCCGTCGAACTGCCCCGAACGATCATCGTGAAGCACTGACGGACCTAGGGCACGTTTGGGGCACGCGCGGGTGTGCTAGTCTTCTGACCTGCAACGATGCGCCTGCCTCACACGCGGAAGGTCGCTGGTTCGATCCCAGCTGGGACCACTCACGAACGAGACCGGAGCGAATTGAGCCCGGTCTTTTTTCTTGCCTATCTCTTGATCGACATCGATGGTTCGGTGCCCGGTCGTTTCGCATCCGGGGTCTGCTCAGGGCGGGCCGATTCGCGGCGAACCTGTGACCGTGGTCACAGTTTGATAGCAGTTGCATGGGTTTGCACCCGAAACCTTTCCTCGGACTTTGGGAAGTCTTTACCATTGATCTGACCTCAGCGTCACGAGTCGTCGCTTCGCGAGCGGCCGAGCGTTTCGCCCGCAAGTGCTGCGATTCCAGAACATGTTCGACCGATGGACCGGATCGACGCGATTCGGCGAAGGAGAAATATGTCCACCGATCGGGTAGTCGAGCCGCCGCGATTCGAGTCGGCCGCCACCGTCGCCGTCGCTGTCATGGAGGTTCGCGACCATGTCTAGTCGGGGTGGGTCGCAGCGGCTGGAACGTGCGAATCATGGTGCTGTGCAACCTGAGTGGCGTTCGGAGGGCCGAGCGATTCGGCATCGCGAACATGGTGGTGTGGTGCGAGACGTAAGACGCCCGTGTGATCGGTCGCCGGGGGCTCGGGCACCGATGTGTCGCGGCGTCGAGACCGCTCTTCGACATCCCGACACCTGAACGATCGAGGTCGCTTTCCGTGAGATCGGCGCGTTCGTCGGCGACACCGACTGTCGGACCGCGGCGATGCCGGTCCGACGATGTGAAAGCGCCGGTCGGGCCACTGTCTCAGCGCCGCTGTGCGCCAGGTCATTGCTGATTACGACGCACAAACAGTGAGGAGTAACACACAATCCACGCACTTCTCAGGCTTTGCTAAGTCTTTACTAATAGACTTGTCCCGGTTTACATCCCGACTCATCGTCGAGTTGGGTTCTGCTCCACCGCGAGATGCCGGTTCGCGGTCTTGTGCCCTGTTGGACATGTTGATCGTCAACCGACCTCGGCGAACCAGCCGAGTCGGCGAAGGAGAGTCATGGCTATCGATCACGATCTAGCCCCGCCGATGTCCCCGCCCGTCGAGACGGGATCGGACCGCAGTTCCGCGCCGTGGTCCGATCGCCTCAATTCGATCCTGCGGCACGATGTGCCTGCCTCGATCGTTGTTTTCCTGGTCGCGTTGCCGCTATCGCTGGGTATCGCCGTCGCTTCCGGGGCGCCGGTTGCCGCTGGTCTGATCGCGGCCGTGATCGGCGGTATCGTCGCCGGCCTGCTCGGCGGTTCGATCCTGCAGGTGAGCGGACCCGCGGCGGGCCTCACCGTTGTCGTCTCCGAAACCATCAGTCAATTCGGCTGGCGAACAACCTGTTTCATCGTCGTGGCGGCCGGAGTGCTGCAGATCCTGTTCGGGCTCAGTCGTATTGCCAGGGCCGCTCTCGCGGTAGCGCCGGTCGTGGTCCACGCGATGCTGGCCGGGATCGGCATCACCATTGCGCTGCAACAGATCCACGTGCTGCTCGGAGGTTCCTCACACAGCACGGCATGGAAGAACATCACGGAGCTGCCCGAGCAGCTGATGTCGTTGCACGGCGGCGGCGCTTTCATCGGCGTGACCGTCATCGTGATCATGATCGGCTGGAAGTACTTGCCCGCCAAGGTCCGCCTGGTGCCCGGTCCGCTGGTGGCGGTGCTCGCGGGCACCATGCTGTCGCTGGTGCTGCCGCTCGGCGCCGAGCGAATCGTGTTGAACGGCTCATTGTTCGACGCGATGGCCTTGCCGCAGCTGCCGCGCGGCGATTGGTCGGCCGTCGTGCTCACCATCATCACCGTCGCGTTGATCGCCAGTGTGGAGAGTCTGCTGTCGGCGGTGGCCGTGGACAAGATGCACACCGGTAAGCGCGCGAACTTCGATCGTGAGCTGATCGGCCAGGGATCGGCGAACGTGCTGTCCGGTCTGCTCGGTGGTCTGCCGGTCACCGGTGTGATCGTGCGTAGCGCCACCAATGTCCAGGCAGGGGCGCGCAGCCGGGCTTCCGCGGTGCTGCACGGCGTGTGGGTGCTGGTGTTCTCCGTGGCGCTGGCCTCGATGGTGGAGCAGATCCCGAAGGCGGCGCTGGCCGGTCTGCTGATCGTGATCGGTTCCCAACTGGTCAAGCTGGCGCATATCAAACTGGCCCGGCGTACGGGCGATCTCCTGGTGTACGCCGTCACGGTGCTCGGTGTGGTGTTCTCGAACCTGCTCGAGGGTGTTCTGATCGGTCTGGGTGTGGCCTTTGCGCTGCTGCTGTGGCGGGTGGTCCGGGTGAAGATCGCCGCCGAGCAGGTCCAGAATTCGCAGCGTTGGCTGATCACCATCGACGGATCGGCCACCTTCCTCGCGTTGCCGAAGCTGTCGGCGGTGTTCGCGAAAGTGCCGTCGGACGCCGACGTGGCGGTCGAGATGACCGTCGACTTCCTCGACCACGCCGCCTTCGAGGCCATCGAGGCGTGGGCGAGCCAGCAGACGAGCAACGGCGGCACCGTCGAGTTCGTGGAGATCGGCGGCGCCAGGATGGCTCACGCCACCGCGGGGCCGCCCGCGCGTAGCTTCGCCCGCTCGGTGTGGGACGACGTTCTCGGCCCGTGGCGTCGTGACGAGGAACACGACAACCCGGTCGCGGCGGGCGTGGCGGCGTACCACCGCAGCCACGCGCACGTGGTGCGACCGCACCTGGACGAGCTGCGGGACAAGCAGGATCCGGATTCGTTCTTCCTGACCTGCTCGGACTCGCGGATCGTGCCGAACGTCATCACCAACAGCGGTCCGGGTGACCTGTTCACCGTGCGCAACGTCGGGAACCTGGTGCCGGCTGCCGGTGACGCGTCGGTCGAGGCCGCGTTGATCTTCGCGTTGGAGCAGTTGAACGTCCGATCCGTCGTGGTGTGTGGGCACTCCTCGTGCGGCGCGATGGCGGCGCTACGCTCCGGTGCCGAGGTCCCCGGCGTCGACGCCTGGCTCGCACACGCCAAACCGAGCCTGGAGCGCTACCGAATCGGTCATCCGGTAGCGGTTGCGGCGCAGGCGGCCGGATTCGGCGAGGTCGACCAGCTCGGCATGGTCAACGTCGCGGTGCAGTTGGAGGTGTTGCACCAGCACCCGGCGGTGCGCAAGGCGATCGCCGAGCGTGGCGTGCAGGTGTCGGGGCTGTTCTTCGACATCGCCAGTGCACGGGTCATCGAGGTGACCGTGGACGGGCTGGCGCATATCGAGGATGCCGGTCGCCGTCGCCGCGTCGCACCCGAGCTCGTGTGATCGACGAGGACAGGCGAACCCGTCCGGGCCGCGGTGCTCGGGCGGGTTCGTCGCATCCTTCGACCGAGGGACGGAAATCGGGATGTCCGATTTCTCGTACCCTGGGAACGTGACTGTCGACCTGCACACGAGCCCGAGCGGGGAGCAGACCGGTTGGCGCGCCTTTCGAGCCAGGCTCGCCGGGCGACCCACGCTCAACCTCGTCTACCGGACCGCGGTCGCGGTGGCCGGACTCGTCGTCCTCGCCGTAGGCATTCTGGCGATCCCCTATCCCGGTCCCGGTTGGGCGATCGTGTTCGCCGGACTCGGCATCCTCGCCACCGAATTCGCCTGGGCGCGCCGGGTGCTCGGCTGGCTGCGGGAAAAGTACCGGCAGGGAATGGCGTGGTATCGAGCGCGGGGTCCGGTGCTGCGGGTGGTCACGGCGATCGCCACGGTTGTCGTGGTCGTCGCGACGGTGTGGGTACTGGGAACGTTCGGGATCGTCGGTAGCTGGATCGGAGTCGAATGGCAATGGTTGCGCAGTCCGCTGAAGTGGTGAACCCCGTCCCGGGGCGGCGACTCACCGAGGCCGAGTGGCTGGTCGGGCGGATCGCGCGGCTGGGCCACTCCTGGGGGACGACATCGCTGCGCATTGCCGGGACCGTGTGGTGGTGCATGGTCGCCTCCGCGCTGGTGGAGCGGATCGCGCGGGCCTACGCACAGGGCGAGCAGGCGCCGACGGTCGCGCTGGATCGGCTGGACTGTGCGGTGCGTCCGGACGGTGGTATCGAGCAAGTGCACCTCCGAGCGGGCAGCCGCGAATCGGCTGGCGATGCCGCCGAGCTACGCGCGACCCTCGCCGCGGTGATCGCGCCGGTGGCCGAGGTGTCCGGCGCGGGCGTGCCGTCGCTGTGGGCGATCGCGGCCGATGCGATCGGCAACCGTGCGTTGGACGCCGGTTCGCCGGACGCCGGAGCGCGGCTGGCGGTCGCGGTCGGCGGCAAACTCCCGGTGCCGCGGTTCGTCGAGATCGGCGGACGGACGTTCGTGCGGCGGATCTCCTGCTGCCTGGTGTTCGAGGTGCCCGGCTGCCAGATGTGCACCAGCTGCCCGAAACGCCCGGCCGACGAACGTACGGCGCTGTTGGCAGCCCTCGCTGCCGAGAGCTGAGGAACTCCGGTGACGTGACAACTGATCTCGCGGCAACCGGGGTAGTTCGCCGCGTACCCGCAGAACCAGCCAGTCCTACGCCTGCCGGACCGCGAGGGACGCCACTCGGATCTATCCGACCGGCACAAAACGTGAAGCGGCGGGACAGTAGCATGGTCGCGCCGGAGCGAACACGCGATCGGCCATGATCCAGCGGGAAGCCACCCGCACACGAGAACGCCAAGGAGAGCGCAGTCGTGACCACCTCAGCCCCCATCAGCCCAGTCGCCCTCGTCCGGGTGCCGGCCGGGACGACGGCGGGCGCCGCGGTGCGTGCGGCGGAACTGCCGACCAAAGGCCCCGACACCGTGGTGGTCGTCCGCGTGGACGGCGAACTGAAGGATCTGTCCTGGACCCCGGCCGTCGACGTCGACGTGGAGCCGGTCGCGGCGAACACCGAAGACGGCCGCAGCGTCATCCGGCACTCCGCCGCGCACGTACTCGCCCAGGCGGTGCAGCAGGAATTCCCTGAGGCCAAGCTCGGTATCGGCCCTTACATCAAGGACGGCTTCTACTACGACTTCCGAGTCGAGCGGCCGTTCACCCCGGAGGATCTGGTCAAGCTGGAATCCCGGATGAAGAAGATCGTCAAAGGCGCGCAGCGGTTTTCGCGCCGGGTGGTCGAGGTCGAGGACGCCAGGGTCGAATTGGCCGATGAGCCGTTCAAATTGGAGTTGATCAGCGACAAGTCGGGCATCGATGACCCAGAGGTCATGGAGGTCGGCGGCGCCGAGCTGACCATCTACGACAATCTCGATCCGCGCACCGGCGAGAAGATCTGGGGCGATCTGTGCCGCGGTCCGCACATTCCGACCACCAAGTTCATCCCGGCATTCAAGCTGACCCGCAGTTCAGCCGCGTATTGGCGCGGTGACCAGAGCCGCGAGGACCTACAGCGCATCTACGGCACCGCATGGGAATCCCAAGAAGCGCTCGACGAGCACATGCACTTGCTGGCCGAGGCCGAGCGGCGCGACCACCGCAGGCTCGGCCTGGAGCTGGACCTGTTCAGTTTTCCCGACGAACTCGGTTCCGGCCTCCCGGTGTTCCACCCCAAAGGCGGCATCATCCGCAAGGAATTGGAGGAGTACTCACGCCGTAGGCATGTGGCGGCGGGCTACGAGTTCGTCAACACCCCGCACATCACCAAGGGCCACCTGTTCGAGGTCTCCGGCCACCTGGACTGGTACCGCGACGGCATGTTTCCCGCGATGCACCTGGACGCCGAGCTCAACCAGGACGGCACCGTCCGCAAGCCCGGCCAGGATTACTACGTCAAGCCGATGAACTGCCCGATGCACAACCTGATCTTCCGAGCCCGCGGTCGGTCGTATCGGGAGCTGCCGCTGCGGCTGTTCGAGTTCGGGTCGGTCTACCGCTACGAGAAGTCCGGTGTGGTACACGGCCTGACCAGGGTGCGTGGCATGACCCAGGACGACGCCCACATCTACTGCACCAAAGAGCAGATGCACGGCGAGCTGACCAGCACGCTGCGATTCGTGCTGGATCTGCTGAAGGACTACGGCCTCGACGACTTCTATCTCGAGCTGTCCACCAAGGACCCGCAGAAGTTCGTCGGCTCCGACGAGATCTGGGCGGAGGCTACCGAGACCCTGGCCGAGGTGGCCTCGGCCTCGGGTCTGGAGTTGGTGCCCGATCCGGGTGGTGCCGCGTTCTACGGCCCCAAGATCTCGGTACAGGCCAAGGACGCGCTCGGCCGCACCTGGCAGATGTCGACCATCCAGCTGGACTTCAACTTGCCGGAACGGTTCGACCTGCAGTACACCTCCTCCGACGGCACCAAACAGCGGCCGGTGATGATCCACCGAGCCCTGTTCGGCTCGATCGAGCGGTTCTTCGGTGTGCTCACCGAGCACTACGCGGGCGCGTTCCCCGCCTGGCTCTCGCCGGTGCAGGTCGTCGGCATCCCGGTCGCGGAAACTTTTGTCGCGCACCTCGATCGGGTGATCGAGCGCTTGCAGGACGAGGGTATCCGCGCGCAGGTGGACCACAGCGACGACCGGATGCAGAAGAAAATCTTCAACAACACCGCGCACAAGGTGCCGTTCATGCTGCTCGCCGGTGAGCGCGACGTGAACGCGAACGCCGTCAGCTTCCGCTTCCGAGACGGCACCCAGGTCAATGGTGTGCCGGTGGACGATGCGGTGGCCACCATCGTCGCGTGGATCACTCGCCGCGAGAACGCGTCGCCGACAGCGGACGGTTTCGAGATTCGATCAGTGGACAAGGGCCGGGCATGAGCGAACGCACGGTGCCGGATGGGCTCGCAGATCTGGACGAGACCACGGCGTCGGCCGAGCAGGGGAGCATTGTGGACACAGGCGCCGGGGAACCGGATCGGCTGCAACGATTGTGGACGCCGTATCGGATGTCCTATATCGCGGAGGCGGCCACGTCTGGTCTCAAGGATTCGACGGGCCACCCGTTCACCGACATTCCGAAGATGTCCGACGAGGACGGATTGGTCGTCGCCCGGGGCGAACTGGTGTACGCGGTACTCAACCTGTATCCGTACAATCCCGGGCACATGATGGTGGTGCCCTACCGCAAGGTGGCCAATCTGGAGGACCTCACCGAGGCCGAGAGCGCGGAACTGATGGCATTCACCCAGCAGGCCATCCGGGTGATGAAGAAGGTGTCCCGACCGCACGGCTTCAATGTCGGGCTGAATCTCGGTGGGGTGGCGGGCGGTTCGCTGGCCGACCATCTGCACCAGCACATCGTGCCGCGCTGGGGTGGGGACGCGAACTTCATCACCGTCATCGGCGGGGCGAAGGTGATGCCGCAACTCTTACGTGAGACCAGGGCGCTGCTGTCGGCGGCCTGGAAGGAGGCTTAGATGAGCCGTGCGGATCAGCCGTGCTGAGCTTTTTCGGCCGCGACACATTCGCCAGGGCGACGGCGCCGCTTGGTAAGGCGCTGGTCAGCACGGGACTCACGCCCGATGCCGTGACACTGATCGGTACGACAGCCTCGATCGTCGCCGCGGCCACGTTGTTCCCGACCGGACATCTGTTCTGGGGAACCATCGTGATCTGGCTGTTCGTCATGTTCGACATGCTCGACGGCGCGATGGCCAGGGCGCGCGGTGGCGGCACGAAATACGGCGCGGTGTTGGACGCCACCTGCGATCGTGTGGCCGATGGCGCCATCTTCGCGGGCCTGGCCTGGTGGTCGGTCTTCCACGAGCACCATCGGCCGCTGTTCTTCGCGACACTCGTCGTCCTGGTCACCTCGCAGGTGATCTCGTACGCCAAGGCCCGTGCCGAGGCCAGTGGCCTGTCCGCGGACGGCGGCCTCATCGAACGACCGGACCGACTGGTCATCGTCCTGGTCGGGGCGGGGCTCACCGGCATCGGTGGACACTGGGGTATCGACTGGCTCACCTATGCCGTCCATGTGGCGATGTGGATTCTCGCGATGCTCAGCATCGTCACCGTTTTTCAGCGGGTACTCGCGGTCCGGAACTCACCGGGAGCACGGGATGTGCTCCCGTCCCGGACGCCGCGGAATCCGAGCACCGGAGCTGCCGACGCTCCGGAGTTCCCGTCGTGACAACCCCTTGTGCCGTACGCCGATACACCGACGACGGCACCACGACAACGTCGGCGGCCGACTATGGACGAGAACTGGTGGAGATCGAATGAGCATCGGGGAGCAGCTCGGTGCCGCCGGATACCTGGCGGGCTGGCGGCTGGTGCGCGCGCTGCCGGAGCAGACGGCGCGGCGGCTGTTCGACTGGGGCGGTGACCGGGTCGCTCGGCGTGCCAACCGGGAATTCCACGCGGGCGGGCCACCGAATCACTTGCGCCGGAACCTGGCCCGCGTGCTCGGGGTGTTGCCCGCCGACGTGCCGGACGAGCTGATCCGCGCGAGCATGCGGTCGTATGCCAGGTACTGGCGGGAGGTGTTCCGGCTACCCACGATGGATCACGCGGCGATCGATATTCGGGTCGACGGGTTGCCGTATCTCGATGCCGCGCTGGCCCGGCAGCAGGGCGTGATCTTGGTGCTGCCGCACTCCGGCAACTGGGACCTGGCCGGCGTCTGGCTGGTGCACCACTACGGCAACCCGACGACCGTTGCCGAACGTCTCGAACCGGAATCGCTGTTCGAGCGTTTCGTGGCCTATCGGGAGCACCTCGGCTTCGAGGTGTTCCCGCTGACCGGCGGTGAGCAGCCACCCTTCGCCCGGCTGGCGGCGCGTCTGCGCGAGAACCGGATCGTGTGCCTGCTGGGCGAGCGCGACCTCACCGGCAGGGGAGTCGCCGTCCAGTTCTTCGGCGAACGCACCTGGATGCCAGGGGGCGCCGCGAAACTGGCCATCGAGACCGGCGCCGCGCTGCTGCCGGTGCACGCGTGGTTCGAGGTCGACACCGATGGGCGTGAGGACTGGGGGCTGAAAGTCGAAGCGCCACTGGACGTTTCTGGTGGAGTGGCGGCGGCTACCCAGGAGCTCGCTGACCGCTTCGCCGCGAATATCGCCGAGCATCCGGCGGATTGGCACATGCTGCAACCGCTGTGGGACAGCGACCTGTCCCCGAAACGGCGCGCCGCCATCGCCGCCGCGCAGGCGAGTATCCGGGTCGAGCAGGGAGACGAATCGCCATGAAGATCGGCATGGTCTGTCCCTATTCGTTCGACGTCCCCGGTGGGGTGCAGGCGCATGTGGTCGAGTTGGCGCGGGTGTTCATCGAACGCGGGCACAAGGTGAGCGTCCTCGCGCCCGCAGGGGACGACACGCCGCTGCCCGAGTTCGTGGTGTCGGCCGGACGCGCGGTCGCGATCCCGTACAACGGGTCGGTGGCCCGGCTGTCCTTCGGCCCGCTGTCCTACGCCAGGATTCGCCGCTGGATCGACGCCAACGACTTCGACGTGCTGCACATTCACGAGCCCAACGCGCCGAGCCTGTCCATGCTCGCGCTCAAGATCGCCGAGGGGCCGATCGTCGCTACGTTCCACACCTCGACAACCAAGTCGCTGGTGCTGAGCACCTTTCAAGGGGTGCTGCGGCCTTACCATGAGAAGATCTCCGGCCGCATCGCGGTGTCCGAGCTGGCCCGGCGATGGCAGGTGGAGGCGCTCGGGTCGGATGCGGTGGAGATCCCCAACGGAGTCGACGTTCCCGCATTCGCCAGAGCCCCGATGCTGCCCGGTTATCCGCGGGCGGGTGGGTCGGTGCTGTTCCTCGGCCGTTACGACGAACCGCGCAAGGGCATGGAGGTGTTGCTCGGCGCGCTGCCCGAGGTGGTGCGCAGACATCCGGAGGTGGAGATCCTCATCGTCGGGCGTGGTGACGAGGACCGGCTGCGCCGCGAGGCGGGCTCGCTCGCCCGGCATCTGCGCTTCCTGGGCCAGGTGTCCGACGAGGACAAAGCTTCGGCGATGCGCAGTGCGGACGTGTATGTGGCCCCCAACCTCGGCGGGGAGAGCTTCGGCATCATCCTGATCGAGGCGATGGCCGCCGGGACCGCGGTCGTGGCCAGCGAACTGGACGCCTTCCGCCGGGTGCTGCGCGACGGCACGGCAGGCATGCTCGTCCCGGTGGGTGATTCGGCCGCCCTGGCCGCCGCGCTGCACACTGTGCTCACCGACGAAGTGCGTAGGGAGGCGCTGGTGCACACCGCCACGCAAGTGGTGGGCGAGTACGACTGGCCGGTGGTAGCCGAGCAGATCCTGCGGGTGTACGAGACGGTGACCGTCGGCGACGCGAGGGTGCGGGCCGCCGGATGATCACCTTCTCCGCGACGACCGTTCTCGTCCTCGCGCTGATCGCGGCGGTGGTGATCGCGATCGGTCTCTGGGCGTACTCGACCGCCAACCGGCTCGACCGGTTGCACGTGCGCTCCGATCAGTCCTGGCAGGCGCTGGACGCCGCGTTGGCACGGCGGGCCGTGGTGGCCAGATCGGTCGCCATGGCCATCGCAAGCCCGGTATCCGATCCCGCGCGGTCGGAGCAGGCCAAACAGCTGTCCGCCCTGGGGGCCGTGGCCGAGCGGGCTGGGCGTGGTGATCGCGAGACCGTGGAGAACCAACTGTCCTCGGCGCTGTCGGCCATCGATATCGGCATGCTGCGCCCGCAACTGGTCGCCGAACTGGCGGACGCGGAGGCTCGTGTGCTCATCGCGCGCCGGTTCCACAACGACGCGGTGCGGGACACGCTGGCGCTGCGTACACGGCGCCCCGTACGTCTGCTGCACTTGGGCGGCACCGCCCCACTGCCGACCTACTTCGAGATCACCGAACGGGCTACGCCCGCCGCGTCGACCGGCTTGTCCGTCGACACCATCCGCACCACCGCGCGCATCGTGCTCTTCGACGAGAACGATCGGACGCTGCTGATGCGCGGCAATGATCCGAAAACGCCGGAGGTGTCGTTCTGGTTCACCGTCGGCGGCGGTGTGGAGCCGGGGGAAAGCCTCCGTGTTGCCGCCGTGCGCGAACTCTACGAGGAGACCGGGCACCGTGCGGACCCGGCGAGTCTGCGCGGCCCGATCTGGCGCCGGGTCGCGGTGTTCCCGTTCAACGGCGACCTGATCCGGTCCGAAGAGTTGTTCTTCGCGCTGCGTGTGCGTGGTTTCGAACCGCGCGCGGCGAATCAGACCACGATCGAGCGTCGTTCCATCACCGGTCACCAGTGGTGTACGGCCGCGGACATCGTCGCGCTGGACCAGTCTTGCGAGACCGTCTACCCGTACCACCTGGACGAACTGCTCGCCGAGGCCGCTGAAGCCGCCTCGGGCTCCGTCGACCCCGAGGTTCGCTCCATCCGCTGACCGGCTCGTGACCTGTGATGTGTTTCACGATCGTGATAGCGTCGTGATGATTTATGGACCCGGAGGGTACTGCTGTCAGGACGCATTCGAATCCGGCGTCGTGGTCCCGTCAACAATGGGGCCTAATCCTGCTCGGTGTGTGGAGGTAATTGGTTTCATGTCGTACCTGCTGTTCGATTTCTTGTTGCCGTACCTGGGGCCCACGGCCGCGGAGTACTGGGCACAGTTGCTGGTGGTCGGCCCGCTCTGACGCGGCGCCCCGGGTAGCCCAGTGGATTGCCGGGATGGCACGGCACCCGCCTTCCCGGCGATATCCGAGATCACCAGACCAGTGCACGTCAACTGGCTATCAGGTGGCGTTTTGTGGACGCCTAGAATCAGGTCGTTCGAATCCGAGCGACCCGATTGGCGCACATGACTCAGGAGTTTGCCGTGACCACGCCCGAGACCACCCAGACCGTCGGCACCGCCCGTGTGAAGCGCGGCATGGCCGAGATGCTCAAGGGGGGTGTGATCATGGATGTCGTCACCCCCGAGCAGGCCAAGATCGCCGAGGACGCGGGCGCGGTCGCGGTGATGGCGCTGGAGCGCGTTCCGGCCGATATCCGCGCACAGGGCGGTGTGTCCCGGATGAGTGATCCGGACATGATCGAGGGCATCATCGCCGCCGTCTCCATCCCGGTCATGGCGAAGGCCCGCATCGGCCATTTCGTGGAGGCGCAGATCCTGCAGAGCCTCGGCGTCGACTACATCGACGAGTCGGAGGTGCTCACTCCCGCCGACTACGCCAACCACATCGACAAGTGGAACTTCACCGTGCCCTTCGTCTGCGGTGCGACCAACCTGGGTGAGGCGCTGCGCCGGATCACCGAGGGCGCGGCCATGATTCGCTCCAAGGGCGAGGCAGGCACCGGCGACGTGTCCAACGCCACGACGCACATGCGCAAGATTCGCCAGGAGATTCGCAGACTGTCGTCGCTGCCGGAGGACGAGCTGTTCGTCGCGGCCAAGGAATTGCAGGCACCCTACGAGCTGGTCCGCGAGATTGCCGAGACCGGCAAGTTGCCTGTCGTGCTGTTCACCGCGGGCGGTATCGCCACCCCGGCTGACGCCGCGATGATGATGCAGCTCGGCGCCGAGGGTGTATTCGTCGGCTCCGGTATCTTCAAGTCCGGCAACCCTGCGCAGCGTGCGGCGGCGATCGTCAAGGCGACCACCTTCTACGACGACCCGGACGTGCTGGCCAAGGTGTCGCGCGGTCTGGGTGAGGCCATGGTCGGCATCAATGTCGAGGAGATCGCGCAGCCGCACCGGCTGGCCGAGCGCGGCTGGTGATCGCTGATCGGTAGCGACTGCCGCCGTGCAGTCGCGGTGATTCGTGGTTCGGCGGAGTGCCGCACTTCCGCCGCGCCGCGCTTGGTTCCGGGTCGGAGCCCTCGCTCCGCCGGCAGATCGGGATCCAGGACCGTGAGTGGGGCGGTCCACTGCTGGTTCGGGTGGCGGGGTCGAGCTGATCGCCCGGCACGTGTGCTGTGCGCAGCCGAAGACCTGCTGCGCACAATGCGTCAGGTGTTCCGGGCAGGCGTGCGTCGGCGGCCGGCCTGCGGCTCGCTGAACGATTCCCGTCGTCGCCCGCCCCGGTGGCGGCGCTGGTCGCCGCACCGGCGGGCGCCCCCTCGACGCATTCAGCGCCCTGAACGGCGGCGTTGCGCAGGTTCAACTCTCACGACGCCTAGAATGCTGTCTCAGAGTTCTCACAATCACGCTCAGTAGCTTCGCAATCCATGGCTCCTACCAGCCATGTCGTGCCCTCTCATCGTCGGGATAGATCCGAACGCAAAGGACGAACAGTTGAAGCTTCGCAAGACTGGACGCATCGTCGTCGCCGGTTTGGCTGTGGCGGCAGCCCTGAGCCTGGCGGCCTGTGGTGGTGACGACAAGAGTGACTCGGCCAAGGCGACGACCCGCGCGACGACCAGCGCCGCAGCGAACGCGCCTGCCGCACCCACCGCCGCCGAACTCAACGGCCTGCTGCAGCGCGCCCTCGATCCCGCGGTGCCGAATCAGGAGAAGGTGGATCTCGTACAGGGCATCGAGGACGATCCCGACCTGCCGAACCGGCTGGCCGACGCGTTCAAACAGGCAAACGCCTCGGCCGTGGTCACTGGTGTGACCGCGTTCGGCGACAGCGTCACCGCGCAGGCCAAGTTCACTGTCAATGGTCAGGAGAACCAGGTCGAGGTCCCGTACGTCCTGGACGGGGGCAAGTGGAAGGTGCAGAAGGCATGGGCGTGTCAGGCGCTGTCCAACCTCAACCAGCAGTCGCCGGCCTGCGCAGCCTGACGGGCGCAGGGGAGTAGGCCGCACTCGGCCGCCGATCGGACGATGATCGTGCAGTCGTGTGCGCACACAGCGGACGGCGGCCGAGTGCTAGCTGGGGCGTTGCTTACGGAATCAGGGCTGCCGTCAGTGAAGCGGCGCATGGCCGTATTGTGCTCGTCGGTGCGCGTCGAGCACCCGTGAAATGTAGCTACTTAGATATGCGTATCTCAGCATATGTTGGCGGCCGGGGGCGGTGCGGGTCCTATCCCGCACTGTCCTCATCGATACGGAGCGCCGGGCGGCCGGGATGGTCCCATCTCACGAAAAATGTTGGACTGTAGGGATTCTCGTGGTCGTGCTGTAGCAGTGCGGCGATGGTCCATTCCGCTTCGGGTGGGGTGTTGCGCCGGAGGGCGGCCTCGGACATGTCCAGGCGGATGGTCAGGTCCGCATCGAGGTGACGGCCCGCGAGCATCGGGCCCGCGATGAGGATGGTGGTCGCGGGCAGGGCTGTCCGAATCGGTACGCGGGCTGAGCGGTCGATGGCTTCGTCCCAGAGGGCCGGGAGCCAGCGATCGTGATGGCGCAGTGCGTCGACCACCTCACGGCGCAGCGCGGCATAGTCGAACCACGCGGTGCGGTACGACATTCCATCGGTGCGGCCGAACTCCATGCGCAGTGCGGCAGGCCGCACGTAATCATGCAGCGAGACCACGTCGGCGGATCGGCCGATGTCTCGTAGGGCCACGGTGACCTCGGCGGCGAGGGCGGCGGGCTCGGCGGCGTCGGCGCCTTCGACGGCAATCACCGTATGGGTGTGCGAGACCAGGACGCGGCCGACCACCCGGTCGACGAGTCCGTCGCGGGTGATCGGCAGAAAACGGGGCACCGGTACATCTCAGCAAACCCGCGGTCTCGGCGACTGGTCGGTCTCCGTCCGGAACGCGCGAGCTGTCTCTCGGTGCCCGGGCGGGCGCCGAGAGCCGAAAGGCGGGGCGTCGGGGCGTCGGGATAATCTCAGCGCATGGCGACAATCGAAGAGGCGCTGGAGATAGAGCGCCTCGAGCGGGACATCTTCCGTGGCGCGTCCACCAAGACCCAGCTCCCGCGCACGTTCGGCGGACAGGTTGCCGGCCAGGCGCTGGTCGCGGCAGTCCGGACGGTGGAGCCGCGATACCAGGTGCATTCGCTGCACGGGTACTTCCTGCGTCCGGGAAATCCGCAGGAGCCGACGGTCTATCAGGTGGAGCGCATCCGTGACGGCCGTTCGTTCTGCACGCGGCGGGTGACCGGCATTCAGGACGGTGCCGCGATCTTCACCATGTCGGCCTCGTTTCACGTCGGCGACGAGGGGCCCGAGCACCAGGATGTGATGCCCGAGGTGCGGTTGCCGGAAGAGTTGCCCGACGCCAGCACCACGATGGCGCCCGAGCGTCTGTGGGCGATGCGGGAATGGGAGCACTGGGACATCCGCATGGTGCCGCCGGAGAATGTGTCGCGCCGTGACGGCATGGTCTCCCAGCAGCAGGTGTGGTTCCGCTATCGGCACCCGCTGCCCGACGACCCGCTGGTCCATGTCTGCACCCTCGCGTACATGAGCGATATGACTTTGCTCGGCTCCTCGAAGGTCATCCACCCGGACGAGCCGACCCAGAACGCCTCGCTCGACCACGCGATGTGGTTCCTGCGGCCGTTCCGTGCCGACGACTGGCTGCTCTACGATCAGTCCTCCCCGTCGGCGGGCTTCGGGCGGGCGCTGACCGGCGGCAAGATCTTCAACCGGGAGGGCCAGTTGGTCGCCGCGGTGGTTCAAGAGGGCCTCATCCGTACCCCGCGCGAGACCTGACCGGCCCACCGGGATTGCCCTTGCGAAGCCGGTCGCGGACGCGGCTCGCCCACCGATGCGGCGTTCGGTCTGTGGGTTCCAAGGACCGGGCGAACCCAGGCCGTGGCGGCGTGGGGCATCGGTGTGTCGCCGCGAGGGTGGCGCCGACGATAGTCGACCGCGGCGGGACGTGTGGCCGACGTCCACCCGGGCACGGTCCGGTATCAGCTCACCTGGACACGCAGGTGGCAGACCACGGTGTCGTTCAACCGGCGCAGGTCGCGCTCGAGTTCGTCACTGCGGTGGCTGGGCAACACGCGGTGCCAGCCCGCGGGTGGGTCGATCTCCGCGATGACCACGACCTTGCGCCGCTCGGGGAAGTTCTGCCGGACATACCGGGCGACCGGGCCGCCGACGGTCGAGTCGCTGTCCTCCAACAGCACCAGCCGGACCTCGGGATGCCACGCCTCCCACGTCCTGGTGAACGCCCTCGCCGACTCGCCGGGCAGGCAGACGTGCACGGCGACGATGTCGTCGCCGATGGACATGGCCGCCGACAACGCCTCTCGGCTCAACTCGGAGACCTCCGATACCGGCACGACGATCGCCGTCCCGGTCGCCCGTGGCTGCCGGGGAACCATTCCTGCGCCACGACAGTCACCGATTCGGAGGTAGGCATGGCGAATTCGCTCCATGCCGAGGACGAGGACGGGAAGAACGAGCACGATCAGCCAGGCACCCGACGTGAATTTCATGGCGGTGGTGACGATCGCCGCGACCGATGTCAGTACCGCGCCGAATCCGTTGAGCACCAGCCGCCACCGCCAGCCGTCGGCGCGGGTGAGCCACCAGTGCCGCACCATGCCGACCTGAGCGATGGTGAACCCGACGAATACGCCGATCGCGAACAGCGGCACCAGCGCGTTCATGTTTCCGCGTGCGCCGATGAGTAGTACACCCGCGCCGAGTCCCAGCGCGAGCACACCGAACCGGTACACCTGCCGTGGCGAGGCCACCGCGAACCTATGGGGCAGGCAGTTGTCGTCGGCCAGGATCCTGGTGAGCGTCGGCAGGCCGCCGTAAGAGGTGTTGGCGGCCAGCGCCAACAGTACGACGATGGCGAACTGCACGACGTAGTATCCGATTCCGTGCCCGAGCGCCGCCTCGGTGAGCTGGGAGAGCACGGTGGTTCCCTGGACCGGTCGCAGGGAGAACTTCTCGATCAGCACGGCGAGGCCGATCAGCATGGCGCCGAGCAACAGGCCGAGAGCGATTTCGGCATGCTGCGCACGTCTCACCCGAGGAGCCTCGAAGCTGGGGACGGCGTTCGCGATCGCCTCGACTCCGGTCAGCGCCGCGCATCCGCTGGAGAATGCTTTGAGCAGCAACAGGATTCCTATTGTGTGTACGTCGGTGGTCGCCGCTATTCCGCCTGTCACGGCGGCGGGCTCCGAGCGCAGCAGGCCACCGATGATCACGATGAAGATGCCGACGACGAACACGATGGTCGGCGCCATGAACGCTCGCGCGCTCTCGGTGATCCCGAGCAGGTTGAGCGCCGTGATGCCGGCGAGAACCGCGAGACAGATCCAGACCGTGTACCCGTGTAATACCGGAAACGCCGAGGTCAGCGCCGCGACTCCAGCGGCGATCGAGACTGCGACGTTGAGGACGTAGTCCACGATCAGCGAGGCCGCGGCGACCAGACTGGCGCGATGGCTCAGCCGCGCCTTCGCGACCGCGTACGCGCCGCCGCCATCGGAGAACGCCGCGATCACTTGACGATAGGACGCGATCAGCACTGCCAGTAGTGCGGTGATCACCAGAGTCACCGGCAGCGTCATGCCGAGTCCGACGCCGCCCGCGGTAGCCAGGACCAGCACGATCGCTTCCGGGCCGTAGGACACCGAGGCCAGGGCGTCCAGCGACAGCCCGGCCAGCCCGGTCGGCACAGTGAGTCCCCGTCGGGTGGTGGTGGCTGACTCCGCTCCACGCGGTCGGTGCACCTTGCCCGGCAACACAGCGATCACTCCTCCGAGTGTCGACCCTCGAGCCGTGCGCGGACCCCGGCGTTGACGAAACTCTGACGGCGACCGTGAGCACGACCACACTCGCACGGTTCGTAAGCTTTCGGCGTGAACGCTTCCTCGGTCGCCGCACCCTCTGCCGACGCCGGACAGACGCGGTCGTTTCCCACCATCGGTGTGCTCGCGCTGCAGGGAGACGTCCGCGAGCATGTGGCTGCTCTCGCGCACTGTGGCGCACATCCGGTACTGGTTCGGCGCGAATCCGAGCTCGCCGAGGTGGACGCGCTGGTGCTGCCCGGCGGCGAGTCGACGACGATCAGCAAGTTGCTGGCTGCCTTCGAACTGCTCGAGCCGGTGCGCGCCCGGCTGCGCGCGGGGATGCCGGCGTTCGGTTCCTGCGCGGGCATGATCCTGCTCGCCTCCGAGGTGCTCGACACCCGTCCGGACGCCGAACACCTGTCCGGCATCGATATGACGGTGCGTCGCAACGCATTCGGCCGTCAGGTCGATTCTTTCGAGACCGACCTGCCGTTCGCGGGACTGGAGGACGGTCCGGTGCGCGCGGTGTTCATCCGTGCGCCGTGGGTCGAACGCGTCGGCAACGGCGTCGACGTGCTGGCCACCGTGCCGAACGGCCCGGCGGCCGGTCGAATCGTGGCGGTGCGGCAGGGCAATGTCGTCGCGACGTCGTTCCACCCCGAGGTGACCGGTGATCTGCGGGTGCACCGAATGTTTGTCGAGCTCGTCCGGGCGGCGTAGCCAACCGCTTTGCACGGCGGCCGCGGACGCCCGAGTAGGCTGGGGGAGTTGTCCGTCCGGGTGTGCCGGTACGGTACACACGACCTGCCATCGACCTGAAGGAAGTAGGGAATGAGCGGCCACTCCAAATGGGCCACCACCAAGCACAAGAAGGCTGCGATCGACGCGAAACGCGGCAAGCTGTTCGCGAAGTTGATCAAGAACATCGAGGTGGCGGCCCGGACCGGTGGCGGTGACCCGGATGGCAATCCGACGCTGTACGACGCCATCCAGAAGGCGAAGAAGTCGTCGGTCCCCAATGACAATATCGAGCGCGCTCGTAAGCGCGGCGGTGGCGAAGAGGCGGGCGGCGCCGACTGGCAGACGATCATGTACGAGGGCTACGGCCCCAACGGCGTCGCCGTGCTGATCGAGTGCCTCACCGACAACCGCAACCGTGCCGCAGGCGAGGTGCGGGTCGCGATGACCCGCAACGGCGGAAATATGGCCGACCCGGGCTCGGTGGCCTATCTGTTCCACCGCAAGGGTGTCGTCACCTTGGAGAAGAACGGCCTGTCCGAGGACGACGTGCTGATGGCGGTGCTCGACGCGGGTGCGGAGGAGGTCAACGACCTCGGTGATTCGTTCGAAATCATCAGCGAACCCAGCGATTTGATCGCCGTGCGTACTTCCCTGCAGGGCGCGGGTATCGATTACGACTCCGCCGAGTCCGGGTTCCAGCCGTCGGTATCCGTTGTGGTCGACGCGGATGGCGCCCGCAAGGTGATCAAACTGGTCGACGCACTGGAGGACAGCGACGACGTGCAGAACGTCTACACCAACGTCGATATCCCCGACGAGGTCCTCGCCCAGTTGGACGACTAGTCGGCCGGCAACTCGTCATCCGGTACTGCGGTAGGACGGGTAGCACTTGCCGAAATCGGGGCGGTCCGCGCTGGAGCGGACCGTCCTGAGCATTTCCAGGTAGTCTCCCCGCCGGCGGCGACCTTGGGAAATCTGAGTGACTCGGTGCCGGTGCGTGGATGGGTGGGTGGGTGAACTGCGGTACCGCAAGGTCCTTCCCGGCGTCCGTGGGGACAGTCATCCGGTGGGTTGCTTTGTCACTCCAAGTTCTCTCGTATCGCGCCCTGGTCGGTACGGTGGCGCTCGTGCCTGGTTCGGTGAATCCCGGTTGCGAATGCGTCGGGGTGGTGCTCCCGCGCGCCGGGCCCGTGGATTCGGCCGAGCCAGTGATGAACGCGGTCGATGAATCGGTGTCGAGCAAGGAGAACCGTTGTCTGCCGACGAGTTCGTCGCGCACCACACCGCTATTGCGCAGCACACGCAGATGCCTGCTGACGGCGGGGTGGCTGATCGCGAAATGCTCGTCGATCGCGCCTGTCACCTGGTCCACGATGAGAGCGTCACCAATTGGCCACGCTCTCATCGTGGCGCTCGGGGGGCATTCGGACAGGAATTCGCGACCGGTCGGTGCGTCAGCGCCGATGCCGGTGAGGGAGGTGCGTCACTCTGCGATGGTGGTGCGGTCACACCACTCGTAAACCGGCAGCCGCCCCTCAGGTGTGTCCTGCTCTCGTTGGGTGACCTTGAAGTGCTCGTATCCGCCGCGGAATGGGACTTTCAGCTCGATCCCCGGCGGAGTGATCGGGACGATGCGTGCGGGCAAGTCTTGCGGCCCGCCCTCGAGGACAGCCTTCACAACATTGCTCATGCTCGGATGGTAGAAGCGCCAACGCCCTGATCGTGGGAGATTCAGGGCACGGTGAGTTTTAATTTGCCCACGAGGTGAACGGCGCCGGCCATGCCGTGTCCTGTGGCAGCCGGGGGCAGACGAACGAATCCGGCTGTCCGTCGTCGGTGGTGTTCGGGGATTCCCGTCTGTCGCGAAGGGGCCCCGAACCAAGTGGCTGGATCGCTATCATTCGATATGATCGCGCCATGACGGAAGGGCGCGCGGTCGCACCGCACCGGGTTACAGTGTTGGCACTGGACGGGGTACATCCGTTCGAACTCGGGATCGCTCATCGCGTGTTCGGCAGCGCTGGAGGTCGGTACGAAATCCGCACGTGTTCGACAGATGGTCGTCCGGTGCGCAGTGCGGCTGATTTCGATATCGCGGTGGCGTACGACAGCGCGGTGCTGGAAACCGCCGACACGGTCGTTCTGCCCGCCTGTGACATCGCCACATCCCTCGGTGGTGAACTTCCGGACTCGGTGCGCGAGGCGTTCGCCCGCATCCGGCCGGGCGCCAGGATCGTCGCCATCTGCACCGGGGCTTTCGTCGCCGCGGCCGCCGGTTTGCTCGATGGGCGGCCGGCGACCACGCACTGGAAACGGGCCGCACTGTTTCGCAGCACGTTCCCGCGCGTGCATTTGGATCCCAACGTGCTCTATGTCGACGACGGAGACGTCCTCACCTCGGCCGGGGCCGCTGCGGGTATCGACGTGTGCCTGCATCTGGTCCGCCGCGACCACGGCAGTGCCATCGCGAACGCGGTCGCGCGCCACTGCGTCGTCCCGCCGTGGCGTGACGGCGGCCAAGCCCAGTACATCGAGCAGCCGGTCCCGCCCGAGACCTCCGCCGGAACCGCCGCCGCCCGCCAGTGGGCGCTGGAGAACCTGCGCCATCCGGTGACGGTCGACGAACTGGCTACCCGGGCCCGGATGAGCAAACGCACCTTCGCCCGTCGGTTCAGCGACGAGGTCGGCATGAGCCCCGGCCGTTGGCTCATCCAGCAGCGCGTCTTCCGCGCTCGTCATCTGCTCGAATCGACCGACCTGACGGTCGACCGCATTGCAGGCGAGGTCGGCTTCGCCACCGGCACCTCGTTACGTCAGCATCTGTTCGACGCCATCGGTGTGTCACCCCAGGCCTATCGGCGCACCTTCCGGACCGAGGCTGCGCCGCGCCCGCAGCGTGCGGGCGCGGCGCGGCCTGCGCCAGCATTCGGTTGACAAGGTCCTCCGCTAGCGGTGGGCAGCAGTTTTCCGGTCCCGGACGTTACGCAACGATCGGCGGTGCGAGTACATCGTGGTGGGTTCCACCGTTCGAGCGGCGTGTCGACGCAGTGGACCGCTCGATTGCCGCAGGCGCGCCGGTCCTTGGACGCGAGGCCGGTCGGCTCGAGCCGACGCACGGTCGCCTGCGAGTTCGATCATCCGACCGTCGGCGTGCGATCGTCGCCGCCATCGCTCAGGTCGCCGGAATCGACATACCCGTCCTTGCCGCGATCCACGGCAGTGAGGACATGAAAGCGGCGGACGCGAATTGCCAAGTGTGGCCGCCCTGGGTGGTGTGGATGGTGCAGTCGATGCCGACCTCGCGGCCTCGGGTGCAGAGCTTCTCGGCGGCGCCGACCTCGCCGGTGTCGGGGACGCCGTCGTGGCCGCCCATCCCGACGTTGTCGTCATCCCCGGTGGGAGCGGTGCGGCGAGTGCGGCCCGACCCTGAACGCTGCGGTGGGGCGAGGTCGTCGAAGAGGCCCGCGGTGCCGGTGTAGGGGCCATGTTTCGTCATGACGGTGAGTGGGTCGAAGGCCGCCCACTTCTCGACATCGCCGCCGAAGAGGCGGGCGATGGTTTGTTCTTTGTTCCCGGAGACCGGGCCGAGATCCCCGGCGATGTCGACGAAGGTGCGGATCAGTTCGGGATGCATGACCGCGAGATCGACCGCACAGGTGCCGCCCATCGACCAACCGACCGCTGCCCATTGAGCCGGGTCGGCGGAGGCGCCGAAAGTGGATACGACGTAGTTCGGTACATCTCTGGTCAGATGATCCGCAGCGTCGCCGCGCGGGCCGTTCACGCACTCGGTGTCGTTGTTGAAGCTACCGCTGGAATCGACGAAGACCATGATCGGGGCGCGGCCACCGTTGGCCGTGGTGAACCTGTCCACAGCTGGCATGATCTGGCCGCTGCGGATCCAGTCGGCCGGGGTGTTGAACTCACCACCGATCATCATCACCACCGGAAAGGCGGGCGGGGTCGGTCCGGCGAACCAGGCAGGCGGCAGATAGACGTATTCGGTGCGATGCGGGAAGCCGCTGCCGGTGTCGGGAATCCGGACCGGCACGATCCGGCCTGTGGTCGGGCTGGTGCCGCGCAGGGCGGGCAGGGCCGATTGGTCGGTTTGGTTCGGCAGCGGGCCCGCGGTCAGTGCGCTCCACGCCGACTGCGCGGTGGGGTAGTAACCGACCCATTGGTTGAGCACGATGCCGGTACTGGACAGCGCCAGCGGAATCGCAAGGATCGCGGCGCTTCGCCGCCAGCGGCGCGTGCCCGGCCAGCCCAGAACGGCTACCGCGGACGCAGTCGCGGTGCCCCCGACGCACACCCACAGCAGTGCAGGCGCCGGATCGGAGGCCAGTCCTTCGTCGGCCACATACCACCGGGCGGCCGCCGCGCCGATGACTCCGACCTGCACGCATACCGGAAGTTGGATCAGCCACCACGTCCTCGTGCCTCTGACGACGGCAACCGCCAGGAGCATCGCGGCGAGTATTTCGACGGTCATCGGCAGCCAGCCGTGCAACAGCGAGATCCCGTGATGAAAGGTGTTCTGATAGTCCAGGTTCAGATTCGCCGGCGGGAGTTGCGGTGGCGCCGGAGTCGGCGGAGCGGCGAGGACGGGCACCTACGGCATTGTCGAGGCCGTTCCTCGAGTCGAGCTGTGAATCCGCTTCAGCGAACCTGGGTGCCTTGGCTTTGTCTTCGTGTTCGGTTGTCACCCGCCCGCCTGCGAGTGGAGCAACCCTGCCTTCCCCGCCGGAACGCGGCGCATGCGCAGGGGTGGAAAGGCGTTCGTCGGTGACGACGCGTCCGTAGCGCGCAGCCGAACCGGATGCGCGCGCTGGGTGCGTCGGTGATTCGGTGGCATCGACTATCGGTAGCGGACGAGAATGCGAGCATGGTCGAAGTTGTGCTGGTGTGCGGTGACATCACCGAACAGGACGTCGACGCCGTGGTGAACGCGGCGAACTCGTCGCTGCTGGGTGGTGGCGGTGTCGATGGCGCGATCCACCGCAGGGGCGGTCCCGACATACTCGCCGAATGCCGTCGATTGCGTGCCTCGCATCACGGCATGGGGCTCGCGACCGGCAAGGCGGTCGCCACGACGGCGGGTCGACTGCGCGCTCGGTGGGTGATCCACACGGTCGGCCCGGTGTGGTCGGCGACCGAAGACCGCTCCGCGTTGCTCGCTTCGTGTTATCGCGAATCCTTGCGTGTGGCGGACGAATTGGGGGCGCACACTGTAGCATTCCCGGCCATCTCCACCGGCATCTTCGGCTGGCCGATGGCTGACGGCGCGCGCATCGCTGTCGAGACAGTCTGTGTGACAGATACTTCAGTACGGGAAGTCCGGTTCGTTCTGTTCGATGACACCGCCTACTCCGCTTTCGCGTCGCAGGTTCCCGCCGGTTAGCCGGGGCGATGGCGCCGACGAGCTGCGGCGAGGTCGACTGAGGATCGGCCCCGCCGTAGTCGATCCCGATATGCCCGGACCGGATCTGTCGGCCGTGTCCTGCGCCTGGGCGGCTGTCGTGGCTACGGCGGCCGCCGCCGGCGCCCGACCGCGGTCTCGGTCACGGCTGTGTCGCTGGTCCGCGAAAGACCGTGGCTCCGCTAGACTCTCGAACAGTTGTTCGTTTCAGTGAGAGGGGTCTTCGTGCGGGTGATGGGCGTCGACCCAGGGCTCACCCGGTGCGGCCTCAGTGTCGTCGAGGGCGGGCTGGGGCGGAAAGTCACCGCCCTGGACGTGGACGTGGTCCGGACACCCGCGGACATGGATCTGGCCCAGCGCCTGCTGCGGGTCGCCGATGCCGCCGAGCATTGGATGGACACCCATCAACCCGCGGCCGTCGCGATCGAACGCGTCTTCGCGCAGCACAATGTGCGTACCGCCATGGGCACCGCACAGGCGGGCGGGGTGATCGCACTCGTTGCGGCACGCCGGGACATCCCGGTCGCGTTCCACACACCCAGTGAAGTGAAGGCCGCGGTCACCGGCAACGGGACCGCGGACAAGAAGCAGGTGACCGTCATGGTCACCCGCATCCTCGGCCTTCAGGTGGCGCCGAAGCCCGCCGACGCGGCGGATGCGCTCGCGCTGGCCATCTGCCATTGTTGGCGGGCGCCGCTGCTGGAACGGATGGCGGCGGCCGAGGCCAAAGCGGCCGCGGCGCAGCGACGGTATCGGGAACGGCTTGCCGAACAACGGAAGGCGGTGCACGGGTGATCGCGTCGGTACGCGGTGAGGTGCTGGAGATCGCACTCGACCATGCGGTGATCGAGGCGGCGGGCGTGGGGTACCGCCTCAACGCCACGCCGGCCACCTTGGCCGGACTCACTCGCGGTGCCGAGACCCGGCTCTACACCGCGATGATCGTCCGTGAGGATTCCATGACGCTCTACGGCTTCGCCGACACCGAGGCCCGGGACCTGTTCGGCCTGCTGCAGACCGTCTCCGGCGTCGGTCCTCGGCTTGCGATGGCCGTGCTGGCCGTGCTGGAACCCGAGGCACTGCGCAAGGCGCTCGCCGAGAGCAATGTGGTGGCGCTGACCAGGGTGCCCGGCATCGGCAAGCGCGGCGCCGAGCGTATGGTGGTCGAACTGCGGGACAAGGTGAATCTCGTTCCGGTGCAGTCCGGTCCGCCGGGTTCCACGCCGGTCCCGGTCGTCACGCCGGTGCGCGACCAGGTCATCGACGCGCTGGTCGGCCTCGGCTTTGCCGCCAAACAGGCTGAACAGACAGTCGACGCCGTGCTGGCCGACCAGCCCGCCGCCAACACCTCCGCCACACTTCGAGCCGCGCTCGGACTGCTCGGCAAGAATCGGTGAGCCCTGTGCAGTCCGAAGAGGAATCCACCGAATCGCAGGTCAGCGCGGCTTATCTGAAGTCCGACGGCGAGGTAGAGGCGAGCCTGCGCCCGAAATCACTGGACGATTTCATCGGTCAGCCCCGAGTGCGCGAACAGCTCGCACTGGTGTTACGTGGCGCCAAACAGCGTGGCAGCACGCCGGATCACGTCCTCCTGTCCGGCCCGCCCGGACTCGGCAAGACCAGCATGGCGATGATCATCGCGGCGGAACTCGGCACTGCCCTGCGGATCACATCGGGTCCCGCGCTGGAGCGGGCGGGTGATCTCGCCGCCATGCTCAGCAATCTGGTCGAAGGTGATGTGCTGTTCATTGATGAGATCCACCGCGTGGCTCGCCCCGCCGAAGAGATGCTCTACCTGGCGATGGAGGACTTCCGCGTCGACGTGGTCGTCGGCAAGGGCCCCGGCGCGACCTCGATTCCGTTGGACATCGCGCCGTTCACCCTGGTCGGAGCGACCACCAGATCCGGAGCGCTGACCGGCCCGCTGCGCGACCGGTTCGGTTTCACCGGGCACATGGACTTCTACGAGGCCGATGAGTTGTTGCGGATCCTGCGGCGTTCGGCGCACATTCTCGGTGTCGGCATCGATCAGGACGCGGCGGCCGAGATCGCGGGCCGTTCCCGCGGCACCCCCCGGATCGCCAACCGACTATTGCGCCGGGTCCGCGACTACGCGGAGGTCCGCGCCGATGGATGGATCACTCGGGCCATCGCCCACGCCGCACTGGAGGTCTACGACGTCGACGTCCTCGGCTTGGACCGCCTCGATCGGGCTGTCCTCGGCGCCTTGGTCCGCAGTTTCGGCGGTGGCCCGGTCGGCGTGTCCACCCTCGCCGTCGCGGTCGGCGAGGAAGCCGCCACCGTCGAAGAGGTCTGCGAGCCCTTCCTGGTCCGCGCGGGCTTGGTCGCCCGCACCCCGCGCGGTCGCGTCGCCACGGCCGCCGCCTGGGCGCACCTCGGCTTGATTCCTCCGCCCGACCTGGTCTTCAACGCCATCGAAGTCCGCGGCCGCGAGCCGCACCCCACCCTCGATCTTTTCGACTGACCCGCTTTCGTGGCTTCGCGCGGCCTGGCGTCGAGCACGTCGGGTGGGTGCGGTCGGCGAAGGTCAGTTGTTGCGGTGGGCCCGGCGATGATCGTTCTGCTCGGCGTTGTCGAAGGCGGTGACCACCAGGTCGAGAAAGGCGTCGACCTCGTCGCGTTGGAAGCCGCGGCTGCCCACTCTGGCCTCGGTGAAGCGGACGGACCGGACGTCGGCGACGGTCAGGCTTCCGGGCCCGTCGTGCGCCAGGCTCGCGGCGACCAGGTCCAGGAAGGCGGTGACCTCTTCTTCGTGGTACCCGCGCTGTCCCGTCTGCGCCTGGGCGAACCGGATACGGTGCACGTCATCGGGGGTGAGCAGCGCCTGCCCGCTATTGTTCGCGGCGGGCACCGGCTGGGCGCCGCGCTGGCGGAACTCGAGCTCGACTCGGACCTGGTCCAGGTACTCGTCGACCTGGTCGGCCCGATAGCTGCGTCCGCCGGGGCGTGCCGCGTCGAAGGTGACATTGCGCAAGTCGTCAGCGGCGAGAGCGCCCTGTCCGGCCAAGGTCGCGGCGACCAAGTCGAGATAGGCGTCCACTTCGCCGGCGTGGTAGCCGCGGTGCCCGACCGGTGGGCTCGCGAAACTGATCCGGCTCACATGCTCGGGTCTCACGGGCGACATTCTGTCAGGCTGGGTGGGTCGACCCGCTCGAAAGTGCACTTTTCGAATTCCCCGACCATTCACGGATGCGGCTGGACCCGTCAGATCTCGGTTCCGTCGCAGGCGGGGGCTGCCGAACGCTCAGTCTTTGCGCACCCCGTCGACGAGCACACGGCGGATCGCCAGGTTCAGCGCGGCGATCGCGGTTTCGTCCGGGTCGCGCAGCGCGTGCACGATCCCGGCGATCAGCATCCCGGTCACTGCTCGCGCGGTGTTCACGGTGTCCAGGTCGGCACGCAGATAGCCGAGTTCGACGCCGTGGTCGAGATAGCCCGCGGTCAGCGCGTCGGCGGTGTCGAGCAGCCCGTAGAGCCGTTGAGTGAGTTCGTCGTCGATGCCGGTGGCGTGGAACAGCAGCAACCGGGCTACTCGGCGATCGGCGATCAGGATTCCGGTGAGGGCGGTGCCGATCCGGTCGATCTGCGCGCGGTAATCGTCCAGGGTCGCGGCGGCGTCGGGAGCGTTCTCGGTACCGAGTGCCGCGATGATCCGCGCGGCCAGGTCGTCGATGACGTGGTCGATGATGTCGCGCTTGTTGCTGAAGTAGCGGTAGAAGGTGCCGTGCCCGATACCGAGGCGACCCGCGATGTCGGCGATACCGGTGGCGTGATAGCCCTTCTCTGCGAAGCAGGCGAACGCGGTGTCGATGATCTCTTGGCGCAGTTCGGCTTTGCGTCGCTCGGCACGGGTGGATGGCTTCGTCACGTCCACGATGATACAGTCGTCACAAACGGAATGATGTGTCATTCCGTGCGGATCTGGTTCAGCTGCAGGAGGTTCGGCGTGGCGCCTCAGTACGACGCGGTCGTGGTCGGTGCGGGATTCGGCGGCATAGGAGCGGGGATCGAGCTCGACCGGATCGGTCTGAGCAACTATGTGATTCTCGAGCGCGAGGACGATCTCGGCGGCACCTGGCACGTCAACCGTTACCCGGGTCTGGCAGTCGATATCGCCTCGGTCACCTACTCGTATTCGTTCGAGCCGAACCCGTACTGGTCGCGGCTGTTCGCGCCGGGCGCGGAGCTGAAGAAATACGCCGAGCACGTCGCCACCAAGTACGACTTGCGCCGGCGGATGCGGTTCGGCACCGTCGTGGACGGCGCCCGCTGGGACGAGGATCACGAGCAGTGGGTCGTGTCCGTCGCCGGCGGTGAGCCGATCACCGGCCGATATCTGCTCACCGCGACGGGTTTTCTCTCGCAGCCCTACACCCCGCCATTTCCCGGTATCGGCTCGTTCGCGGGCAAGATCGTGCACACCACCGCATGGGAGGACGACTTCGACCTCGCCGGCCGTAACGCCGCGATCATCGGCACCGGCGCCACAGCGGTGCAACTGGTGCCCGAGGTCGCCAAGAAGGCGGCGGCGCTCACTGTCTTCCAGCGCACCCCGATCTGGGTGGTCCCGAAGATCGATGCCGCGATCCCCGCCCCGGTACGGATGTTGTTCGCGCGCGTCCCCGCCACGCAGAAGGTCGCGCGGCTGGTCAACACGAGCATGCTCGAGGCGCTGATGGTGGCCGGTGTCCTGCACTTCAAACAGGTCAAGCTGATGAACAAGGGTGCCGGCGTGCTGGCCAAGGCGCACCTGCGTGTCTCGGTGCGCGACAAGCGGACGCGTGCGCAGCTCACACCGCACTACGATTTCGGCTGCAAGCGGCCCACGTTCTCCAACCAGTACTTCACGACGTTCAATGAGCCGCACGTGCGATTGGAGACGAACCCGATCGACCATATCGACGCCGACGGCATCGTCACCGCCGACGGGCACAAAACCGAGATCGATACGCTGATCCTGGCCACCGGCTTCAACCTGTGGGACGTGAACTTCCCGGCTATCGAGATCATCGGCCGCGACGGGGTGAACCTCGGAAAGTTCTGGCGCGACAACCGGTTCCAGGCCTACGAGGGCATCACCGTGCCGAAGTTCCCGAACTTCCTCAGCCTCAACAGTCCGTACTCCTACAGTGGACTGTCTTACTTCACCACCATCGAAGCGCAGATGAAGCACATGGGCAGGCTGTTCGGCGAGTTACGGCGCCGCGGTGAGACCACCTTCGAGGTGACCGAACGGGCCAACGACGCGTTCCTGGATCGCGTGACCACCAAGCTCGGCTCCTCGGTCTTCTACGGTGGCGATTGCGCCACCGCGCGCAGCTACTACTTCAACCAGCACGGCGAGGCTGCCCTGCTGCGTCCCACCAGCACTCTCAACGCGCACCGAGAGGCGGTCAGCTTCCCGCTGGACGATTACGTCTATGGCACGACGGCTTGAGCGTCGCTCCGAGCACGTCACACATGGTCCCACCGACCGGTGGCCAGTCGGCCTGTGCAGGGTGTCGTAGCTGCCCAGCGGGTGTGCGAGTGTGGCGCCGACGCAACGAACTGGCAGACTGTGTGGGTACTTGTCCATCCCACCCACGAAACTAGGGACTGACTTCGACGATGGAACTTCTGTTTCCACTGCTACTGGTAGCCCTGCTCGTGCCGATGTTCCTCGGTGTCCGCCGTCAGAAGCGGGAGACCGAGAAGGTCGCGAACATGCAGGAAAGCCTGAAGGTCGGCGATCAGGTCATCACCACGTCGGGGCTCTACGGCACCGTGGTCGAACTCGATGACACCACGGTCGACCTCGAGATCGCCGAGGACGTGGTCACCACGTGGCTGCGCCAGGCTGTCCGTGAGGTGCGCACCGAAGACGAGGTGAGCACCGATACGACGGGCTCGTCCGCCACCGAGTCGGACGCGACCGACTCGGACGCGACCGACTCGTCCGTGGCCGACGCCCTCGAGGAATCCGCCGAGCAGACCGAGACCCGGCTGACCAAGGACTGATTCTTCTACTGGTTTGTGCCCCGCGCGCCGGATGTCGCCGCGGCCCGTCCGCGCACCCGGCGGCGTTGGTGCATGCCCGCCTGTTCCATCCTCGACTTCCGCCTAGGAGATGACGTACTGTGCCACCTTCCCAGGGATCGGCGCACCCGCTCCGGCTGCTCGGCGTCTTCGCCGGGCTGCTGGCCGTGGTCTACGCGCTGGTGTTCTTCACCGGTGACAAGTCCTTTACACCCAAACTCGGCATCGACCTGCAAGGTGGCACCCGGGTCACGCTGTCGGCACGCACACCGGATGGCAGCAAACCGAGCCAGGACAGCCTGAAGAAGGCACAGGACATCATCGAGAACCGGGTGAACGGCCTCGGCGTCTCCGGGTCCGAGGTCGTCATCGATGGGAGCAACATCGTCATCACCGTGCCCGGTGACGATGGGCAGCAAGCACGTGCGCTGGCGACCACCGCCAAGCTCTACATTCGACCCGTACTGCAGGCGGTCCCGGCCGCGGGGCGCGGTGCGACGCCGCAAATCACCCCGGGCGGCCAGCCTGCCCCCGGTGCGCAGTCGGTGCCTGGCGCACAGCCCACCCCCGGTGCCCAGCTTGCCCCAGGCGCCCAGCTTGCCCCTAGCGCACAGTCGGTGCCCGGCGGCGAGCTCACCCCTGGTGCGCAGTCGGTGCCCGGCGCGCCGCAGCTCGTGCCGGGCGCACAGTCGGGATCGCCGGAGACCGCGCATTCGGAGCAGTCGCCGGCTCCGCAGCAGCGTGTGTTCCCCGCGCAGGCTCCCCCGACCCCGAATCCCGGCCTCAATCCCACCGAGGAGGCGACCCGGGAGATTCAGGCGGCCAAGGCGCAGCGCCAGAGCACCGATCCGTCCGTGCAACAGGCCGCGTTGGGCTCGCTGGATTGCGCCAAGCCGGATCCGCTGGCCGGCAACGACGACCCCGCCCTGCCGTTGGTGAGCTGCTCTACCGACGGCGCCGAGGTGTTCCTGCTCGACAAGAGCCGCATCGACGGCCAGGAGATCAAGGACGCCAGCGCGGGACTGAACCAGCAGCAGGCCCGGCATGAGGTCTCCCTCGAGTTCAAGTCCGCCGGCAGTGACGCGTGGGCCACGCTGACCGGTGAGTATGTCTACAAGCGGGTCGCGTTCGTGCTCGACTCCAAGGTGGTCAGTGCGCCGGTTGTGCAGCAGGGTCCGCAACAGGGCGGCCGTACGCAGATCTCAGGCAACTTCACCGCCTCGACAGCGAAGGAACTGGCGAACACCCTGAAGTACGGTTCGCTGCCATTGTCGTTCCAAACCTCCGAGGCCGAGACGGTGTCCGCGACGCTGGGTCTGTCTTCGCTGAAGGCGGGCCTGATCGCGGGTGCGGTCGGTCTGGTCGTGGTGCTGATCTACTGCCTGCTCTACTACCGGATGCTCGGCTTCCTCACCGGATTGTCCCTGGTGGCGTCCGGATTCGCGGTCTACGGCATCATGGTGCTGCTGGGGCGATGGATCGGCTTCACCCTCGACCTCGCCGGTATCGCCGGGTTGATCATCGGTATCGGCATGACCGCCGACTCGTTCGTCGTCTTCTTCGAACGCATCAAGGACGAGATGCGAGAGGGCCGCAGCTTCCGCTCTGCGGCGCCGCGCGGCTGGCAGCGTGCCCGCCGTACCATTCTGTCCGGCAACGCGGTCAGCTTCATCGCCGCGGCCGTGCTTTATATCCTCGCGGTCGGCCAGGTGAAGGGTTTCGCGTTCACGCTCGGCCTCACCACGATCCTGGACGTGGTCGTGGTGTTCCTGGTGACGTGGCCACTGGTGCTGATCGCCTCGCGGACTGCGTTCTGGTCCAAGCCGTCGGTGAACGGCCTCGGCGCGATCCAGCAGGTAGCCCGCGAGCGGAAGGCGGCCGAGGCCGCCCTCGGGAAGGCGTGAGGACGCGATGACCAACAGCCACACCACCCCGTCACTCGGCAAGGTGAGTCCGACCGAGATCACCGATGTCTTCGCGGCGGTCGTCGAGCCACCACCATCACCGAAGCACGGCTTCTTGAACCGGCTCTACACCGGCACCGGCGCCATCGACGTCATCGGCAAGCGGCGGATGTGGTACTTCATCACCGTCGTGATCGTGTTGATTTCGTTGGGCAGCATGATCTTCCGGGGATTCAACTTCGGTATCGATTTCGAGGGCGGTTCGCGGATCCAGTTCCCGGCCGGGACCGCGACCACCGGCGAGGTCGAGGAGGTCTACCGCAGCGCGATCGGCACCGATCCGGTGTCCGTACAGACCGTCGGCACCGGTGGATCGGCCACGATGCTGATCCGCTCCAAGGCGCTGGACCAGACCCAGGTGGAGGCGCTGAACAACTCGCTGTTCGGCAAGTTCCAGCCGAAGGACAAGAACGGCAATCCGAGCCGGGCCGCGATCAGCACTTCGGACGTCAGCGAGACCTGGGGTGGTCAGATCACCAAGAAGGCGCTCATCGCCCTCGCGGTATTCCTGGTCCTGGTCGCGGTATACATCGCGGTCCGATTCGAGTTCCACATGGCAATCGCGGCACTCGCCGCGCTGGCCTTCGACGTGACCGTGACCGCCGGCGTGTACTCGATCGTCGGATTCGAGGTCACCCCGGCGACGGTCATCGGCATCCTGACCATTCTCGGCTTCTCGCTCTACGACTCGGTGGTGGTCTTCGACAAGGTCGACGAGAACACCCACGGCATCCTGCACCTGACCCGGCGCACCTACGGCGAGCAAGCCAACCTCGCGATCAACCAGACGCTGATGCGCTCGATCAACACCGCGCTGATCGGCATCCTGCCGATCGTCGGCCTGATGGTGATCGCGGTCTGGATGCTCGGCGTCGGTACCCTCAAGGACCTGGCGTTGGTCCAATTGGTCGGCCTGCTGGTCGGCACCTATTCCTCGATATTCTTCGCGACGCCGCTGCTGGTGTCGATCAAAGAGCGCTGGGGACCGGTGGCGGCACACACCAAACGGGTGTTGGCCAAGCGGGCAAACGCGGCCGGCGCCCGCGCCGGCGTCGCGGCCGAGCGCAGGGCCACCATGGCGGCGGGCCGGGACTTCGACGAGTCGCCGCGCAGACAGCGCCCGGCCGGAGCGGCACCCCGGCCCGGCGCCCGGCCGAGCGGGAAACGACCCAAGAGGCGGAACTGACAACAGGCGGAGGGGTTCCATGCGACAGCCACGCAGAGCAGTACGACTGATCGGAGCGCTTGTTGCGGGCACCCTGGCCGCCGGGCCGGTGGTCGGCTGCTCCAGCACGAACCAGGTGCCGTCGATCGGCTATGCGACCGACGCCACCATCGCCAGCTACAACGGCGGCAGTACGCTCGGGGCCGCTTCCGGAGCGCGTGCGGTCTTCGCCCGCGTACTCACCGGTTTCTTCTACACCGGGCCGGACGGCCAGCAGGTCGCCGACACTGACCTGGGCACCGCGAAGGAGGTGCCCGGGGAGGCGCAGACGATCCAGTACCGGCTCAATCCGGACGGTGTGTATTCCGACGGCGTGCCGACTTCGTGTGATGACCTGGTACTCGCCTGGGCCGCTCGGAGCGGGCGATTCACCAAACCAGGTGATCGCGGGCCGCTTCCGCTCTTCGACGCCGCCAGCACCGCGGGCTACTCCGATATCGAGCGGGTCGACTGCCAGACCGGCTCGCGCGATGCCACCGTGGTCTTTCGGCCCGGTCGGCATTACCTGCCCTGGCGCAACCTGTTCACCGCGGGCGAGTTGATGCCGGCGCACGTCGCGGCGCGGGTGGCGAACGTGCCCAATGTGGTGTCCGCCGTGCAGACCGGTGATTCGAACGCCCTCGGCAGGCTCGCCGAATTCTGGAATACCGGCTGGACTATTCCCGCCAGCGGCGATCTGGATCTGTCCCGGTTTCCCTCCTCGGGGCCCTACCGGATCGAATCGTTCAGTAAGGAAGACGGGTTGGTGCTGGTCGCCAACGAGCGCTGGTGGGGAAACAAGGCCGAGACCGGGCGCATCGTGGTCTGGTCCAAGACCGTCGACCTGAAGGAGAAGATCGCCGAAAATGCCGTCGGTGTCGTCGACGTCGGCGCGGGTTCGGTGAAAGACCTCAACTTGGACGGGTTTTCGATGCGCACCGTGGCCGGCCGTGGCGCCGAGCAGCTGGTGCTGGCGACCGGGGGAGTGTTCGGCTCGCTGGACGCTCGCCGGGCGTTCGCGCTGTGTCTGCCGCGGCAGGCACTGTTCGAGAAGCTCGGCAAGGTTCCGGACGCGCCGAAGACCGGGCTCGGCTCCGGCCCGCTGAACGCCCATCTCGTGCAGCAGGATTCGCTGCTGTATCCGGCGGTCATCGGTGCGGCCGACCGTTTCTCCGGCGGTGACGTGACCGGCGCGACCAAGGCGGTCGCCGCGTCGGGTGCGGCGAATCCGACCATCCGCATCGGTTACCTCCGTCCGGACGATCGCCGGGCACAGACCGTCGCCATGATCGCCACGGCGTGCAAGCCGGCAGGCATCACGGTGGTAGACGCGGGATCGCCCGATTTCACCCCCGTTCAGCTCGCCGAGGGGAAGGTCGATGCCGTTCTGGGCAGCACCGCGGCCGTGCCCGGTCCGGCCGGATCGATCGCCGGGGTTGCCGCGACCAGCGCGTTGCGTACCGGTAGCGGGCTCAATGTCGGGCGGTTCGGCAACGGCCGTTACGATGCGATCACCGATCAGCTTGCGGCCGACGACAACTCGACCGCACAGCTGAATCTGCTCACGGATGCCGAAAACCTGCTGTGGGCGGAGCTGCCGAGTATTCCGTTGTTCGCCACCCCGCGCACCATCGCCTTCGGCAAGGGACTGCGTAACGGTATCGCGGGCCCCACCCAAGGGGGGTCCGGGTGGAATATGGATCGGTGGGTGCTCGAGCGGTGATAGACGGTGTGGGTGATGTTCATGGAGAGGTGTCGATGAGGATGAGCAAGCATGCGGCGATCGAGTCCGAAGACGTAGCCGCCGAACGGTCCACCAAGGCCGCCGAGATGGTTGACCAGCTGACCCGTTGGCGCGACGACTTCCCCACTCCCGGTGTACGTTTCGCGGATCTCACCCCCGTTTTCGCCGATGCCGAGGGCTTCCGGGCGGTCGTGGACTGCCTTGCCGGCTGTGCGCCCGACGCCGATCTGGTAGCGGGCGTCGACGCGCGCGGCTTCCTGCTCGGAGCGGGCGTTGCCGCGACTCTCGGCACCGGCGTGCTCGCCGTCCGCAAGGCGGGCAAGCTTCCGCCGCCGGTGATCAACCGGGAGTACAGCCTCGAATACGGCACCGCCGCGCTGGAGATCCCGGCGGACGGTGTCGATCTGCGAGGCCGCCGGATACTGCTGCTGGACGACGTGCTGGCCACCGGCGGCACCCTCGCCGCCGCCGCGGGGCTCTTCCACCAGGCAGGCGCCGAAGTCGTCGCCGCCGCAGTGGTGCTGGAACTGACCTTCCTCAACGGCAGGGACCGGCAAGGGGACTATCCGCTCACCTCGATCGTGCGGGTCTGACAGGGCCCACGAGCGCGCCGTGACGTCGATGGGATGAGAATTTCGGTGGCGCGCGTGGGGGAACTGTGCTTAACCTGTACGAGTCTTGTTCCCGTTGATCGGAGTCATGCCGTTGCTCTTCTGAGGTAGCCATTCGGACGGCCAGCATTCGCGCGCCGTGTATCCGTTGCCACCTCGGGAGCCACGATGACCAATCTTTCTCTTTCCGATCTCACTTTCTCCTGGCCGGATGGCACCCCCGTGTTCGAGGGGCTCGACGCCGTCCTCGGTGTCGATCACATCGGCTTGGTCGGCGACAACGGCGCGGGCAAGTCGACGCTGCTCCGGTTGATCGCCCGTGAACTCGAGCCCGCGCGCGGGTCGATCACGGTCACCGGTCAGCTCGGGTATCTGCGGCAGGACCTGGGTCTCGGCCCGGGACAGCGCGTCGATGCCCTGCTCGGCATCGACGAGGTCCGAAAAGCGTTGCACCGGATAGAATCCGGGACCGTCGCCGAGGTGGATTTCGATATCGTAGGCAATCGCTGGGATGTCGAAGAGCGGGCCGTCGCGCTGTTGGGCAGCCTCGGTCTGCACTACGTCGCCGATTCGGTCGCGCAGCTCGATCGCACACTCGACACCCTGTCCGGCGGCGAGACGGTGCTGCTCGGATTGGTTGCCGAGTTGCTTGCCGAGCCCGATGTGCTGCTGCTGGACGAGCCGACGAACAATCTGGATCGGGTTGCCCGCGAACGACTCTACGAGGTGATCACGCAGTTCTCCGGCACGGTCCTCACGGTCAGCCACGACCGTGAACTGCTGGAGCGGATGTCCGCGATCGCGGAGTTGCGGCACGGCGAACTGCGGCTGTTCGGCGGCAGGTTCAGCGAGTACGAGCGAATTATCGAGACCGAGCAGGAGGCTGCCCGCGCAATGATCCGGGATGCGCGTGGCGACGTGCGCAAGCAGGCGCGTGAGCTCGCGGAGGCGCGCATCAAACTGGATCGCAGGCAGCGCTATGGGCAGAAGATGTGGGATCAGAAGCGGGAGCCGAAAATCGTGATGGGCGAACGCAAGAGGCAGGCGCAGGTGTCGGCGGGCAAGCTGCGCAACAACCACATCGAGAAGCTCGACAACGCCGAAGAGCAGCTCGAGCAGGCGAAGGAGCGTCTGCGCGACGATCGGGAGATCAGGGTCGATCTGCCCGGCACCCGGCTCTACCCCGGCCAGGACGTGATCGTACTGGGCCAGCGGAAACTGGAGTGCGGCCCGACCGTGACATTGCGGGTGTCCGGACCGGAGCGGATCGCGCTGACCGGGCGCAACGGGGTCGGCAAGACCACGCTGCTGCGTTGCCTCGCGGCGGAAGGACCGAAGGTGCCGTGGCGAATGCTGCCGCAGCGCTTGGACGTGTTCGACGAGCAGCGGTCGGTGTTCGAGAATGTGGCCTCGACGGCGCCGCACGCCTCGACGGAGCGGATCAGGACCCAACTCGCCCGCTTCTTGTTCCGTGGCGCGGACGCCGACGTCGCGGTCTCGGCTCTGTCCGGCGGTGAACGTCTGCGGGCCGCGCTGGCGATGCTGCTTCTCGCCGACCCCGCACCGAAGTTGCTGCTGTTGGACGAGCCGACCAACAATCTCGACCTGTCCAGTCTGCGACACCTGACGGAGGCGCTGGCCGGTTTCGCGGGTGCGCTGATCGTGGTCAGCCATGATCAGCGCTTCCTCGACGATATCGGGGTGACTCGGCGGCTGGAGCTCACCGCGGACGGGCTGGCCGAGACCTGGGTGACCTAGGAGGCGATGTCGGCGTCTCGGCCTGCGTCCGTTCGAGTGTCCGCACGCCGACCCGGTGCCGGTCGGGAGGACATCGTCAGTGCCGCGGTGCGTACATGATCACCGCGACGCCGACCAGGCAGATTGTGGTACCGAGGTAGTCCCAGCGGTCGGGGTGGAATTTGTCGACGAGCATGCCCCACGCCAGCGAGCCCGCGACGAACACACCGCCGTAGGCGGATCCGCCCGAAGTTCGGGTCGGGCTGAAAAGTGGCGACGAATCCTTAGGCGCCGAGGGCCAGGACTCCCGCGGCGATCCAGGCGACGCCACGCTGCTCCCGCCAACCCTGCCATACCAGCCAAGCACCACCGATCTCCGCGAGCGCGGCCAAGAGGAACAGCAACAGAGAGCGGCCGACGGTCATACGGCGAAGGTACCCAGCCTGTAGCCGTCGCCACATCCGACGGGAGGGAGTTCGGTGAACGGGCGATGTGCGCCGGCGCACTATCGGGGCCGGCGGAAGTCCGATCCGCCACGGGTATGTCCGTGTGCGGCTGGTGCGGCCCAGCCTGCGTCCAGCAACCCTCGGCCGGATATGACAGCCGCGGCAGACGCCGGCGTCCCCGACCGGGGCCGGATCGCCACCATGGCGGGCGCTTGTAGCCGCAGCTGGAGACACGACGTACTCCGCGTTGTCAGTCGTCGTTCGGCCCGGTAACCCCGGGCTGCCGGGCCACGTTCCGGTGACACATTCCGGGTCCGGCGGCCGCAGGCGGGTCCGATATGTCACGGTTGCTGTGGTGATCGGACTTTCTGCCGACCCGTGCCGGGTGCTCGTCCGTTGCCGCCCGCGCGCGTCCCGTGCCGGCTGATCGGACACGCGCACTCAGGCCGGACTAAAGTTGGTGGTCCGGGCGGCTGCAGCGGTCGGATAGGGTGGTTCGATCGAGGCGCGGAGAGTAGGTGGCATGACTCAGCATCTGGGCGAGGCGAAGGTCGGGCAGTCGGCAGCGGCCCCGCAGTCGAATGGCGCCGCCACTGATGCCGCGCAGCAGAATCCGCAGGCGGCGGAGAGCGCAACGCCCCCGCGGCAGCCCGGCGCCCCCGCTGCCGTCCCGACCTCGGCCTCGCGCCGTGTGCGTGCGCGGCTGGCGCGCCGAATGACCGGTCAGCGCGGCATCGCGGCGGTCAAACCGGTGCTCGAGCCGCTGGCCACCGTGCACCGCGAGCTGTATCCGAAGGCGAACCTGACGTTGCTGCAACGCGCGTTCGACGTCGCCGACGATCGGCACAAGCATCAATTCCGCAAGTCCGGCGACCCGTACATCACCCACCCGCTCGCCGTCGCCAACATCCTGGCCGAACTCGGTATGGACACCACCACGCTGGTGGCCGCGCTACTGCACGACACGGTCGAGGACACCGGCTACAGCCTCGAGCAGCTCACCGAAGACTTCGGCACCGAGGTCGCGCACCTGGTCGACGGCGTCACCAAGTTGGACAAGGTCAACCTCGGCGCGGCCGCCGAGGCGGAGACCATCCGCAAGATGATCATCGCGATGGCGCGCGACCCGCGCGTGCTGGTGATCAAGGTGGCCGACCGGTTGCACAATATGCGCACCATGCGCTTCCTGCCGCCGGAGAAGCAAGCCAAGAAGGCCAAGGAAACCCTGGAAGTCATTGCACCCCTTGCTCATCGTCTCGGCATGGCGACGGTCAAGTGGGAGCTGGAGGACCTCGCCTTCGCGATTTTGCATCCGAAGAAGTACGACGAGATCGTGCGGTTGGTGGCAGACCGTGCGCCCTCACGCGACACCTATCTGGCGAAGGTGCGGGCCGAGATCGTCAACACGCTGGCCGCCTCGCGGATCAACGCGATCGTGGAGGGGCGCCCCAAGCACTACTGGTCGATCTACCAGAAGATGATCGTCAAAGGTAAAGATTTCGACGACATCCACGACCTGGTCGGTATCCGCATCCTCTGTGACGAGGTACGCGACTGCTATGCCGCGGTCGGCGTGGTGCACTCGTTGTGGCAGCCGATGGCGGGCCGGTTCAAGGACTACATCGCCCAACCGCGCTATGGCGTCTACCAGTCGCTGCACACGACCGTGGTCGGTCCGGACGGCAAGCCGCTGGAGGTGCAGATCCGCACGCAGGACATGCACCGCACCGCCGAGTTCGGCATCGCCGCCCACTGGCGCTACAAGGAAACCCGCGGCAAGCACTCCAACGACACCGCCGAGGTCGACGATATGGCGTGGATGCGCCAACTGCTGGACTGGCAGCGTGAGGCGGCGGATCCGGCCGAGTTCCTGGAATCGCTGCGCTTCGACCTGAAATCGCCGGAGATCTTCGTGTTCACGCCGAAGGGCGATGTGATCACGCTGCCGCAGAAGTCGACGCCGGTCGACTTCGCCTATGCCGTGCACACCGAGGTCGGGCACCGCTGCATCGGCGCCAGGGTGAACGGGCGCCTGGTCGCGCTGGAGCGTCAGCTGGAGAACGGCGAGGTCGTCGAGGTGTTCACCTCGAAAGCGCAGAACGCGGGACCGAGTCGCGATTGGCAGAACTTCGTGGTGTCGCCGCGGGCCAAGGCAAAGATTCGGCAATGGTTCGCCAAGGAGCGGCGCGAGGAGGCCCTGGAGAGCGGCAAGGAGCAGATCTCCAAGGAGGTCCGCCGCGTCGGACTACCGTTGCAGCGGCTGATGAGCGTCGATGCGATGACTGCGGTCGCGCACGAACTGCACTACACCGACATCTCCACGCTCTACACCGCCGTCGGCGAGCATCAAGTCTCCGCGCACCACGTGGTGCAGCGGCTGATGGCTCAACTCGGCGGCATCGGCGACGTGGAAAACGAACTGGCCGAGCGTTCCACGCCGTCGACGACGCCGAGCAGGCAGCGGGTCACCGGCGACGCGGGCGTGCTGATCCCCGGAGCGCCCGGCACCGTCGCCAAGCTGGCGAAGTGCTGCACCCCGGTACCCGGCGACGAGATCATGGGTTTCGTGACCCGTGGTGGTGCGGTGAGTGTGCACCGCACCGACTGCACCAACGCGGGCTCGCTGCGCGACCAGGCCGAACGGATCATCGAGGTGTCCTGGGCGCCCTCGCCGTCCTCGGTGTTCCTGGTCGCCATCCAGATCGAGGCATTGGACCGTACCCGGCTGCTGTCGGACGTGACGAAGGTGCTGGCCGACGAGAAGGTGAACATCTTGTCCGCATCGGTCGCCACGCACGGCGACCGGGTGGCGATCAGCAAGTTCACCTTCGAGATGGGCGACCCGAAACACCTGGGGCACTTGCTGAATGTGGTACGGAACGTCGAGGGCGTCTACGACGTCTATCGCGTCACCTCCGCGGCCTGACCGGCGGACATCTGCCTCCCTTTCTGGTAGCCGTGAACTAGCCAGAAAGCTCGAGGGCTCGAGCCCGGTCGGGTAGGGCGCCGGCGAAATCGCCTCCGCCCGAGCCGGTCGGAAACTTGTCGGACCGTATCGCGCGGCGTGCCATAGCGTGTCGCGTGTGAACCGATGTTTCGTGGAAGATTTCCGCCGATGCGGCAGCTAGATCCGGAATCTGTTACGGTCTATTGCGTTTCATGGTGTTGAGGGTAGTTGCGGCAAACACGACTTGATTGCGGATTGCTATGACTGGATGTTCGGCAGGGTTCTCGGGGATGCTGGTCGCACTCGCCGTAACTGTGGCGACCGCCGGAACAGCGGTAGCGGAGCCGCCGAATCCCGCAGGCCCCTCGACAAAGATCGAACTCGCCACTTGTCCTGCGCTGTACGCGTTGGGGGTTCAGGGAACCGGTGAGTCGTCGCCGGACGCCGCCCCCACCACGGACACCGGCATGCTCTCGACGGTGTTCCGGCCGATGCTGGCCAGGGCCGCCGATCCGGGTCTGGTCGATCGGGCTTATGTGCCCTATGAATCCGGCTTCGGCGGTGCGACGGCAGGAAGTGCTGTGCCGTATTCCGAGTCGGTGACCGGCGGCCTCGCCCGCCTGCGGACCATGGCCGCTGCTGTTGCCGACACGTGCCCGAACACGCGCTTCGCGGTGGTCGGATACTCGCAGGGCGCGCACGTCGCGTCGGTGTTCGCGCAGGAGGTCGGTCAGGGTCACGGCGTGCTGCCCGCTGAGAAGGTCGCGGCGGTAGCGCTGTTCGCCGACCCGACCCGCAATTCCGGGGCGCCACTGTTCCCCGGCGCACCCGGCAAGGCGACACCGGATGCCGCGCCGGGCACGTCGGGCGGGCGGCTCGCCTCCATCGTCGCTCTGCCGGGGGTGCCGGCCAGTGGTGGAGGCATCGGCCCGGAACGCGACAGGGCAGTCGATTTCGGCGCGCTCACCGGACGTGTGGCCAGCTTCTGTGCGGCGGGCGATCTCGCATGCGATGCCCCGGCTGGTGCTCCGATCCTGGGAGCGGTCGCCAACCTGGTCGGCCAGTCCAGACTGAGCGGTGGTGACCCGATCGCCTCGCTGGTGTCGATCGCGCAGGCGCTGGCGTTCACCTCGATCAAGACCGCGACCGAGGTGGTCGACGAGGACATCCAGGGCAATTCGCTGGCTACCTTGTCGATCTCGCCGCGGAAGTCGATTTCACAACGTCTCGCCGACGCGTCCGACCCGCGCACCCCGCTCGATCTGCCCGGCGCGTTGCAAGCCCTGCTGAAGGTCGGCATGATCGGTCTGAACGCGGTGGCAACGGTGGTCAAGACGATCATTGATCCGGCCGCTGTGTCGGCGCTGGCGACTGCCGGCTTGTCGAATCCACCCGCCGTGTTGCTGCGACTCGGCACCGAACTGTCCGACGCTACCCCGCAGCTGATTCCGCCGACGACGGGCGTTCGGCTGGTCGCTCAGGCGTTCGACGCGGTCGTGCAGAACATCACCGACAACAGCGAGTTGCTGAACACGACCGCCTGGGTGCGGTACTGGGACACCATCCGGCGCCACGGCGCCTACGCGAGCGCGACCGTCGCGGCCAATGGCGAATCGCCCACCCAGTTCGTCGCCGCCTGGTTCGCCGCCGCGGCCCGCGATGTGGCCGACCGGTTCGGCGGCAACGCCGAGCCACGAGGCGCGGCGGCCAGGCGGCCGACCGGATTCTTCGGGGACAGCTCCGGCGCGTCGCCGACGCCGAGTTCGTCCGGTACGGGACAATTTCCGTTTGGGACAGGAGCCGATGGCGCCTCATCCGGAGGCGTGACGTCGATTCCGCCCACCGATCGATCCGGCACATCCAGCACCTACCCGTTCTCCAACTGATCGCCGAGAGGGTCCGACGATGCGACACCACGTACCCGGCTCTGCGGGAATGGGGGAATGTTGAAGTCGTACAAACAACTTTCCCGTTGGTACGGCGCCCTCGAGCCGGACAAGGGCGCGCCGGAACCAGTGCACCCGGGTGCGGCTGACTCCGGGAAGGAGGACGACGAGCCCGCACGCAATCCGCGTTCTATCCGCGAAGACGACGAGCCGCGGCGCGGCCCATCCGATGACATCCCGACAGATCTCCCCGCGCAGCGCAGCGAGTTCATCGGCGGTTGGTCGGATTGGGTGGCCGGTCGCGCCCCTGGCCCGGACGACCATTACGTCGTCGCGCGGCAGGTCGGTTTCGCACAGTTGCCGTGGACCGACGACGAGCACGACCAAGGGGATCAGGCCCGTCCGCCGGTGTCCCGCGCGCCGCGCCGAGCCGTCCGCGAGCGTGCGCCCGCGCGCCGGGCTCGGGCGGTTGTCGTCCTGATCGCCGCGGTGGTGCTGCTCGGCGCGGCCGGTCTGTGCGTCCTGTTCTTGATGCGTTCCTCCGGCAACCGAGCCGCGGCGCCGAAGGATTCGCTCGTGCCCACCTCGGTGCAGTTCACCGCCGGCAGCGCGCGGGCCGGCGTCGGTGCGCGCCCGGCCGCTGGCGGCGCCTGCCCGACCGAGCGCAGCGACGCGATCGTACGCAGCGCGGAGGCGGGTGGTACGGACTCGGGGCCGGATGCGGTGCTGTCGTTCCAGTACGCCTATTACGTCGAGCGTTCCGGTGCGAGGGCCCGGGAGGTCGTCGCCCCGGATGCCGCCGTTCAGCCGGCCGGGGTCATCCAGCGCGGCATCGACACAGTGCCCGTAGGGACCGCGCATTGCGTGCGGATCGTGACGATCGGCGACAACCGGTATTCGGTGGAGGTCACCGAGTACCGGATGGGCGGCATTCCCTCGACGTACAACAAGCAGACGGTCACCACAGCGGTGATCGGCGGCCGCACGTTGATCACGGGCATCGTGGCCGGATAAAGGAGAGCAGAAGCGATGGGAGAGGACTGGAGCCGCTGGCTCGACGAGGCGCCCGAAGAGGGCGAATCGTCGGGTCGGCCGGTGCGCTCCAAGGCTCCGGTAGTGCGATTGCGGCGCGGTAAAGATGACGGTTCCGGGGCGGAACAGCCACTACAGCGCCCGATTCTGGTGGTTGGCGGGTGCGGTGGTGCGGGTACCACCACAACGGTGCTCGGAATCGCGGGTGAGCTCGGTATGGACGGCACGACGACGGTCGCGGTGGACGCGACGGCAGCGGGTAGTGATCTCGCGCTGCGCGGTGCGGATGAGCATCTGCACCCGATCAGCCTGCAGTCGTGGTTGTACGGACGTGGGGGCGATGAACCCGCGCCGTTGAAAGAATGCCTGTCGCGTGCCACCTCGGGCATCGGCCTGCTGTGGCGCGACGCTGAGCCGCTGCGCAGGCGTGCGACATACCTCACGGTCGCCCGCGCCGTGCGCGACGCGGGGTATACGGCGGTGTACGACGGAGGAACCCCGATTGCGGGTAGGCAGCTGCGTCCCCTGCTCGACGATGCGGATGTTGCTCTGGTGCTGGTGATTCCGGCGCGCACCGACGCGGCCAACCGGCTCCGCGTCGCCTTGGAATGGCTCGACGACCAGTTTGGTGATACCGCCGTTGGGCAGGGGAGCGGCATTGTCGGTGATACGACAATTGTTGTCTCGCACCAGTATCCGGACGGCGAGTCGCGGGTAGCCGATCATTTGCGAGAGCATCTTTCGGGCTGGGTCCGCGACATCGAAGAAGTACCGTACGATCCGCATCTGGCCCGCGGTGAACTCGTCCGGCACGAGTCACTCGCCGCCGAGACACGACGGGCATATCGGCGGCTGCTCGCCGGGGTGGCATCATGACCGCCGCCATGATGTATCCACGCCAGCCCGAACCCGCGCCCGCCGGTGTGATCGCCCCACCGGAGTCCCGTCGCGCCGCCATCTGGGATCGCCCGGTGCCTGGTGTCGGCCGTGCTCCGCTGGTGTGGCTACTGGGTGTGCACGGTGGTGCCGGAGCCAGTACCCTCGCGCATGTGCTTGCGCCCGCGGCGGATTCGGGCCGCCGCTGGCCCGGCGTCTTCGACCGCGAAAGTCCGTTCGTCGTCCTGATCGCCAGGGAGACCATCGCCGGGCTGACTCGCGCCCATGACCTTCTGCGCCAGCATCTTTCCGGCTTGGCCGGTCCCTCCGACGTGCTCGGGTTGATCACCATCGCGGCGCGACCCGGCCGGATCGCCCCCGAGATCCGGCGTTACCGCGACGTGGTCGGCTCGTTGTCCGGACAGCTGTGGCAGGTGCCCTGGTACGAGGAGTGGACGTTGGTCGAACCGGAGCAGTTGCCGGTGTGGTCGCCCGGTGACCCGCTGCCGCAGAAGAAACGCAAGCTCGATCCATTGGAGGAAGTACCGCTCGATGTCCGGATGCTCGGCGCCGACATCGTGGCGGCGGCTCGGACGGCGCTGGAGGAGGCGACATTCGACTATCAGGCACCGGACCTCGGGAGGCGGGCCGATCAGTGAACGTACGTGTCGAATCGGCCACAACCACACCACTATTCGAGAAAGGCATCCGATGAGCATGATCCTCCTCGCCGTGCAGGACACGTACGGCACCGTTCTCGCGCAAGTCGGTAACCCGACGCCTGAGGCTCCGCCCGGATCGGAGAAGATTCTGCAGCTGGTGCGTTATCTCACCTGGTTCGTCCTACTGTCCGGAATCTGCGGCATCACCTACGCGGGCGGCAAATTCGCGTGGGAGAAGTGGACCGGCGGCGGTCTGGAGTCACCGAAGATGGTGGCGGGTGCCATGATCGGTGGTGTCGTCGCGACCAGCGCGGGCACCATCATGAACGCGGTCATCGGCACCTGATGTCCGCGATGAACAGCGTGCGTGTGCCCGCAGCCGAGCTGCTGGCCTACAAGCAGATGCCCGCCGATGTCCTAGCACCGCTCATGCAGCTGTTGAACTGGCTGCTGTGGTTCGTGCTGTTGGTGTGCCTGGCCTGGATGATCGTGTCGGCAGGCAAGCTGTGGATCGCGTTCCGCAGCGATCTGGCCATGAACGACTCCTCGCACGGCGTGCTGATGAGCTTGCTCGGTGCCACGGTGGCGAGTACGGCGTCGGGAATCGCCCTGGCGTTCCTGCCTGCGTGAGCCATCGGAACGGGACGAGGACGACGCGGGATGAATTCCACAGTGATGCGGTCGAACGACGCCATGACATCGTCGCCGGTCTGCCGCCGCCCGACAGCCGGAGTGGTCGGTGTCGCGCTGCTGCTGACAGCGGTCGGGTGTGGCTGTGACGACGACACGACGGGCCCTGACCTGACCGCGGCGCCGACCGACGTGCGGTGGCAGCCGTTTCAGGGCGTGCCACTGCCACAGACCGGACAGGGGCCCGAGTCGATGGCCGAGGGCGCCGCAACCGGTTTCGAGCACTCGCCGCGAGGCGCGGGCGTTGCCGCACTGACCCATTCGGTGCGGTTGGCGGTGTCCACGGATGCGCAATGGGCGAAAGTGGCCGCGCAGGAACTGGTTCCGGGTCCGGCGAAGGACGAGTGGGCGGTGAACCGGATGCAGTTGTCGATCACGGGTCCGGCCGGGCCCGAGTTCGCACCGCGCCTTCTCGGCTACCAGATCACCAGTTATACCGATCAGCGGTCCACCGTCGATGTGTTCACCGAGTACTCCGACAGTTCGAAGGCGGTGAACCACACGACCGTCGAATGGTTCGCCGGCGACTGGAGATTACAGCTGCCCGACCCGAATTCGATCGCCCGACCTATCGATTCGATCGACGCATTACCCACCGACATCGTGAAACTGGAGGCACCGACGTGAGCGACAAGGAGCCGTACGCGGGCGATCGCGTCTCCTTCGGTGTCGTCGCGTCCGCCGCCGTGCTGGCGCTCATCGTGATCGTGGGGATTTTCGTCTTCGTCGGTCGCGATGATGACAGCCTGGAAGGCCCCCCAGCGGCCGCAGGTGGTTCCGGCGGCGTCGGATTCGCCTCGCCCGAGGTCGACATCCTCGGCAGGCGCGTGGATATTCCGAACAATGCTGCCGGACAACCCCTTCCGCAGGAGCCGTCGCGGCAACGTAAGCCGGCCGACTCGGATTGGCTGACCGCCGCCCCGGAAGGCACCACGGCGCAATACGGCTGGCAGCGGGTGTACGGCGCCTCCGTGCCGTTCTCCACCTCCGACGGGCCGACCCGTATCGAAGACGACCTGGCCGTCGGGTACTCGCACACGCCGCAGGGCGCGGTGCTGGCTGCCGCACAGATCACCTATCGGCTCAACGCTCGTCCGGCCGACCGCGATCTGTATGTGCGACAGGTCCGGGTTTCCGCCCAGCAGATCGCCGCGTACGACAAGGCGCTGGCCGATGATCGCCTGCCCGAACAGCAGCCCGAGAAGGTGACCCGCTACTTCGTCGCCTCCGACGCGTTCAAAGTGGACGACTACGCCGACGATCTCGCCATCGTCCGCCTGGCCACCCGGGGACCGGTGGTGGACGGTAAGCAGCTGTGGGCCGCGACGCGCCTGGTCATGGTGTGGGACTCGGGAGACTGGCGGTTGAAGCCCGCAACCACCAACAACGCCCAGACCGCATACATCGAGTCGTTGCAGGGGTGGACGAAATGGTAAGCGGGAAGAAATATTCTGGACGCGCTTCGCTCGCACTGAAGGGCGGCGGCGCTGTGCTGGCCGTGGCGGTTGTCGTGATTGTCACCGTGGTCGTTATGGGGGACAGAGCTTCTCGGGGTGACCAGGCATCGACGGTGGACCCGATCTCACAGCCGGTGCCGGTAGCGCCGACCGTCGCAGCGGGCTTTGCCGGAACCGATAAGGACTCGTTCGGTCATGCGTTCGATATCCCGAAAGAACCTGCTGGACAGGCACTTTCGCAGTCCGGAATACCGCGCACCCCAGCCGATCCGGAATGGCTGACCGCGGCCCCCGGGGGATCGGATCAGCAGGGTGGCTGGCAGCAGGTGTACGGCGGCCCGGTGATCCCGTTCTCGACTACCGATGGTCCAGCGCGCATAGCCGACGGTGTGCCACTGGGATTCACGAAGACTCCGCAGGGAGCCGTGCTCGCCGCCGAACAGATTTACTGGCGAACAGTGGCGCGTCCGACCGACCGGACGCTGTGGCAGCAGTTGGTGGTCCTCACGCCGGAGCAACTCGCCGACCGGGAGCGAAAGATTGCCGAGGGCAAGGTGCCCAACGTGCTGCCGGAGAGTGCCAAGCCCTTGTTGTTCGCGTCCGACGCATTCCGAATCGAAAGTTATGGTGACGATTTCGCTGTTGTTCGAATCGCCCGTAAGACCCGTGACTTTTTGCACGGCGGGCGTAGTTGGGTGGCCATGAGACTCAACGTGGTCTGGCGCGACGGTGCCTGGAAACTCAAGTCGTCGGCGAGTGACGCGCAGCCGCTCGAGACGATCGGCTCGATCGATGGGTGGACACGATGGTGAGGCGACTAGTCACAATCTTCGCGGTCATCTTTACGGTGATGATCGCGACGCCAACTGTGGCCTATGGTCAGACCTACGGCTTCGACGAGACGTGTGACGACATCCACGACACGCTGGACAACGTCGGACTGCCGGGGTTCTCCCTCGGTGATGCCGCATCGGCCGCATGCAAGGCGGGTAACGCCGCCTCGCACCCCGGTCAGGCGGCAACCGCGGTCAAGGACAAGGCATGGGACTCGACCTTCGGCAAGGTGGTCGACTCGCTGATGAACGGTCTCGGCGAGGCCATCATCCTGGCCTTGACCTTTTGGATGAAGGTACCCAACGAGGCGGTCAGCGACTCGGGTTCACTGTTCACCAAGATCAATGACTACACCTATCAAGCGCAGATTTTATTGCTGATAGCGTCGGTGATCCTGTCGGGCGCGCGATTGGCCGAGGCCAGACGGGGCGCCACGATGAACGAGGCGGCCGAGTCGTTCCGGATGTTCGCGCGCGTGGTGTTCAGTTCGTGGATGCTCGGCGCGGTGATCGTCGCGGGGACCCAGGCCTCGGATCGCTTTTCGGAGTGGATCATCAACGACTCGACCAATGGCAACGCCAAAGACCTGGCCGAGCTGATGGTGAAAACCAGTAAGCTGCAGGCGTTCTCGCCGGGCTTGGTGCTGATCATCGCGATCGTCGGCGTGCTCGGCGCGCTGGCGCAGATCGTGCTGGCCATCGTGCGCCAGGGTCTGCTGGTGATCGCCGCCGGTGTCCTGCCGCTGGCGGCCGCCGCGTCGGGTATGAACGTGGGTAAGCAGTCGTATCAAAAGCTGATCGGCTGGATCATCGCGTTCATGCTGTGGAAACCGGTGGCGGCGATCGTGTACATGATCGCGTTCACCACGGCGGGCCACGTGGATGCGCTCACCGAGACCGGTGGTCTGCCGGACGGTGAGCAGGCGCAGCGCATGCTGGTCGCGATTGTGCTGCTGTGCAGCGTGGCGTTCGTGCTGCCCGCGCTGATGCGGTTGGTCACGCCTGCCGTGGCGATTGTGGGCAGCGGCGGTTCCGGTCTCACTGCGACCGGTGGCACCTTGATTGCCGTTGCGGGTCTCGGTGCCATGGGAACCAAGGCCGTCGGCGTCAAGAGCACCGCGGCGCCGGGTGCGGCGGGCTACGTGAGTGGCAGCGGAACGGGCCCGCGTCCCGGTGGGGCCGGCGGACCGCGCGGCGGCGCGCCACGGCCGACCCCCCCGCGGGGTGGTGGCGGTGGGCAGGGCGGCGCGGCTCCGCGCGCCTCCGGGCCCGGGGGCGCCGCCGGAGTACCGTCCGGAGCGGGCAGGGCGGCAGGCCGGATCGGCGCGGCGCGTGCCGCCAGCGGCGGCCTGAACCGGGCCGACCAAGCCATGGGTGACGTCGCGGGCGACCGCTGGGCGAACCGGTCACCCGACCTCGGGAGGAGCACCATTCCGCGATGACATTCACCGATACCTACGAGCGGCGCTCGTACGGACTCTGGCAGAAGCCGCGCAGCGCAGGTCTTTTCGGCCTGCGGTGGGAGGAGACCGTGCTCGGCTTCGGGGTCGTGATCACGGCGCTGATCACCGCGATGGTCGGTGGCTTCCAATGGGGGGTGATCGTCGGCGGCACAGGTGTCGTCGTGATGGTGCCACTGGTGTGGCGGACGGGGGGCCGTTCGGGCTACGAGACGGGATTGATGATGTTCAACTGGATGCGCTCGCGCAGTCGCGGCGAGCACGTGTACCGGGGTGGCAGGTTCTCCCGAATCCCGGGCGGTGTCACCCGATTGCCCGGTCTGCTCGCGCCCTCCAAACTCTACGAGGGCATCGACGCGGGCGGCTACAGCTTCGGCATGATCCACCTCCCACAGTTCGCGCAGTACACGGTGGTGTTGCGCGCGTGGCCGCAGGGCCATGAGGCGGTGGACCAGCCGGTCATCGATCGGTGGGTTTCGGCATGGGGTACTTTTCTGGCCTCGGTCGGTCAGACCAGTGACATCATCGCCGTTGTCCCGGTCATCGATACTGTGCCCGAGACCGGAAACCGTTTGCTCACCGAGGTTTCCACGATCACCCGGCCGGAGGCTCCGGAGCTGGCTCAGCAGGTGATGTACGAGCTGGCGACCGAACTGCCGCAGGAGCGGGTGCAGTTGCTGCCGCGCGTGGCGATCACCTTCAAGGCCACTACCGCCGAGCGACGGAAGAACCCGGCCGAGGAGGCCGTCGAGATCGGCCGGCGGCTGCCGGGCATCTGTGCCGCGCTGGCGGAGGCGGGCGTGCGGGCGCAGCCGATGTCGGCCGACGAGGTGATCTCGTTCATTCGGCGCAGTTACGACCCTGCCTCGCAGGCCGATCTGGAAGTCGCGGCGAGCGCACCCGAGGGCCACGGGTTGGACTGGGCGGACGCCGGACCGGTCTCGCACGATGAGAAGTGGGACCACCTGCTGCACGACGGTGGCCGATCGGTCACCTGGGAGATGGACGCCGCGCCGGAGGGCGCGGTCGACGAGCGGGTGCTGCAGCGACTGCTCGCGCCGAATCCCGAAGTGCCGCGTAAACGTATCGCCATTGTGTACCGTCCGCACTCGGCCGCCGACGCCGCCGAGATCGTGGACGACGACTTCAAGAACGCACTGGTGGCCCAGCAGAGCGAACGTGGTGTGGTGTCCGCGGCGGCGACTCTGCGGGTGGGCGCCACCCAGCAGGCCCGAGAGGAGCAGGCCAGGGGTCACGGTGTGACCCGCTTCGGAGCGCTGGTGACCATCACCGAGCCCCTGCGCGGCGACCTGCCGCGTATCGAAGCCATCACGCGCGACCTGTCGACGCAGGCGCGCTTGAAGATTCGGCGGTGTTACCGCTACCAAGCGGCGGCCTTCGCGGCTTCGCTGGGTTGCGGGGTGATCCTGCCGGAACACGCGACAATTCCCAAGGCACTGGCGGGGTGAGCGATAGATGGCACGGGATTACGAGCCACCCGTACGAGACCGGGACGAGGCCGAACGCCGCAGGCGGCTCGAGCAGACCGGACGGGACGAATGGGGACAGCGGCTGGAGCGGCCGCGACGCCCGAGGCGGGAATCGGGGCGGGTGAGCGGCGAGGATCGGTCGGGCGTCGAGACGTCCGACCGGGACCGGCGGGCCGCGCGAGAGGCCGCCGAGCGGCATGCGCGCGCAGGCGCCGGCCGATCCGACGGCGCGCGCTCCGAACGGGCGCATGTCGACCGGTCCCGTGGTGAACGCTCGTCCGCGGATCGCTCCCGTGCCGACGGTACCCGGACTCCCCGTCCGTCCCGGGACGCGGTCACCGAGCGGATGGGCCGGCCGGGACGTCCGGATCCCAACGGCGCCCGAACCGGTCGCATGGCACGGCCCGCAAAGGTCGACTACACGGCCGACCGCGCCATGGGCGCCGCGTATCCGGACAAGGCGGCCCGGCGCGCGAAAGCCCGGGCGGACCGGCGCAAACAGTCTGGTCCTCCGCTGCTCGACGACGCCACCCGCGCCAAGCTGGAGATGATCGCCCGGGAGGGCAGCGGCCTGCGCGCTGCGTGGGCACAGTTCCGGGTCCGTACCGACGATATCCGCCGCCGCAACTACGCCGCACGTGCCGAGCAGACGATCGAGGACGGATTCGACCGCAGCACAGCGCAACTCACCGACCGGGGCTATGCGGGCGCGGGGGGTGGCAGGATGAACGTGGTCGGACGTCCCGTCGAATACCGCGCTACCACCGCGCAGGTCGCGGGCCTGTGGCCGTGGTCGGTCGGAGCCGGCGCACCGCTGATCGGTACGCCGCTCGGCTCGCACCTGCACACGGGTGCACCGGTCTGCTTCGATCCGATGAACTGGTTCATGCGCGGCAGCTTCATCACCGCACCCAGCCTGTTCGTGCTCGGCCTCAATGGTTTCGGCAAGTCGTCGCTGGTCCGTCGGATCGTGCTCGGCGGCATCGCGCAGGGCATTACGCCGCTGATCCTGGCGGACGTCAAACCGGACTACCGCAAGATGGTGGAGCTGGTCGGTGGCCAGGTGATCGACCTGGGATACGGGCACGGCAAGCTCAACCCGCTCGCCGCGGGGGTGCTCGGCGCGGTCGTGCCGCGTCTGGAAGACCATCCTGCCCTGCAACTTCAGGTATTGCAGGACCTGCGGGCCAGACAGGTGACGCTGATCGCCGGTCTGGTCGAACTGGTTCGCGGCGACCGCGTACGCGACTACGAGGAGACGCTGATCTCGACCGCGCTGCGCATCCTCTACAAACCGGGCAGCGGGTTCGCGCCGGACAAACCGCCGATCATGGAGAACCTGCTCGAGGTGATCGTCGTCGGCGGCGAGGAGCTGATGCTGGACGCGGGCGCCGACAACCCGGGCGAGTATCAGAATGCGATCAAAGGCTTGCGCCGCTCGCTGCGCGCGCTCACCCAGGGTCCGTTCGGCGCGGTGTTCAACGGCCAGACCACCGTACCGATCGACACCAGCGCGGTCGCGGTGTGCATGGACGTTTCGCATATCCCGACCGGCGACAAGAAGCTCAAGGCCGCCGTCATGTTGGCCTGTTGGGCGGATGGCTTCGCCTCCGTCGAGGCAGCACACGTTCTCTCGGATGCGAATCTGGGCCCGCAGCGGTATTTCCAAGTGGTGATGGACGAGCTGTGGCAGGTGCTCGGTCTCGGCGACTTCATGGTCGACCGCGTCGACGAACTCACTCGACTGCAGCGTGGCATCGCCACCGCGCTGATCATGATCAGCCATACGATCAAGGACCTGCAAGCACTGGGATCGGAAGCCGCCATCGCCAAGGCGCTCGGCTTCCTCGAACGCGCGCGCGCCAAGATCTTCGGCGCCCTCCCCGCCGAGGAGATCAAACGTCTCGACAGCACGATTCCGTTCACGTCCGCCGAGGAGGAGATGGTGACCGGATGGTCAGCGCCGCAGGCATTGACCGGCGAAGCGCTGAAACCGGGCCAGCAGCGGCCATCGCCGCCGGGAACCGGTAAGTTCCTGTTGAAGATCGGTGAGGACCGCCGGCCCGGCATCCCGTTTCACATGGAATTCACGCTGTCGGAGAAGGAGAGCGGAATCCACGACACCAACCAGCGGTTCAGCGAATTCACCGAATCGACGTCGCGGGGAACGGATTCGCCAGGGAGTGCCGCATGAGGTATCAATTGAGACGTGATGCGGGATCCGGTCGCGGCGGGTCGCGGCGTGTGACCGCCGGTGGGGGGTGCGCCGCATGATGCCGCACCGGTCCTATCGCCGCGTTTCGCCGGAGGTTCGCGAGGCCGCAGTCCAGCAGGCGATGGCGCTCACCGCCAAACTACGCAGCGAATCGGAGGCCTGTCGCGTGGTCGCCGAACAGATCGGTGTGCACACGAATTCGGTACGGAACTGGGTGCGCGCGGCCGAAGGCCCCAGTCTGGAACGTATGGACGCGACCGCGTTGCGGCGAAAGGTCGCACTGCTGCAACAGCAGTTGGCGGCCGCCGCCGAGATGAACCGCACCCTGGCCGACACGCTCAACGAAGCCCGGCGCCGGACGTGACGCACGCCTGCCCGCGGCACGGCGCCGAGGTGCGGCGATGAGCGGTAAAACGGTGCTGTGGTCCGCGCTCGGAGCGGTGCTCGGTCTCCTGACCATCGTGCTCGTCATCGTCATGCCCGCGGTGGACGACGCGTGTGAAGGAGTCCCGGTGCTGGGTTCGCAGTCGATGCTGCCGCCGGTCGGCGGATACGCTCCCGGTGACGCACGGGTCGCCGCGACCGGCAAGCCCAGTGTCACACAGGCCAATCCGACCGCGACCGCGACACCGTTGCTTGCCGCGGGACGCGGTCCGCTGCGGCGTACGCTCCCGCTGGCCGCCGGAACCTTCAGCGTGTCAGATACTTTCGGCTCTCGGGGCGGCGCGCACAGGGGCGTCGACCTGGCTGCGGACGACGGGACCCCGATCTATTCCGTGTCCGATGGTCGCGTCGTCGCCGCGGGTCCCGCATCGGGTTTCGGAAACTGGATCGTCATCGACTCGACGGACACCAACGGCCGCTCGTACTCGGCGGTCTACGGCCACATGTGGAGTTCGGGTGTTCTCGTCCGGGTCGGCGACACGGTGCGGGCGGCTCAGCCCATCGGCGCGGTCGGCTCCGCGGGCGAATCCAGCGGTCCGCACCTGCATTTCGAGATCGTCCCGGGCGGCCGGTTCACCGGGGGCCGTCAGATCGACCCGCTGCCCTGGCTGGGCGGTGCCCCCACCCCGGATGTCGGTGGCGCGCGCGCTTTCTCCAGCGATCCGCGGTGCAGTCTCGGGTTCGGCACCGCCGGTGGCGCGCTCGCGGCGGGCAAGGTTCCACCGGAACTCGAGATCTGGTATCGCCGTGCCGGTTCGATCTGCCCGCAGATCACGCCGTCGTTGCTCGCGGCGCAGGGTAGGCAGGAATCAGGGTTCCGGCGCGGTGCGATCTCACCCGCCGGTGCGCAAGGGCTGGCGCAGTTCCTGCCCAGTACCGCGGTGAGCACCAATCCGGACGACGGCCAGCCCTATGTGATCGACGCCGATGGCAACGGCATGGCCAGCCTGTGGGATGACGGCGACGCAATCATCGGCCAGGGCCGTTACATGTGCGCGATCGCGCACAAGATCCTGGGGTGGCAATCCGAGGGGAAAGTGCAGGGCGATGTCGTCGCGCTGACCCTGGCCGCGTACAACGCAGGCGAAGGCGCGGTGCTCGCCTCGGGGGGCATGCCGAATCAGGTCGCGGCGCATTACGCTGAGACCCAGCCATACGTCAAGAACATCCTGGCGATGGAAGCCCAGTACCGGGCGCCTGGTTCGCTCGGTCGGTTCACACCGGGGGAGGGGTCGACCGGCGACCAGATCGTCGAGGCCGCGCACGAGTGGCTCGGTGCGCCGTATGTATGGGGCGGTGGCGGGCCGCAGGGACCCAGCGGTGGCGGCCTGGACGGCCCCGGGCTGACCTCGGCGGCGGTGTTCGCGGCCTCCGCGGGCACGCTCACGCTGCCGCGCACGGCCGAGCAACAGTGGGAGACCGGTGTCGAGGTGCCGATGAGCAGAGTGCGGCCGGGTGACCTGGTGTTCAGCTCATTCGGGCCGCGTGGGCCCGCGCAGGTCGGCATCTACGCCGGAGCCGGACGCATGATCCAATCGGTGCCCGGCGCGGATGTGCGGTCGCGCGGCGGTGTCTCGGACATCGCGGTCCCTGGGGACGGACGGGCGAGGAGGGTGCTGTGAGTGGCGGTGTTCACGTCGCGCCGGAACACACGGCGGCGAGACTGCCGAAGTGCCCCCCGATGCCGCTAGCCTGGACAGACAAGGCAAATGCGCGCACGAAACTGGTGGTGATGCTGGTGCTGAGCGTCGCGATGCTCGGCGCGGCCTGCGGTCGTGGCGACCGTACGGACGCGGAATCCGGTGGGGCGCACCCGGCTACATCGACAACCCGGTTGCTCGAGGGTGTCCCCGCCCCCGACCCGGTGACGCCCGATGGCGTCGCGGTCGCGGCGCTGCGGGAGATCTACACCTGGGAACCGGCCAGCGAAGATCAGGGGGCATCCTTGATTCGAGCACGGAAGTACCTCGGTCCCAGCCTCATTCGTATGCTGGATGGCGCGCCTACCGGGTTGGCGACGCCGAAGGCGACGCTGCAGTGGGCGGACTGGGGGAAGGCAGGGGCACGCGTGGAGGCTTTCACCTTCGCCTCCGGCGAAAAGGCGCCGAACACCGTCGACCCGAACATCCAGCAATTCAAAATCGGGATCGAGCAGACTGTCGCCTTCCCGAACGGACGCAAGGAGTCGTTGCCGCCGGCGACGGTGATCGCCACCGTCGTTCGCACGCCCGACGGCTGGCGGCTCGACGCATTCCGCTGACCACACGCATTCCCACCGGACGGCTCGACCCAGGAGGCAAACATGGCGAAGAAGAAAAAGGTCACAGATCCGGCCGTGCCCGATCCGGATGCCGTCCTGATCCTGACCTACGCCGGCTTCGCCATCTTCGGAACCCTGTGGCTCGCGGTGCATCTGGGTAACCTGCTCGCGGGCAGTCCGCAGCACATCCCGATCAACCCGATCGCCATCGTCGCCGGCCTCGCCAGGGGCAAGCTGCAATGGCCCGGCGCGGCCACGGTGATCGTGCTGCTGGTGATCCTGAGCGCGGTCGCCTATCTCGTGATCGGCAAGGAGCTGAAGAAGCGGCGCAACAAGGGCAGGCTGCCGGTCGACGACAAGGCAGACGTGATGGGCTACGGTGGCGCGATCTCGATGCTCACCGAGGCGGGGGTCCGGGAGAAGGCCGAACAGCTCGGCGTGCGACTCGGATACGACGACATACCCGGCGTCCCGATCGGGATCGGCGTCGCCGACGGGGTGATGCTCTATGGCTCCTACGAAGATCTGCATCTGGACATCTGGGGCCCGCGTCAGGGCAAATCGACCTCCCGGGTGATCCCGGCGATCCTGACCGCGATCGGACCGGTGCTGGCGACCTCGAACAAGCGCGACGTGGTGGACGCCACCCGTGACGTCCGGGAGGCCAAAGGAAGTCCCACGTTCGTCTTCGACCCGCAGGGCGTCGCCGGCGAGGAGCCGACCTGGTTCTGGGATCCGCTGTCCTGGGTGGATGCCCGCCGCGAGGGCTGCGAGATGCGCGCGGCGCGGCTGGCCGGGCACTTCGCCGACGGCGACGACGGCAGCGACAGCCAGACCGACGCGTTCTTCGATCCGGAGGCCGAGGACCTGCTCGCCGGACTGTTCCTCGCCGCCGCCGTCGGCGACGGCAATGGCAGCAGACCGATTGTCCAGGTGTGGGAGTGGGTGACCAACCCGCAGGACACCGAGCCCATCGAGCTCCTCCGTGCCGCGCGCCACCATTACACCGCCTCCGGTCTGTCCTCCCAATACAACAGCGATCCGCGCACACGAAGCGGCATCTTCGGCACTGCCAAGAAGATGGTCCGCTGCCTCAAGTTGTCGAACGTGCATCCGTGGATCACCCAGGGCGGAGATCGCCGGGAGTTCGACGAGTTGGAGTTCCTGGAGCACAACGGAACTCTCTACAGTCTCTCGCTCGAGGGCCGCGGCTCGGCTGCCCCGCTGGTCAGCGCGCTCACCGAAGCAGTGGTGGATGTCGCGATGCGCAAGGCCTCGCAGTCGGCAGGCGGGCGATTGGCGATTCCGTTGCTCGCGGTATTGGACGAGGCCGCGAACGTGGTGCGCTGGAAGGATCTGCCGAAACAGTACAGCCACTTCGGGTCGCGCGGCATCGTGGTGATGACAGTGCTGCAGTCCTGGGCACAAGGGGTTCGTTGTTGGGGTGAAAGCGGCATGAACGCCTTGTGGGCGGCGGCGAACATCAAGGTGCTCGGCAGCGGTGTCGACGACACCAAATTTCTGCAGGAGCGGTCCGACGTCCTCGGCGAGTACGACTCGATCTCCCAGTCGATGTCGGAATCCAAAGGGGGCAAGAGTTATTCGCGCTCGCTCGGCTCCTCCAAGACCTTCTCGGTCAACGGCCTCGCCACGCTGCCGCGCGGCCGGATCATCGTGTTCCCGTCCGGCGCGCCGCCGGTGCTCGTCCGGACCGTGCCCTGGTGGGAGGGCGAGTACGCTGCCGAGGTGAAGAAGTCCATCTCACACCACGATCCGCAACGTAAGACGGAAATCACGGACCTGATCGGCGCCCCCTCGTTGAGCAAGGGGACACCACCACCCGAGTACGGACAGATCGAGGAGGCTCGGCCGCTGTGACCGAACAGCAGCAACAACCGATGATCTACGCGAGTGTGGTGGAGTTCGTCGAGAACTATCTCAGCGTGGTTTACCGGCGACAGGTCACCGATCTCAGCGACACGGTGTGGTGCCCGGAGTGGTGGCAGCACGCCGAGGCGGTCGCGCGTCTGGACGCGTTGTGGCGGGCATGGGAGCACTATCGTCTGGATCCATCGACTGGATTGAGTGTCTGGTTCCTGGATCACGCGGATCAGCACATGTCGAAGCTCTTCGACCCCAAGGGGCCATTCAAATACTGCAGTGTGCGCAACGGCCACAAGGACATGCTCAGCCCGTTGCCGCTGAAATCGCCGCAACACGGCATGTTCGGTGATCCTACGGTCGGTGACTTCGGCCTGTGACCGTCTGCGCGGCAGCGGTTCACGCCGCTGCCCAGTAAGGCGAACGCCCGCTGGGAAACCAGCGGGCGTTTGTGTTGTTCTGTTACTGTCTCGAGCGCTCCAGACCGCGGCTTTCCCGGTCCTTGGCCCTTGTCACCGCCGGCGCCTCGTCCGGTCGGGCGCGTACGGCCTCGCCCGGCGGCTGCGCCTGGCCCACCTCGATCAGCATCCGTACCGCGGCCAGCTCCGGCGCGACACCCATCTTGGCGAGATGGGCGGCGATCGCCATGCGTCGTTCCGGGGAGTCGTATCGTAGCGCGGGCTTGGCGTTCGCCGCGGCGTTCGCGGCCATGCGGGTGGCCTCTGCTTGCGCTGAGAAGCGGTCCTTCTCCAGGGACACACCTTTTTCCGCAAGCGGTTTCTCGATCAGCCGAGTCAGTTCCGCATTGCGCGGATCCTTCGCCTTCGCGTCCCGCGCCTCACGGATCTGCATCTCCCTGGCCTCTTTGGCGCGGGCTTCGGTGAGCTTCGCTCGCGCTTCGGCTTCTTTCTGACCACGCTCGCGGGTCCGCAGCGCGACGAGCGTCGCCAGCTGCAACATAGTCCTCATCATGGCCGCAGTTTCGCGGCCGATGTCATCCAGTTCCTCGGACATGGCTGCTCCCCGATGCTGCAGTGATCACTGTGGATGATTGTGGTGCTTCGTCACGGACGCCGCCATGCGAACTGTAGTCCGTAGGCGGTGTCCCCTCTGCAAACGTGGACACCAGGAGGACTTGTGGCGCGGACTCCCGCCCAGGGGATTGCCCTGCTGGGGATGGCTGCGCTATGGGAACTCCTTGGTTCGAGATTACCTGACAAAGGTCGACACAATCGCACTAGCGCGCCTGGTTATCAGCATATATCGCACAATTCCGGCACGCCTTCGGACTCTCCGGATGATCTTCTGATTCAGGACATGCTTACCGCACAGAGTGTCCTATCCGGGCCGCGTGACATCGATTGGTCACATGCCCGGTACGACGTGGGCCCGCCGCCGTTATCTCGGCCGCGGGCCCGCGAGTTAGAGGATCAGCGGTCGATTCGTACCGACTGGATCGTGACCGGCTGTTTCGGCTTGCCGTCATCGGGCCCGTTCGAATCGTCCTGGCCGATCTGGGCGATCTTGTCGAGGGTGCCGAGGCTGTTCTCGTCCACCGTGCCGAAGATCGTGTACCGCGGCGGCAACTGGGAATCCCCGTAGACGATGAAGAACTGGCTGCCGTTGGTGCCGGGGCCGGCGTTCGCCATGGCGAGCGCACCGCGCTTGTAGGCGATCGGTGTGCTGGTCGCCGGATCGTCCTGGGCGTACTGATCGGTCGGGTACTCGTTGTCGAATTCATAACCGGGACCGCCGGTTCCGGTGCCGGTCGGGTCACCACACTGCAACACCTTCAGCATCGTGCTGGCGGTCATCCGGTGGCAGGCGGTGCCGTCGAAGAAGTTCTGCGAAGCCAGACTGACGAAACTGTTCACGGTGCAGGGCGCCGCGGCGTTGTTCAGCGTCAGTCCGACCGGGCCCTGGCTGGTCTCCATGCTGACGCTCACCTCGGCGTCGACACCGGTGGTCGGGATGCCGTCACCCTTCGGCTTGGCCACCTGCTTGCTCGCGGCCTTGGCGCCGTCGTGGTAGACGCAGTCGACCTTCGCCGGCTTCGCCTTTGCGGCAGGCGGCGCCGCGGGAGCCGGGGAATCGGACAGTGCAGCGGAATCGGAGAGTGCGGCGTCGGCGGCCGTGGAGTTGTTGCTGTCCTCCCCGCGAGTCAGGAAGTACACCCCGGTGACGGCGGCGACCACTACGACTACACCGAGCACCGAGCCGGCGATCGTGAGTTGCTTGCGCCGTTGCGCCCGTTGCGCTCGGTGGGAGAGCTGGCGCTCCAGCTTGCGTTTCGCCGCTGCTCGTCGCTGTTCGTTGCTCGGCACTACCACGTTCCTCCCGTATCCGGTGACATCGGGATAAGAGTGTGCCATTTCTTCCTGAGACTGTTCCGTATCCTTCCTGAGAGTCGGTTCGGGAAGCCGGTTGGACTTCGCGGGGCGTGGTGGTGGAAACTGGAGCATCGTGACCAAGACCAGCAGCTTCTCCGCCCCGAAGGGGGTACCGGACTACGTGCCACCCGGCTCGGCCGAGTTCGTCGCGGTGCGCGACGGCCTCCTCCGGGCCGCCCAACTGGCCGGGTACGGGCATGTCGAGCTGCCGATCTTCGAGGACACCGCGTTGTTCGCCCGCGGGGTCGGCGAGTCGACCGACGTGGTCACCAAGGAGATGTACACCTTCCCCGACCGTGGCGACCGCAGCGTCACCCTGCGCCCTGAGGGCACCGCGGGCGTGATGCGCGCTGTCATCGAACACGGACTCGACCGTGGTCAGCTCCCGGTGAAGCTGGTCTATTCCGGTCCGTTCTTCCGCTACGAGCGGCCGCAGGCGGGCCGTTACCGGCAGCTGCAGCAGGTCGGTATCGAGGCGATCGGCATCGATGACCCGGCATTGGACGCCGAGGTGATCGCCATCGCCGACGGCGGATTCCGTGGACTCGGGCTCGAGGGGTTCCGGCTCGAGATCACCTCACTCGGCGATGAGACCTGCCGCCCGCAGTACCGGGAGTTGCTGCAGGAGTTCTTGTTCGGTCTGCCGCTGGACGAGGAAACCACGCGCCGCGCCCAGCTCAATCCGCTGCGCGTCCTCGATGACAAGCGGCCCGAGGTGCGTGCGATGACAGCGGATGCTCCGCTGATGATCGATCACCTCTCGGAGTCGGCCAAGGCGCACTTCGAGCAGGTGCTCGGGCACCTGGAAGCGCTCGGGGTGCCGTATGTGGTGAACCCGCGCATGGTGCGCGGTCTCGACTATTACACGAAGACCACCTTCGAGTTCGTGCACGACGGTCTCGGCGCGCAGTCCGGCATCGGTGGCGGCGGTCGCTACGACGGGCTGATGGCCGAACTCGGCGGTCAACCGCTGTCGGGGATCGGGTTCGGCCTCGGTGTCGACCGCACGATGCTCGCGCTGGCGGCGGAGGGTAAGTCGGTGGGTAGCCCAGCGCGCTGCGACGTGTTCGGTGTGCCACTGGGCGATGCCGCCAAACATCAGCTGGTCGTGCTGGCCGGGCAGTTGCGGGCCGCGGGCATCCGGGTCGATCTCGCCTACGGCGGTCGTGGTGTGAAGGGCGCGATGAAGGCGGCCGACCGGTCCGGCGCGAAGCTCACCCTGGTGCTGGGCGACCGCGATCTCGCGGAGAACACCATCGGGCTCAAGGACATGGCGACCGGCGAGCAACGGCAGGTTCCGCTGGACGAGGCGGTCGGGGTGATCCGCGACTCGCTTGCCGGCTAGCCGCGGCGTCGACACCACCGAATTCGGGGTTCTGGTGGCGGTGTGCGGGGTACACGTGACAACGAGCGCACCGCTCGCCAGTCGGGTCGGCGCGGTCGCGTCACCGCAAACGACCGGCGCCTCGGTCGGGAAGGCAGTGCAGTGTCGACGAATTCTGGTGACCAGCAGGCGGTTGCGCCGGTAGGACTCGATCTGGTCGCGCCCGAGCTGTACGCACCGATGCTACGCAGGCTTGCGCTGGCCGCGTCGGGCATCGGGATCGGGGCGGCGCTGCTGGCTGCCACCGTCGTGAGCTGGCCGATCGCTGCTGCCATCGGTATCGCCGTCGGCGCGCCGACCGTGCTGTACGCCATCGCTGTGCGGCGGCGGCGAATGTGGTTGACGGGAACGACGATTCATGCGCGCAAGCTGCTCGGTGAACGGCAGCTGGAGATCTCGGCGGCGACCGGCGTCGAGGTGCTCGTGTTCCCGGCCCGGTTGAGCCGCATCGTCCTGCGGGTCACCGTGGGGGAAGCCTCGCAGATCATCCCGCTGGCCATGTATACCGATGCAGGCAGCGGGCGTGAACTGCACCTGCTGGGTCTACGCAGACTGGCCGACGCACTCGCCACAAGTCATTTGGCCGCGGCAGTGGCGGTTGCCGCGATGCTGACGCACCAATTGCGGGCCGAGGCGCGCGACGCCGGGCTGGACGAGCGGCCACTGTATCGCGCCGTGCGGCTGGCGCGTGCCAAAGACATGGTGTCGCCGATCGTGCTGACCGACACCGAGGTTGCCACGCTCGGCTGACCGGTACACGTCGGCAGTATCGACCCGTTCGGTCGGGTCGGTTGTCCCCGGCCCGGCAGACCTACCATGCCGCGCACCCGGGGTCTTCAGCCGCACGATCGGATTACTGTCGTGTCACTCACCAACCAGCTTCGTGATCTCTTCGAGTCGATAGGGTGGGCACCGAGAGTCCGCCTACCGCAAGGAGTTGTCGTGAGCACCGCTGCCGGGACCGCGCCCGTGACTGTTGCCGTGACCGGAGGCGCCGGTCAGATCGCGTACAGCCTGCTGTTCCGGATCGCGGCCGGCGCGATGCTCGGCGCCGACACGCCGGTGCGGCTGCGGTTGCTCGAGATCCCCGCCGCGGTGGCCTCGCTCGAGGGTGTCGCGATGGAGCTGGCGGACGGTGCGTTCCCACTGCTGGAGTCCATTGAGATCAGCGACGATCCGTGGACCGGTTTCGCGGGCGTCGACATCGCGGTACTGGTCGGGGCTCGTCCGCGTACCGCGGGGATGGAGCGCTCGGATCTGCTCGCTGCCAACGGCACGATCTTCGCGGAGCAGGGCGCGGCGATCAACGCCGGCGCCGCGGACGATGTACGGGTGCTGGTGGTCGGGAACCCGGCCAACACGAACGCATTCATCGCGATGAGCAACGCTCCTGATGTTCCCGCCGAGCGTTTCACCGCATTGACTCGTCTCGACCACAACCGCGCCATCGCCCAGCTGGCCGCGCGGACCGGCGCGCCCGTCGCCGATATCGCCCGCGTCGCGATCTGGGGCAACCACTCCGCGACCCAGTATCCGGACATCGCGCACGCCACCATCGCGGGCGGTCGCGCCCTCGACCGCGTCGGCGGCGGTCGCGCCTGGCTGACCGACGACTTCATCCCCACGGTGCAGCAGCGCGGCACGGCCATCATCCGGGCTCGCGGCGCGTCGTCGGCGGCCAGCGCGGCCGGCGCGGCGATCGACCACATCCACGACTGGATGCGGGGCACCGAGGAGGGCGATTGGGTGTCCATGGCCGTCCCATCGGACGGGTCCTACGGCGTGCCTGAAGGGCTGATCAGTTCGTTCCCGGTGACCTGTAAAAACGGTGACTACACGATCGTGCCGGAACTGAGCATCGACGATCTCGCCCGTGCCCGCATCGACGCCTCGGTCGCGGAATTGGCGCAGGAGCGCGACGCCGTCATCGACCTCGGATTCGCCAAGCGCGTCTGACGCATCTCGCGCTCCGCGAATCCGCGCGACGTCCCGCCGTCGCGCGGATCCGTCTGCTCCGACCCGCGAGCCTAGTCGACCGTCCAGGTTTCGCGTCCGCTGAGCAGCGACTGCAGTGATCCCGGATCGATCGGATCGCGCCCGCGGGCCACCTCGGTCTGGGCACGCACCGCGTCATCGTAGGTGGGCCTCGAGACGCGGCGGAGAATACCGGTGACCACGTGCCCGAGATCCTGGTCGGACAGCCGCGACAGCGCGTAGGCGTACTCCGGGTTTTCCGCGTAGGCATCGTGTACCACGATGTCGCACTCCGCGACGCTGTCGGCGCGGGCCACCTGCAGCCCGAACCCTTTTCGCACGACCGCGAATTCGCCCTCGGTGCCGAAGCGGATGGGCTCGGCGTGCCGCAGCGGGATGAGGTGGTCCGCGGCGCTCTCGCGCCGGAGCACGTCGAACGAGCCATCATTGAAGATCGGGCAGTCCTGCAGGATCTCTACGAACGAGGTGCCACGATGTTCGGCGGCCGCGCGCAGCACTTCGGTGAGTCCCGCGCGGTCGGAATCCAGGGCGCGGGCCGCGAAAGTCGCCTCGGCGCCCAGCGCGACCGACAGGGTGTTGAACGGGTGGTCCACCGAGCCCATCGGCGTGGACTTGGTGACTTTGCCCTGCTCCGAGGTCGGTGAGTACTGGCCCTTCGTCAGCCCGTAGATCCGGTTGTTGAACAGCAGAATCGTCATGTTCACGTTGCGACGCAGCGCGTGGATGAGATGGTTGCCCCCGATCGACAGCGCGTCACCGTCTCCGGTCACCACCCAGACCGACAGATCGGGGCGGGTGACCGCGAGCCCGGTGGCGATCGCTGGCGCGCGACCGTGGATGGAGTGGATTCCGTAGGCCTCCAAGTAGTACGGGAAGCGGCTCGAGCAGCCGATCCCGGAGACGAACATCAGGTTTTCCCGGCGCAACCCGAGGTCGGCAAGGAAACCGCGCACGGTCGCCAGGATCACATAGTCACCGCACCCGGGGCACCAGCGCACCTCCTGATCCGAGGTGTAGTCCTTCGCTTTCTGCGGTCCGTCCGCCGACGGCACCCCGGATACCCCGGTCAGGCCCAGATCGGCGCCGACAAGCGAGGTTTCGACGATGGTCATTCGGTACCCCCGATGTTCGGCTCGGCGCACGGCTGTGGACGCACCTTGTCCGACCGCGTTCGATAGGTGGCCTGCGCCCGCGCGGCGAAGGCCTTGTGCTGTTCCATATCCGCGATCGATCCGTCGCGTGCCGCGTCGATCACTCCGACCAGTTCTTGGGCGGAGAACGCTGTGCCCGCGATCTTCGTCCACGGCTGCACGTCGACCAGGTATTTCCCGCGGAGCAGCAGAGCCAGCTGGCCGCCGTTCATCTCCGGCGCGACTACGGTGCGGTAGCGCCGGAGCACGTCACCGAGATTTGCGGGCAACGGATTCAGATGCCGTAGGTGCGCTTGGGCGACCGACACGCCCCGGCGGCGTGCGCGGCGGCACGCCTCACCGATCGGACCGTAAGAACTGCCCCAACCGATGAGTAGCAGCTCGGCCTGGTCCTGCGGGTCGTCCACCACGAGATCGGGGACACCTATCGTGTCGACTTTGGCCTGCCGCAACCGCACCATGAGTTCATGGTTGGCCGGGTCGTAGGAGATGTTGCCGCTGCCGTCCGCCTTCTCCAGTCCGCCGATTCGGTGTGCTCTGCCCCTGGTGCCGGGGACGGCGAGCGGGCGCGCCAGCGTCTCCGGGTCACGGGCGTAAGGCTGGAATGGATCGGCGTCATCGCCTTCCGGCTCGAACGCGGGGTCGATCGGCGCCAGCTCGTCGACGCGGGGGATCGACCACGGTTCCGAACCGTTCGCGATCGCGCCGTCGGACAGCAGCAGTACCGGCGTGCGATAGGTGAGCGCGATCCGCGCCGCCTCCACCGCGGTGGCGAAACAGTCGGCGGGAGAGCGGGGCGCGAGCACCGCCACCGGGGACTCGCCATTGCGGCCGTAGAGGGCCTGCAAGAGGTCGGCCTGCTCGGTCTTGGTCGGCAGGCCGGTGGACGGTCCGCCGCGCTGCACATCGATCACCACCAGCGGCAACTCCGTCATCACCGCGAGGCCGATGGTCTCGCTCTTGAGTGCGAGGCCGGGCCCGGAGGTGGTGGTGACACCGAGCGCGCCGCCCAGGGCAGCGCCGAGGGCGGCCCCGATTCCGGCGATCTCGTCCTCGGCCTGGAAGGTCGTGACGCCGAAGTTCTTGTGCTTGCTCAGCTCGTGCAGTATGTCCGAGGCGGGCGTGATCGGGTATGTCCCGAGGAAAACCGGCAGCCCCGCGAGCTGCCCTGCCGCGACAAGGCCGTAGGCGAGTGCGGTGTTGCCGGTGATCTGGCGGTAGGTTCCCGGCGGCAACTTGGCGGGCGCGATCTCGTAGGTGGTGGCGAAGGTCTCGGTGGTCTCGCCGTAGTTCCAGCCCGCGCGGAAAGCCAGCACGTTCGCCTCGGCGATCTCCGGTTTGGCTGCGAACTTCTCTCGCATGAACTGCTCGGTGCCGCCGATCGGGCGTCCGTACATCCAGGACAGCAGACCGAGCGCGAACATGTTCTTCGCGCGTTGGCCGTCCTTCTTGCCGACGCCCGTCGATTCGGTGGCGCCCAGGGTGAGCGAGGTCATGGGCACCCGGTGCAGCACGAAATCCGACAGCGTGTCATCCTCCAGCGGATCGGCGGCGTAGCCGACCTTCGCGAGAGTGCGCTTGGTGAACTCGTCGGTGTTGACGATGATCGTGGCGCCGCGTGGCAGATCCTCCAGGTTCGCCTTGAGCGCCGCGGGGTTCATCGCCACCAGCACGTCGGGCTGGTCACCCGCGGTGAGGATGTCGTAGTCGGCGATCTGGATCTGGAACGACGAGACACCCGGCAACGTGCCCTGCGGTGCTCTGATCTCGGCCGGGAAGTTGGGTTGGGTGGCCAGATCGTTGCCGAACGCCGCGGCCTCGTGGGTGAAGCGATCGCCGGTCAGCTGCATGCCATCGCCGGAGTCTCCGGCGAACCGTATGACGACCTTTTCCAATTTCGCTGTGCCGACATCACTTTGGTGCGAAACCATGTACCTGCTTCACTTCCTCGTTGATGAGAGGTGTCATCGCCAAACTACTCCGTCGAGCGTGGTGTGTGCCCCCGGAGCGAGTGGACCGACGAGAATCGGAAAACCGATGGTGGGGGCGTCAAGCGAACAATGCCAGCTGTGCGGCGTCCGTGTGTGCAGTTTCGGATTGTGTCTCGGGTTCTGCGGTCTTGTGTGGCGTCAGGCCGTGTGCGGCCAGTAGCGGATCGACTCGGCCGCGCAGCCAGGTCGCGTATTCCGGCGTCACGTACGCGCCTCGGCCGTAGAGCCGGCGATAGCGAGGCAACAGGTCCGGGTGGTGTTCGGCCAGCCACGTCAGGAACCAGCCTCTGGTGCTGCCGCGCAGGTGCATCGGAAACGCGACGGCCGAGCCGGCCCCGGCCGCGGCGATGGCGCCGAAGAGCGCGTCCAGGTGTGCGTGGCTGTCGGTGAGCAAGGGAATCACCGGCGCGACCATGACATGCACCATGAATCCCGCGTCGGTGAGCACGCGCACCAGATCCAGCCGGGCGCGGGGCGAGGGCGTGCCGGTTTCCAGGCCGAGGTGCAGGTCCCGGTCCAGGATAGCGATGGACACGGCGAGGCCGACTCGCACCTCGCGGGCGGCCTGCGTGAGCAACGGCAGGTCGCGGCGCAGCAGCGTGCCCTTGGTCAGGATCGAGAACGGGGTGCCGGAATCCGCCAGCGCGCGAATGATGCCCGGCATGACTCGATATCTTCCCTCTGCGCGCTGATACGGGTCGGTATTGGTGCCCAGCGCTACGGTCTCACGATGCCAGGACTGCTTGTTCAACTCGGTGCGCAGTACCGCCGCGATATTCGTCTTCACGACGATCTGCGCGTCGAAGTCCCGGCCTGCGTCCAGGTCCAGATACTCGTGGGTGCTGCGTGCGAAACAGTATCGGCACGCGTGCGAACAGCCGCGCATCGGATTGACCGTCCATCGGAACGGCAGGTTGGCGCCCTCGGGTATCCGGTTCAGCGCGCTCTTGCACAGCACCTCGTGAAAAGTGATGCCGTCGAACTCAGGAGTCGTAACGGTGCGTACGAAACCTGCGCGGGACAGCCCGGGCAGCGCGCCGTCCTCGGCGTCCACGGTTCGGCTTTGCCATCGCACCCATTCAGTCGAACATGTGTTCTAGTTGCTGTCAAGTAATTCGGGACGGCCCCGGTGTCGTCCGGGCCGGGTCTGCGAAGAAGGTGACCAGGTCGCGGACGGTCTCGTTGAGAGGGCGGGGATGGTAGCCGAGTTCGAGTTCGGCTTTGCTGTGGTCCACGATCGGCGCCGAGATCAGCGCGCCGACCGCGGCCTTGGAGACGACGTCGGAATCGAACAACTTGCCGATCGGTGCGAGTGCCGGGATGATTCCGGCCACCACTTTGGCGGGAATGGCGAACTTCGGCCCTTTTCTGCCGCCGTGGCCTGCGGCGAGCCTGCACAGGTCGAGCATCGAGATCATCGATCCGCCGAGCAGATAGTTCTCGCCGGTGCGGCCCAGTTCGCCGGCCAGTAGCAGGCCGTTGGCCACATCGCGCACGTCGACCAGATCGAAACCCCCGCCGATGATGGCGGGAACCCTGCCTTGGGCCGCGTCGCAGAGCGTGCGGTTGATTCTCGACAGCGGCTTGCTGTAGTCCAAGGGGCCGAAGACGCCGGAGGGGTTGCACAACACCGCGTCCAGGCCTCGGTCGACCACCTTGCGTAGTGCCACCTCACCTGCCCACTTCGAGCGGTCGTACACCGGAAGTGTCGGGTCGGTCGACCGTGGCGAATTCTCGTCGATCCGGCCGCCGCAGCTGTATTGGTCGAACGCGTGGATCGAGCTGGCATGCACCATCCGGCGCGCGCCGACGGCCAGCGCGGCCTCGGCGACCACGCGCACCCCTTCGGTGTTCACCCGCCACGCCAGGTCGTTCTTCTCGGCGAGGGTGATCACCGCGACCAGGTGATAGACGATCTCGGCGCCGGCCAGCGCGGCGTGCATCGAGGCTGGATCGAGCACGTCGCCGCGTACCCAGGTCACATTCGGTGGCATCGCCGTGTCGGGGACTGTTCGGTCGATGGCGGTGACCTCGTGGCCGCGCTCGGTGGCGAGGCGAATCAGATTGGTGCCAAGGTAGCCGGCTGCGCCGGTCACTGCGACCTTCATGACACCGAGAATATAGAACTTGTTCTAATTTGCAACACGTTACAATTTTGCGCGCACGTCCCGCGTCAGCTCTCGAAACTTGTCGCCGAGGTCCGCTATATTGGGCCGAACCGTAGCGGCCCAGCCGATTCGGCAGGGAACAAGCAGGTCGCGACGAAGTTCATGACACAGCTGTTCACAACAATTTTTTTGGGGGGGCAACTCGATGAGTGATCTCTCGGTGGAGACCGCGGCGGTCCGGGCGTTCGCTGCCACGAACGCGGGCATCGCCGACGATCTCGCGGGGGCCGGAAATCTCGATGCGGTGCGGAACGTCTCCGCGCTGGTTCCCGTGTTCGGTCTGATCGGCGCCGACTATCTCGCGATGTTCGCTGCTGCCCAGGTGCTGCAAGCCAAGGACATCAACGATCTGTCGGCCAAGTACGCCAAGCTTTCACAGTCGGCGTTCAGCGCTGCCAGTGCCTACGAGGCCACCGACTGGTCGGCGGCAGGCGCGCTCGGATCCGCTACCGGCCGGATCGGTGGCGTGCTATGAGACCACTCGACAGCGGCGTCATCGCGCCGGCGGACGAGGCCGTCGCGCACGCGGCCGAGCAGAACGTCGATATCGGTCGGCAGACCGTGCTCGACGCAGTGCAGCACTCGCCCGCGCAGGCGGTGCTCGATCTTCCGCTCCCACAACTGCCCGACGATCTGCCGCCCATCGAACCGCCCGCATTCGTGTTGTCGCGCAAGATCTCCGAGGACCAGACCTCGGTCGGCGCCATTCCGGCGGGCCTGCCTGGCCTGAGCGGTACGGGCGTTCCGGACGAGGTCTCCACGCTGCTCGGCGACATGCGCGCGGCGATCGGCCAGGTCGCTGCTCCGGTGGTCGAGGCCACCCAGGGTGTACTGAGCGGTACGCTCGCCGACGCGCCGAGCGCGGTGTCCGCCGCGGCGAGCCAGGCTGCGAACGCGGGACAGGCCGTGTTGCCGCCGCTGCCCGCCGACCCGGTCGCCGCGCTGCTGCAGGGCATCGCGGTGCCCGCGCTGCCGGGAGTGGATGTGCTCATGAAGCCGCTCCTCGATCTGCTCGGCAGTTTCGGCACCGGTGTCATCGGCGCGTTCGATCCGACGGCGATCCTCAGTCGGTCCTCCCAGGTCATCGAGATGGCCATGCAGGTGGGCAAGGGCAGTATGGCCACCGTCGACCAGGTCTGGCAGAGCCAGGCCGCCCGCAACGCGCAGGTCGCGGGTCAGCAGGCCAACGTCGAAGGCCACGAGACCAGCCGGCGTGGTATCGATATCGCCGAGCTCACCCAGCGCGCCGCCACCGTGGTACAGCAGGGCAATGCGCAGCTGCTGGGCATCGCCGCGGCGTTCGCCACCCAGGCGACCGCGCTGGCGCCGGTGATCCTGACCCCGCCGGCGCAGGCGACGCTGATCGCCGCGGCCACCGAGCACCTCGGCCATGCTGTGGGCGTTGTCAACGCCACCCGCGGTGACTTGGCGGGCAAGACCGCCGAACTCGGCAATGCGGTGCAGCAGCTGGTCGGATCCGGGAGCGGCCCGGCGCCGCAGGAAGTCGCACAGGCGCTGGCACAGAACGTCGGCCAACCGATCCTGGAACAGGCCCAGTCGACCGCGGATACCATCACCCAGGCTGCCGGCCTGGATTCGTCCGCACCGGGAATACCGAGCTATCCCTCGACCACCCCGTCGTCGGTGCACACGCCGCACAGCCCGAGTATCGGTCATGGCGGGCCGACGGGAATCCCCGGTCGGGCGGGAACATCGAGCACACCGTCGGTACCCAAGCCCACCGGCCTGCCCGGCACCGCGGTTTCGTCGGCCAAGCCGGTTGCCGCCGCACCGTTCGGTCCCGGCGCCACCCCTACCGGCGCCAACAGCTTCCTGGGCGGACCCGCCGCCGCGGCGGGGCAGCGCAGCGCTGAAGACGAGCATTCGCGCACAGTGCAGCCATATCTGAGCCCCACCGGCAACGACGACCTCACCGGTCCCCTCGGGGAGTCCACGCCGAACGTCATCGGCGCGACACACGCTGACGAGATCATCAGTTTCGACTACGAGCAGGACCAGTTCTAGCGCGGCGAAACAGTCACCACGTGATTCGGTCCGAACGGTTTATGCCGCTCGGACCGAATCATGCTCGGCTGTGCTTGTCAGTTGCCTTGAACGAATGCGTCGAGCAGCTTCGTGTAGAGGTCGGTGAAGCGCTTGCGCGAGGCCACCTGCTCGGCGCCGAGCCCGTCGGTCGCGTCGGGTGCGTAGACGATGAGGTGCACATCCTCATTCGGTGACTGCGGCATGTAGTCGATGATCCGGCTGGTTCGGTCGGTGCCCTTCGCCATGCCGAGGTCCGCGGCCGCCAGGGATCTGGTCTCGGCCAGCGCCGCGGTCAGCACCTCCTGGGGAATGCGCCCGTCGACCCGTTTCGGCGGGGCATCCGGCCCGCGATCGGCGGCAACGGCGTCGGGACTCTTGACCGCCCTCCCGTCGGCGAATACCTCCAGCTGTGGACGCAGATCCATCCGGTCCTCCCAGCCGTCGGGGATAGTCGTCAGGGTGAGCAGTGCCAGCGTGGTGGACACCGAAGGCAACGCACTGGGTAGCGGCGGCCGGTCGGGGTTCGGCTCGGCCGCGGCGGTACCGACGCCCACCGCGAGCGCCAGCATCGCAACCAGGACACTCGCTGTCGTTTTTCGCATCAATCCAATCTTCCGGTATGACCCGTGTTCGCGTGTGGCACAGGTGAACTGCCGTCGATCATGACAGAGCCAGGAGCGGTGCGGGTCCTGGTGCGCCGTGCAGTCGAGTCGAACTGTGCGGTCGATCGAATCACCGCAGGGCGGGTGGATTGTTCAGGTCCTGGGCCGAATAGGTGTCACAGGCGCGCACTTCGCCGGTTTTGTAGCCGGTGAGGAACCACTTCTGCCGCTGCTCGGACGACCCATGCGTCCAACCTTCGGGATTGACCCTGCCGCGGGCCGCGCGCTGGATGCGGTCGTCGCCGACCGCCGATGCCGCCGACAGGGCGTCGCGGATGTCCGTGTCCGACAGCGGTTTCAGGAATGGCTGGCCACCGCCGGGTGCGGGCAGTTTGTCCGCGAAGTGCGCCCAGAGTCCCGCGTAGCAGTCGGCCTGTAGCTCGGTGCGCACCGCGCCGGATTCCGGACCGCGCGGATCCCGTTGTGCACGGCCGATATCGCCGAGCTGGTTCTGGATGTGATGGCCGATTTCGTGCGCCACCACGTATTCCTGTGCGAGCGGACCGCCGCTGGAACCGAAGCGGTCCACCAGTTCCTGAAAGAAGCTCGTGTCGAAGTAGGCGGTCCGATCCGCCGGGCAGTAGAACGGGCCGACGGAGCTGGTGGCGTTACCGCAGCCGGTCGAGGTGGCGCCGGAGAACAGGACGACCTTCGGTTGCGCGTACCGTTTGCCGGTCTGCTTCGGCAGTTCGGTGGACCACACGGCGTCCAGACTCTGCGCGGTGAGCACCACCCGGCAGTCGAGGTATTTGTTGGCGTCCGCGCCGGTCTTGCAGTGGCTCGGCGTGCCCGCCGTGCCCGGCTGCGTCTGGCTCTGGTCTTGTGCGCCGGTGAAGTTGCCGAGGACCGAACCGGGGTCACCGCCCAGCAGTAGGGTCAGTACCAGAACGATGAGACCGCCGGCGCCGCCGCCCAGCGCGATCTTGCCGCCCATACCGGGGCCACCGCCGGACGACACCCGATCAGGGTCGATCTGCATGCCCTCGTTGAAGGTCATCGTTGTCGCTTTCTCGTTTATGGTCGCTCACAGCGTTCGGTCCCGGCCCTCGCCGATACAGCTTGGCACGCGCGTGGCGATATCGGTTTCCACTCGGCGAATGTGTCTCACTACGATGGACCCGCACCTGGTCACACCGCGCCGGTGCCGAGTCGTCGAAAGGAACACCGTGCTGCGCACCCACTTGGCTGGTTCGCTGCGAAGCGAGCATGCCGGTCAGACCGTCACCCTCACCGGCTGGGTGGCCAGGCGTCGTGACCACGGTGGTGTGATCTTCATCGATCTGCGCGACGCGTCGGGCGTCGCCCAGGCGGTGTTCCGCGAAGGCGAGCCGGCCGAGCAAGCGCATCGGCTGCGCGCCGAATACTGCGTGCGAGTCACCGGCGTCGTGGAGTTGCGCCCGGACGGTAACGAGAACCCGGAGCTGCCCACCGGCGGCATCGAGGTCAACGTCACCGAACTCGAGGTATTGAACGAGAGCGCACCGCTGCCCTTCCAGCTGGATGAGCAGCCGGGGGAAGAGGCGCGCCTGAAGCATCGCTACCTGGATCTGCGTCGCGAGGGGCCGGCGCACGCCATCCGGCTGCGGTCCAAGGTCAACGCGGCCGCCCGCGAGGTGCTGGCCCGTCACGAGTTCGTCGAGGTGGAGACGCCCACGTTGACCCGATCCACCCCGGAAGGCGCGCGCGACTTCCTGGTGCCCGCCCGGCTGCAGCCGGGCAGCTTCTACGCACTGCCGCAGAGCCCGCAGTTGTTCAAGCAGTTGCTCATGGTCGGCGGAATCGAGCGGTACTACCAGATCGCGCGCTGCTACCGCGACGAGGACTTCCGCGCCGACCGCCAGCCCGAGTTCACCCAGCTCGACATCGAGATGAGTTTCGTCCGTCAAGACGACGTCATCCTGCTGGCCGAGGAGATCCTCGCCGCGCTGTGGAAGTTGGTCGGCTACGAGATCCCGACGCCGATCCCGCACATGACCTATGCCGAGGCCATGCGGCGCTTCGGCTCCGATAAGCCGGACCTGCGTTTCGGCATCGAGATCACCGAGTGCACCGAGTATTTCAAGGACACGCCGTTCCGGGTGTTCCAGGCGCCCTATGTCGGCGCGGTGGTCATGCCGGGTGGTGCGGGCCAGCCGCGTCGTCAGCTCGACGCCTGGCAGGAGTGGGCCAAGCAGCGTGGCGCGAAGGGCCTGGCGTACATCCTGGTGAACGAGGATGGCACGCTCGGCGGTCCGGTCGCCAAGAACCTCAGCGATGCCGAGCGTGAGGGATTGGCCAAACATGTCGGTGCGGTACCTGGGGATTGCGTGTTCTTCGCGGCCGGCCCGGCCAAGGCGCAGCGCGCCCTCCTCGGCGCCGCGCGCGGGGAGATCGCTCGTAAGGTCGGTTTGATCGACGAGAGCGCCTGGTCTTTCGTGTGGATCGTGGACGCGCCACTGTTCGAGTCGACCGCCGAGGCGACGGCGAGCGGCGATGTGGCACTGGGGCATTCCGCGTGGACCGCGGTGCACCACGCGTTCACCTCCCCGAAGCCGGAGTCGCTGGCCACTTTCGACACCGACCCGGACTCCGCGCTGGCCTACGCCTACGACATCGTCTGCAATGGCAACGAGATCGGCGGCGGCTCGATCCGTATCCACCGTCGCGATGTGCAGGAACGCGTGTTCAAGGTGATGGGGATCAGCCACGAGGAGGCGCAGGAGAAGTTCGGATTCCTGTTGGACGCCTTCGCTTTCGGCGCCCCGCCGCATGGCGGCATCGCCTTCGGCTGGGACCGGATCACCGCGCTGCTGGCCGGGCTCGATTCGATCCGCGATGTGATCGCGTTCCCGAAGACCGGAGGCGGTGTCGATCCGCTGACCGACGCACCCGCGCCGATCACCGCGCAACAGCGTAAAGAGGCAGGTCTGGATGCCAAGTCGGAGCAGAAGAAGGGCGAGGCCGACAAGCCCGTGCACTAGCTCGTCGCGCGGGAGCGGTACCTTCCCTTCCGGCCGGCAGCGAACGTCGCGGGGCCTCGCTGTGGTCGGGAGGATGCTCGAGCTCCGGCCTCGCGCGGGCAGCGAGGCCGGGCCGCCGGCGGTTCGTGCGCTGGATCGGGATGCGGTCCGATCGATCGGTGATCGTCGCTACAGCGTGGGGTAGGCGCCTGCGTCGAGCACGCGGTAGGCGTAGGTCACCGCGATGATGGTGACCGGGCCTGCGACCAGCAGGCCGATACCACACAGCAGCAAGCCGAAGAAGGTCACCACCGTGACCGCGAGCACGAGCAGCAGCACCTGCCAGATATTGGCGATCACTAGGGTGAAACTGGACTTCAGCGCCTCGAACGGTCCCTGGTCCTGATCGAGGACGTAGTGCAGTGAAAATATGCAGAGCACGCCGGCGACAAGTCCGGGGACGAGGCACAGCGCGGAGCCGAGGACGGTCAGGCTGAACGCCAGCAGCGCGGTGAGCAGGACGTTGCCCGCATTCAGGAAACGGAAGTACGAACCGAAAGACGGTGGCGTGTCATTGGTTTCGTACAGCGCGCCGCGGACCATGGCTGCCTGCAGCAACCAGACGCCGGCCAGCGCCGCGAGGCAGATCAACAGCAAGGGCAACATCGTCGTGGGATCGGCGATCTGCACGACGAGCAGGAATGCCAGGTAGATGAGCACGCCCACGGCGGTCACGCCGACCCACGGCCCAGGATTGGCGCGAAATTTCGCCCAGCCATAGCTCAGCGCCTGACCTACATCGAGTGTGCCGGGGCCCATGGGAACCTGCTGGTAGCCGTAGACCGGCTGCTGTGCTGATGCGGTACCGGGCGGAGGCATCGTGCCCGGCTGCGGCATGCCGCCGGGTGGCGTCGGGCTGGGACCGGTGCCCTGCGGCCCGTAGCCGGTATGCGGCGCGATCACTGGCGGAGGGTCCAGCGATTCGTTGCCGTATTGCGTCGCGCCAGGGCCCCCGAACTGCGGGTATCCCGCCGAGCCGGCCATCTCGTTAGGGGCGTGGCCGGTCCCGGGGCCCGGAACCGGCGGGGCCTGGCTTTCGTGCTGTCCCGGCCGCGCTGCGACGCCCTGCGCGTGACTCGGGTCGGCGGCACCGGCAGCTGATTCCTTCGGCACGGGGGGCGGTGTTTCGGTCATGCGTAGACCTTTCCACTCATTTGCGCTGTGGCGCAGAGCAGTTGACGATGAGAAACCTGACCGGCGCAATAGTGTCAAGCAACCGGTGACCGTTGTTCAACCTTGGCGCAGACACGCCGAGCGACGCGGAAAGGTTGTGTAACCGCTCGCTAGAAGTGACCGGATGCGAGTAGCTTGAAAGGCGATGACCGCACTATTGGCCGAACGCGCCACCGAAGTCGTGTCCGCAGCGCAACAGTTGCTCACAAAGCGAATGGGTGCTCCGGTAAAGCTGAGCGATCCGATCGAACTCAGCGGTAGTGGAAGAACGACCGTCCTCCGTGTGCGTGTAGCGGAGAATGCCTTCTCGTTGCCACGGACCTTGATCGTGAAGCAGGTCCGCGGTGCTGCTCGGGACCGTCGGACCGGTGGTCTGGCTCCGGGCGTCGTCAGCATCGATTCCGCGTTTCTCCGCGAGGCCGTCTCCTATCAGTTCACCACCGCCCTGAGTCGGGAGCATCGGCCAGGTGCGTACCTGATCGCCCACAGTCTGCCGGAGCGGTTGCTGATTCTCAGCGATCTCGGCGAGAACTCCCTGTTGACGGCCGTGCTGCGGTCCGGAGCCGAGCCCGCCTCCCGTAACGCGCTGATGGCATTCGCGCAGGCGCTCGGTCGGATGCATGCGGCCACGGTCGGACGCGAGGCCGATTTCGTCGCACTGCTGCGCCGGGTGGACGTCGTGCATCGCGTCGACGGTATCGCGCAGCAGGCCGAGTCGGCGATCGCCGAGGTGCCGAAGCTGCTGCAGCGTGAACTGGGCGTCGAGGTGCCCGGCGAGATCGCTGAGCGTATCGTGCGGGGCAACCGGCTCTACTCCGCAGGGCGTTTCCGCGCGTTCAGTCCGTCGGACCTGTGCCCGGACAATGTGATCCTGAACGAGGAGGGGGCGCGCTTCCTCGACTACGAGTGGGGTGGGTTCCGCGACGCGACGCTGGACATCGCCTACGCGCTGGTGTCCTTCCCCGGCTGCCTGTGCGATGTCGAACTGTCGCGGGAACGCGCCAGCCAGATGGTGGAGGCGTGGCGTTCCGAGGTGGTGGGCGTGTGGCCCGCGCTGGCCGATGACGACCTGCTCGCCGAGCGAATCCTCGAGGCCCGGCTGATCTGGGTGTGGCTGTCCACCTTCTGGTTCCTGCCCGCCGACCACGGCCGCATCGCCTCAGCGCGCGAGCATGGATTGTCGGTGCCACGCTCCGCTGCGCTGATCAATCGCTGGGCCGCGCTCGCCGAAGACGCCCGGTGCACGGGCGACGACATCGTCGGCGATTTCGCCGAGGATGTGTCGGCGATGTTGGAAGAACGCTGGTCGGAATAGGTGTCCGCGACATCCGACGCCGGAGTCGTGGTGTGTCAGCCGGTGAGTTCGGCGAGACGCGCTTCCAGATGTGCGCGTTCGACGCCGTTCTCGGTGAGCAGCAGGGCCGACTCGTAGGCAGTCGCCGCTTCCGCGCTACGGCCGAGGTCGGCGAGGAATGCCGCGCGTGACGCCTCGAGATAGCCGTAGGTGGCGAGGGCTGGGTCATCCGCCAGCGCGTCGAGCAGCGCGAGGCCCTGCGTTAGGTCACCGGAAAGGCCGACGGCTACAGCGTAATTGAGCCGAACGACAGGTGAAGGCCAGCGGCGGAGCAGCACGAGATACAGACCGGTGATCTCGCGCCAGTCGGTCTGTTTCCAACTGGACGCCTCGCCGTGCACGGCGGCGATGGCGGCCTGCACCGTGTATCTGTCGGTGTGTGGGAGGGCGCTGTTCAGCAGTCCGATGCCCTCCTCGATGGCGTCGCGGTCCCACCTGGAACGGTCTTGATGTTCGAGGGTGCACAGCCGTCCCCGCGGGTCGAGTCGGGCGTCGCGACGTGCGTCGGTCAGCAGGATCAGCGCCAGCAGGCCGGTCACCGTCGGGTCGCCGGGGACCAGCGTGTGCATCATCCTGGCCAACTCCAGCGCTCGGTCGACGAGGTCTCGGCGGACCAGTTCGTCACCGGAGGGTGCGGTGTGGCCGGTGGTGAACAGTAGGTGGACGACCGCGCAGATGGCGTCGAGTCGCTGCGGGAGTTCGCGCACCGACGGTACCCGGTAGGGGATGCGGGCGAGCGCGATCTTCTTCTTGGCTCTGGTGATCCGGGCAGCCATGGTCGACTCGCTGATCAGGAAGGCGCGGGCGACCTCGGCGGTGGTGACGCCGCAGACCATGCGCAGGGTGAGCGCCACCTGGGCGTCCCTGGACAGCGCCGGGTGACAGCAGGTGCTGATCAGGCGCAGCCGGTCATCGGGGATATCGTCGAGGACGCGCATCGCGCGGTCGGCGGTGTCGTCGTCGGCCGGGTCGGTGACCAGCTTCGGTAAGGTGCGGCGCAGCGTCGACTCGCGGCGAAGAAGATCCAGACCGCGCCTGCGCGCGACCGTGGTCAGCCAGGCGGCGGGCTTGGCGGGAACGCCGTGCGCCGACCACTCGGTGAGCGCCTTCGCGTAGGCGTCCTGGACGCATTCCTCGGCGAGGTCGAAATCGCGGACCAGCCGCACCGTCGCGGCGAGCACGAATGCCCACTCGCGCCGGTGCGCCCGCTCGACCGCCGCGGCGGCTTCGGTGTCGATTCGCATCGAACTGGTCCGGGCCCGCCTACTCGAAGGTCATGATCGGACGGACCTCGACGCCGCCGAAACGGGCGGGCACCTGCTCGGCGAGCGCGATCGCGGCATCCAGATCCGGAGCCTCCAGCAGGTAGTAGCCGCCGAGCGCCTCTTTCGCCTCGGCGAACGGCGCGTCGGTCACCGTGAACCCACCGTCGTCCCGCTTGCGGATCGCGGTCGCCGTGCTGGTCGGTTGTAGTGCGTTGCCGCCGCGCAGCGAGTCCTTCGCGATCTTCTGGAAGGCGAGATGGTCCTGGTAGATCTCGCCCATCACCTCCTGTGACGCCGCCGCGTAGGCGGTCTCGTCTTCGTACAGCAGCACAAGGTATTGGCTCATCGTCTTGCTCCTTCGGGTTCCGGGCCCGCTGATCGGGCCGCCGTACTCATTCCGACGCGCGAACTCATGGCAGATCGACACCCTGTCGAAGAAATTCTGCTCCGAGATCCCCGGTATTTCGATGTGGTGCGAATGTCGACCGCGGCCGGTGCGGGAAAAACCCCGGAGGCGGGCTGGTGTGTCGGCTACCACGGCCCGCAGCGCTGTCGGTGCGGCTCGGTAACGTTCTTTCGGTGAACGATGGCTTGTTCGATGTGCCCGGTTCGGCCGCCGTCCCGGTCGGGCACACGATCGACAACGTGGTGCGTCGGGACGCGGGCGCGCCCCTGGCGGTGCGGATGCGCCCTGCCGCGTTGGATGAGGTGGTCGGACAGCAGCATCTCCTGGGTCCGGGGTCGCCGCTGCGCAGGCTGATCGAAGGCTCCGGAGCAGCGTCGGTGCTGCTGTACGGTCCGCCGGGCACGGGAAAGACGACTCTCGCAGCACTCATCTCGCAGGCGACCGGCCGCCGCTTCGAGGCGCTGTCCGCGCTCTCCGCGGGGGTGAAGGAGGTGCGTGCGGTGATCGATGTGGCGCGTCGCAGACTATCGGTCGGTGAACAGACGGTGCTGTTCATCGATGAGGTGCACCGCTTCTCCAAGACCCAGCAGGATGCGCTGCTCGCCGCGGTGGAGAACCGGATCGTGCTGCTGGTCGGCGCGACCACGGAGAACCCGTCGTTCTCCGTCGTGTCACCGCTGCTGTCGCGCTCGCTGGTGTTGCAGTTGCAGTCGCTGACCGAATCGGACCTGCGCCAAGTGCTGACTCGCGCGCTCGCCGATCCACGCGGGCTCGACAGCGAGTACGCCGTCACCGACGGTGCGCTCGACCACATCATCCGTATCGCGGGCGGCGACGCGCGACGCGCGCTCACCGCGCTGGAGGCCTCCGCCGAATCGTCTCTGGATGGCACCGTCGATGTCGAACTCGTCGAGGCGAGCGTGGACAAGGCAGCCGTCCGTTACGACCGTGCCGGAGACCAGCATTACGACGTGATCAGCGCGTTCATCAAGTCCATCCGTGGCTCGGACGTCGATGCCGCGTTGCATTACCTGGCCCGGATGCTCAGCGCCGGCGAAGATCCGCGCTTCATTGCCCGCAGGCTGATGATCCATGCCAGCGAGGACATCGGCATGGCCGATCCGACGGCGTTGCAGACGGCGACGGCCGCGGCGCAGGTGGTGCAGCTGGTCGGCCTGCCGGAAGGGCGGCTGGCGCTGGCTCAGGCCACTATTCATCTGGCCACCGCACCCAAGTCCGGCGCGGTGGTCACCGCGATCGGCGCCGCCATGGCCGATGTCGCCGCGGGCAAGGCAGGCGCCGTGCCACCGCATCTGCGTGACGGTCACTACGCGGGCGCGGCGCAGCTCGGAAACGCCCAGGGCTACCGGTACCCGCACGACAACAAAGACGGCGTTCTCGCCCAGCAGTACCCGCCCGACGAGCTGGTCGGGGTCGACTATTACCGCCCGACCGAGCACGGCCATGAACGCGAGATCGGCTCGCGCGTGGACAAGCTGCGCCGGATCGTGCGCGGGTGAAGCCACACCGGACCCGGTGGACGGGTCCGCGGGGGTTCGCCGGGCTGCCGGACACTGTCCCGGTCGATGAATAATCGCGTGCGCGGCACCGGTAGGCTGGATATCTGTGCAGACCCACGAGATCCGACGGCGTTTTCTGGACCATTTTCTCCGTGCCGGCCACACCGAGGTGCCGAGTGCCTCACTGATCCTGGCCGACCCGAACCTGCTGTTCGTCAATGCGGGCATGGTTCAGTTCAAGCCGTACTTCCTGGGTCAGGAGGCGCCGCCGTACGCGCGGGCGACGAGCGTGCAGAAGTGCGTCCGCACCGGCGACATCGAAGAGGTCGGCGTCACCACGCGGCACAACACCTTTTTCCAGATGGCGGGGAACTTCGCCTTCGGTGACTACTTCAAGGAGGGGGCGATCACTCTCGCCTGGGAGCTGATCAGCAAACCCCAGGACGAAGGCGGCTACGGATTCGATCCGGAGCGGATCTGGGTGACCGTGTACCAGGATGACCCGGACGCGGCCGAGATCTGGCGCCGGGTCGCCGGTATCCCCGCGGAGCGGATCCAATTCCGCGACGGCAAGGACAACTACTGGGACATGGGGGTGCCCGGCCCGGGTGGCCCGTGCTCGGAGATCTACTACGACCGCGGACCGGAGCACGGCCGAGACGGCGGACCGGTCGCCGACGAGGACCGCTACCTGGAGATCTGGAACCTGGTCTTCATGCAGGACATCCGTGGTGAGTTGAGCCCGAAGCAGGGGCACCCGCCGGTCGGATCGCTGCCGAAGAAGAATATCGACACCGGCATGGGCGTCGAGCGGATCGCGTTGCTGTTGCAGGGCGTGGACAACGTCTACGAGACCGACCTGCTGCGCCCGATCATCGACAAGGCCGAGGAGCTGACCGGCCGCTCCTACGGCGTGCAGCACGAGGACGACGTGCGCTTCCGCGTGATCGCCGACCACGCCCGCACCGCCGCGATGCTGATCGCCGACGGTGTGAACCCCGGCAACGACGGCCGGGGCTACGTGCTGCGTCGTCTGCTGCGCCGGATCGTGCGCTCGGCCCGCCTGCTCGGCGCGGAGAAGCCGGTGATGAGCGAGTTCATGAACGTCGTGAGCGACCTCATGGCGCCGGCCTACCCCGAGTTGTCCACCGACTTCCGCCGGATCGAGACTGTCGCGGTCGGTGAGGAAACGGCGTTCCTGAAGACGCTGAACACCGGATCCACCCTGTTCGACAACACCGCGGCCACCGTGAAGGCCAAGGGTGGCAAGACGATCGCCGGGTCGGATGCCTTCACCCTGCACGACACCTACGGCTTCCCGATCGATCTGACCTTGGAGATGGCCGCCGAGGCGGGCCTCTCGGTAGACGAAGAGGGTTTCCGCGCGCTCATGGCCGAGCAGCGCAAGCGCGCGAAGGAGGACGCCCAGGCCCGCAAGCACGCCCACGCCGACCTGACGATCTACAAGGAGTTGGTCGACCGCGGCGCCACCGAGTTCACCGGCTTCGACGAGCTGACCTCAGAGGCCACCGTGCTCGCTCTGATCGCCGACGGCGTCCGGGTGCCGACCGTGACCGCCGGGCGGGACGTCGAGGTGATCCTGGACCGTAGCCCGCTGTACGCCGAGTCCGGCGGTCAGATCGCCGACCGCGGCAGCATCACCGCCGCGGGCCTGAAGCTGCGCGTCAATGATGTGCAGAAGATCGCCAAGAAACTGTGGGTGCACAAGACCACGGTCGAGCAGGGCCAGATCACCGAGGGCGATGTGGTGCTGGCCCAAGCCGATCCGGCCTGGCGGCGCGGCGCGACCCAGGGGCACTCCGGCACGCACATGGTGCATGCCGCTCTGCGCCAGGTGCTCGGCCCGAACGCGGTGCAGGCGGGATCGTTGAACAAGCCGGGCTACCTGCGCTTCGACTTCAACTGGCAGGGCCAGCTGTCCGAGCAGCAGCGGGCCGACATCGAAGCCGTGTCCAACGACGCGGTCGGCGCCGACTTCCCGGTCAACACTTTTGTCACCGACCTGCCGAAGGCCAAGCAGATGGGTGCGCTTGCGCTGTTCGGCGAGAACTACGGCAACGAGGTCCGCGTCGTCGAGATCGGCGGCCCGTTCTCGACCGAGCTGTGCGGTGGTACGCACGTGCAACATTCCTCGCAGATCGGCCCGATCACGGTACTCGGTGAGTCGTCGGTCGGCTCCGGCGTACGACGCGTCGAGGCATTCGTCGGCCTGGACTCCTACCAGTACCTGGCCAAGGAGCGTGCGCTGCTGGCAGGCGTCGCGTCGTCGCTGAAGGTGCCCTCCGAAGAGGTGCCCGCGCGCGTCGAACAGCTGGTGGAGCGGCTCAAGGCCGCCGAGAAGGAGCTCGAGCGGACCAAGATGGCCGCCGTGCTGTCCTCGGTGGGCACCTACGTCGAGCAGGCTGAGCGGATCGGCCGCTTGTTGCTGGTCGCTGTTCCCGCGCCCGAGGGCGTGCCTGCGGGCGATCTGCGGACGCTGGCCACCGATATCCGCGGCCGGTTCGGTAGCGAACCCGCGGTAGTGGTCCTGCTCGGCCATGCCGAGGGCAAGGTGCCGTTCGTGGTGACGGTGAACAAACCCGCCCAGGAGTTCGGCATCAAGGCGGGCGATCTGGTCGGTAGCTTCGGTCCGAGCATCGCGGGGCGCGGCGGTGGTAAGCCGGAGATGGCGCAGGGCGCCGGTTCGGATCCGTCCGGTATTCCGGCGGGGCTGGCCGCGGTCCGCCTCCGGGTGGCTGAACTAGCCGGGTGATGGGCGCCCCTGGAAGTCCGGAGAGGTCGGCGTCACCCGATGCCGATCGGCCGCAGCCCGGCACCGATCCCGGTCGGGGCAGGCGGATCGGCGTCGACGTCGGCAGCGTCCGGATCGGCGTCGCTGCCTGCGATCCTGACGGTATCCTCGCCACCCCGGTGGAGACCGTACCGCGCGCGAAGCAGAATCAGCGTGCGGACGCGGTTGCTCCCGATATCCGGAGGATTGCCGAAATTGTGCGGGAGTATGAAGCCGTCGAGGTGATCGTGGGATTGCCACGAACATTGCGCGGGGAGAAGGGGGCTGCCGCTACGCTGACGACTGTGTTCGCCGATCGGTTGCGGGCTGCTATCGCCCCGGTGCCTGTGCGGCTTTCCGACGAACGTTTGACTACGGTGTCAGCTGCACGTGCATTGCGGGACAGCGGAGTTCGCGCGCGTGGCCAGCGGCAGGTGATCGACCAGGCGGCGGCCGTGTCGATCCTGCAGGGATGGTTGGACGAACGGAGTGCGGTGTTGAGGTCGGTGGAAGCGGGACGTTCTGTGTCGTCGGGGGACGATGCATGACCGATCGGTGGGCGCGGGCCGAGGAACTGTTTCGACAGCGCGAAGCTGATCGGCGTTACCGAAGAGACGACCAGGCCTGGGCCGAGCATGACGACGAGGCCGCGCAAGCGCATAGCCGTGTCGGCGGCCGCGATGATGACGAATACGACACGTCCGTCATCCCGCGCTACGTCGAGGACGAGTACGAGGACGAGGACGAGTACTACGACCCGCCGCCGCGACGACCTGCCCGGCGGCCCGAGACCCAGCGTCCGCGGGGGGCCGGTCGTCAGGAGGCGCCGCGCCGCCCGAAGCGGGCGCAGCCGGAGCGCGCCGGGCGCCCGCAGCGCGGCAGGCGTTCTCGGGCCTCCTCGCGCAAGGCGGCCGAGCGCAAGAAGCGGCGCAGGAACCTGTGGGTCATCACCGGTGTCTTCGTGCTGCTGTTCACCGGCGCCGTGGTGTTCGCCGGGATGAAGCTGGTCGACGGCCTCGGCGGCCCGGAGGACTTCGCGGGTCCCGGGGGTCCGCTTGTGGTGGTGCACGTCCAGCCGGGCGACACGTCGCAGCAGATCGCCGCGACGATGGTCGAGAAGGGCGTTGTCGCGAGCACGGGCGCGTTCGTTCAAGCGGCCGTGCGTAATTCGAACATGAACTCGGTGCAGCCCGGGTACTACGCGATCCCCAGCCGCAGTCCCGCCGCGGAGGCGGTGATCGCGCTGATCGCCAAGTCCTCACGGGTCGGCAATCTGGTGGTGTCGGAAGGGCGTCAGCTGCACGACCAGCAGGATGTGAACACCGGCTCGCGCAAGGAGGGCATCTATCGCAAGATCGCGGACGCCAGCTGTATCGGGACCGGTCCGACGCAGAAGTGCGTGACCTACGAGCAGCTCGACGCCGCCGGCGCGACCATGGATCCGGCAGCGCTCGGTGTGCCCAACTGGGCCGCGCAAGATCTGCGCAACGTCCCGGACCGCAGCAGGCAGCTCGAAGGTCTGATCGCCGCAGGCACGCTGGATTTCGATCCGAGCGGGACACCGGAGCAGATCCTCGCGCAGGTGGTCACCGCCAGTGCCCGCAGCTACGAGGGCACCGGATTGCTGCAGTCGGGCACCGAGACCAAGCTGAGCCCGTACGAGACGCTGGTCGCGGCCTCGCTGGTCGAGCGAGAAGCGCTGCCACAGGACATGTCCAAGGTGGCACGCGTGATCGTGAACCGGTTGCGGGTCGATCAGCCGTTGCAGTTCGACTCGACGGTCAACTACACCCTGGACCGCACCGAGGTCGCGACCACCGATTCCGACCGGGCGACGCGCAATCCCTGGAACACCTACGCCATGGCGGGCCTGCCCGCCACGCCGATCTCGGCGCCCTCGCTCAACGCGTTGCGCGCCGTGGAGAATCCGGAGCCCGGCCCCTGGCTGTATTTCGTCACCATCGATAAGCAGGGCACCACGCTGTTCACCGACAGCTATCAGGAGCACCTGCGCAATATCGAGAAGGCAAGGCAGAGCGGGATTCTGGACAGTGGCCGGTAATCGGAAGGCGGCGGTGCTCGGCACACCGATCGAGCACTCCCGTTCTCCACAGCTGCACCTGGCTGCCTATCGTGCGCTTGGGCTGGACTGGACTTACGAGCGCATCGAGTGCTCGGCCGAGCAGTTGCCCGGGCTGGTCGGCGGGCTGGGTCCGGAGTGGGTCGGGCTCTCGGTGACCATGCCGGGCAAGGAGGCCGCGCTCGCCTACGCCAGTGCGCGAACCGAACGGGCCGTGCTGGTCGGGTCGGCCAATACGCTTGTCCGCGTCGAGGACGGTTGGCGGGCGGATTGCACCGACGTGGACGGGGTGCTCGGGGCGCTTCGCGGTGGTGGGGTCACCGAACTGGCCGAGGGTGTGGTGCTCGGCGCGGGCGGTACCGCTCGACCCGCGCTGCTGGCGATGTCGGAACTGGGTGGCAAGGCGGTCACTGTGGTCGCGCGGGATGCCGGGCGAGCGCGTGGCGCACTGGAACTCGCGGAGCGCCTCGGGATGACCGCGACTCTGGTCGGCTTCGATGTCGCGGCGATCGGCGCGGCTTGCGCCGCATCGGGCGCCGTGGTGAGCACGATCCCCGCGACCGCCGCCGCGGTGGTCGCGGACGCGGTGGCAGCTGCCCCCGTGGTGCTGGACGCGATCTACGACCCATGGCCGACCCCGCTGGCCGATGCGGTCGAGCGCGCCGAGCACACCGTGGTCAGCGGACTGCAGATGTTGCTGAACCAGGCCTACGGGCAGGTCGAGCAATTCACCGGTCAACCGGCTCCGCGTGCTGCGATGGCCGCCGCGCTGGCGGGTGTGGCGTAGCGCCGGCATCGGTGCCGATCCGGCGCCAACTAGGCGAAACAGCCAAGTAGCTGATACGTGTTCTAGTTTGGGACCGGACAGCGCGGGGTTATGGTGGTCGGCATGAACGGTTGGGTGCTGCGAGCCGTCGTGTTCGGCGCGCTGGTAGTTGTGCTGCGTGCCGCGCTGGGGTTCGCGATGGCGTACTGGCCCACGCACGGCGCGTGGATGCGGATCCTGTGCTTGATCGTGCTGGTCGCGACCATTGTGTCCTGGGGTGTGCTCGATGGCCGTGCGGACCGGATCACCGGCTCGCGTCCGGAGCGCGGTTCCGATCTGACCCTCCTCTGGCTGAAGGCCGCCGTCGCGGGCGGCGTCGGCAGCGGGCTGGTCGCCTGGGTACTGGACTGGATACCCCGATTCGACCTCGGTGACAACGGCCTGCTGTTCGAGCTGACCGCCAGCGCGTCCTTCATCATCCTGCTGATCTTCGTGCCCGCGCTGATCGGCGTGGGCATCGGTCGGATGCTGGCCGATCGCCGCGGCTCGAAGCGACGGGCCGCTGCGCCGCCGCACGAATCCGCGGACTTCTGACTCGACGATAAACGGCGTGCCCCAGTACGGAGCGCGCCGTGTGTCGGGTGCGGACGGCGCGGTGGTTGGGCCGTGCGCGCTACAACAGGACCGAACCGCCGCTCGACGGGCTGTCCTCGCGAGCGATCGCCGAGTACGCCGCGGCCAGTAGGGCAGGGTCCGGTCCCTCCAGGCGGCCGGGCTTGGCCAGACCGTCGAGTACCACGAAGCGCAACACACCCGAACGTGTCTTCTTGTCGGTCTGCATGGCATCGAGCAGTTGCGGAAGGGCCTCGGCGTCGTAGCTGGTCGGCAACCCGACAGAGGCCAGGATCGCGCGGTGTCGATCAGCGGTGGCGTCGTCGAGACGGCCCGCGAGGCGGCCGAGTTCGGCGGCGAAAACCAGTCCGACGGCCACCGCGGCCCCGTGCCGCCAGCGGTACCGCTCCCGCCGCTCGATCGCATGGGCGAGGGTGTGGCCGTAGTTGAGGATCTCGCGCAGACTTGCCTCTTTCAGATCGGCCGCGACCACGTCGGCCTTCACCTGGATCGCGCGGCGGATCAGTTCGGGCAGCACATCGCCGGCCGGGTCCAGCGCGGCCTCCGGATCGCGCTCCACCAAGTCGAGGATCACCGGATCGGCGATGAAACCGGCCTTGATGATCTCGGCCATGCCCGCCACGATCTCGTTGCGCGGCACCGTTTCCAGCGTGGCCAAGTCGACGAGCACGGCGGCGGGCTCGTGGAAGCAGCCGACCAGGTTCTTTCCCGCCTCGGTGTTGATGCCGGTCTTGCCGCCGACAGCGGCATCGACCATGGCCAGCAGCGTGGTCGGAACGTGCACGATTCGCACCCCGCGCATCCAGGTGGCGGCGACGAAACCGGCGAGGTCGGTCGCCGCGCCGCCACCCAGACTGACCACGACGTCGTTGCGGGTCAGGCCGATTCGTCCGAGCACTTCCCAGCAGTACCCGGCGACGGGCAGGTCCTTGCCTGCCTCGGCGTCCGGAATCTCGATGCGGTGGGCGTCGATACCGTTGTCAGCCAAGGCCTTCCGTACGACTTCGGCGGTCTCGGTGAGCGGCGGCTGGTGCAGGATCGCTACGGTACGCACGCCTGCGGACGCACCGCTGACCGACTCGACGAGTTCGCCGAGCAACCCGCGGCCGATGATCACCGGGTACGGGTCGGCGGTCCGGACTTCGAGACGACTCGGCTCTGTCACGTGGCTTGCTCCGATTCTGTTGTTACTGGCGCTGACTGTGCTGCTGAAGCCGACTGTTGGCGGGCACGGGCACGCGCACGTCTGGTGCGGTTGCCGGCTGCCGTTCTGTCGCGGGAACCGACTCCGTCCGCGGCGCTCGATTCGCCGGTGTCGGTGCTGCCCCCGCGGGTCCGAGGAGACCGGACGGTCACACCGGGTTCTGCTGGCGGGTTCGGCGCGGTGTCGGTGGGCTTGCCCTGTTCGGCGGACCTGCGTTGGGCGGCCGCCCGCGCTCTGGCTCGCCGCCGAGCCCGGGATCGACTGCTGCCCTGTGGTATTCTGGCCGGCTGCTGCTTGTGGTCCGGCGCGGCCGCGGGCGACTCGACCGGTTCCATCCCGAGCTTGGTCATGATCATGCGGACGACCCGCCCCGGGCTGCGGCCGTCGGTCCGCAGTCGGGTGGTCGCCACCTCGCGGTAGAGCGGGCGGCGGGTGCGCATCAACTCTCGATACTTGGCGCTGGGATCCGCGCCGTTGAGCAGCGGACGCTGCATGCTCGCCCCAGTGCGCCGAAGCCCTTCGGCCACACTGATTTCCAGGTAGACGACGGTACGGCTGCGAAGCAGCGCCCTGGTGTTCGCGGACAGTACGGCGCCGCCACCGAGCGAGACGACTCCGCGTTCGGCCAGGATGGCGCGGCGCACCACCTGTTCTTCGATCCTGCGGAACTCGGGTTCACCGTCTTCGGCGAAGATCTCCGGGATAGTGCGACCGGTCTCGCGCTCGATCCCGGCATCGGTGTCGTACAGCTCGACACCGAGTTCCCTGGCGAGCTTGCGGCCGATCGTGGATTTCCCCGCCCCGGGCGGTCCGACCAGCACCACGCGCGGGACGCGCGGGTCGGTCTGCACGATCATTGTGACCGACTGTCCATGGTTATCTGCGGGGCGCCGACGTGCGGGCGGGTGCTGATGCGCTTGACGTAGCTGGTGATGTTCTCGGTGGTCTCGGTGAGCGAATCGCCGCCGAACTTCTCCAGCGCGGCCTGCGCCACGACCAGAGCCACCATGGATTCGGCGACCACGCCCGCGGCGGGCACGGCGCAGACGTCCGAGCGCTGGTGGATGGCGACCGCTTCGGCGCCGGTGGTCATGTCGACGGTGGACAGTGCCCGCGGCACGGTGGAAATCGGCTTCATCGCGGCGCGTACCCGCAGCGCCTCGCCGTTGGTCATGCCACCTTCGAGGCCGCCCGCGCGGTTGGTGGAGCGCAGCACACCGTCGGGGCCGGGTCGCATTTCGTCGTGCGCCTGGCTGCCGCGCCGCCGCGCGGTCTCGAAGCCATCGCCGACCTCGACACCCTTGATGGCCTGAATACCCATGAGCGCGGCCGCGAGCCGCGAGTCCAGACGGTTCTCGCCACTGATGAACGAGCCGAGGCCGACCGGGAGACCCTCGACGACCACTTCGACTACGCCGCCGAGGGTGTCGCCGTCCTTCTTGGCCGCTTCGATCTCCGCGATCATCGCTGCTTCGGCGGTCTTGTCGAATGCGCGCACCGGGCTCGCGTCGACCGTGCCGAGGTCGGCGGCGGACGGCACGATGCCGGTGCTGTTCTGTGCGCCGCCGATCGAGACGACGTGCGAGACGACCTCGACGCCGAACGCCTGGCGCAGGAAGTTGCGCGCGACGGTGCCCGCCGCCACGCGTGCCGCGGTCTCCCTGGCGCTGGCACGCTCCAAGACATTGCGGGCGTCGTCGAAGTTGTACTTGAGCATGCCCGAGTAGTCGGCGTGACCGGGCCGCGGCCGGGTCAGCGGCGCGTTGCGGGCCAGTTCGGCGAGTTCGGCCGGATCGACAGGATCGGCCGACATCACCGTCGTCCACTTCGGCCACTCGGAGTTGGCGATCTCGATGGCCACCGGACCGCCCATCGTGTGACCGTGCCGCACACCGCCGACGACGGTGACCTTGTCGGCCTCGAACTTCATCCGTGCGCCGCGCCCGTACCCCAGCCTGCGTCGTGCCAGCTGCGCGGAGATCTCGTCGGATGTCACCTCGACGCCGGCCACCATCCCCTCGAGGATGGTGACGAGGGCGGGACCATGGGATTCTCCGGCAGTTATCCAGCGCAGCACATCGTCCATCTTCCCATGTCGGCGTGCGTGCTTCGGCAGGCGGCCCGCAGACGGTGGGCACTGCTGCCGGACCGGCGCTCGTGCCACCGCCGGCCCGCCGCGGATCCGCAGCTCGCCGCGGCGCACGCACCCATCCGTATCGCGATTGTCGACGACAACTCGAAAACTCGACCTGGATCACCGAGCGAACCGAATATTGCAACGATGAAATTCGATCGAGGAATGGCGCTCAGAAGTATGATTCGGGCAATCAGGCAGCAACGGGGCAGCATAGACGTAGCATGGGGTCCATGTCGGCCGATGTCGACCCCGGCCGTACCCGGCTGTTGGTGGCGGAGGATCACCCTATGGTGGTGATGGCGTTGGACTCCGCCTTCGAACTCGTCGACGACATTGATGTCATCGAAATAACAAGGTCGATCGAGGATGTGATCGGTGCTGCAGGTCGATACCACCCGCATGTAGTTCTGCTCGACCGTCGCCTGCCCGACGGCGACGGTATCGACGCCATCGGGCAGCTGCACAGAGCGTCCCCACAGAGTCGGGTGCTGGTTTTCACCGGGGACGCCGACCAGGCCATGGTCGACCGGGTGATGGCCGCGGGTGGCGCCGGTTTGGTGCTCAAGACCGGAATGTTCGACGACTTGCTGAACGTCATCCGTCGTGTCGCCGCCGGCGAGAAGTGCTTCGACGTCGACCTCGGATTCGACCGGCCACGCAGACGAAGTTAGGCAGGTACACCGATGGTCCAGGACACCGCGACCACGGACCGGGTAAGCAGCAACGACGAGCGACTGCAACCGTTGTTGGACGGGCTCAAGGCGGTGCGCGACGGTGACTTCCGGCGGTACCTGCCCGAGGTCGGTGATCCGCTGCTGGACGAGATCGCCACCGTCTTCAACGGCATGGTGGACCAACTCTCGCTGTTCACCACAGAGGTCACGCGGGTCGCGAGGGAGGTGGGCACCGAGGGCATGCTCGGTGGTCAGGCTTCGGTGCCCGGGGTATCGGGTACGTGGAAAGATCTGACCGAGTCGGTGAACGCGATGGCGGACAACCTGACCGCTCAGGTCCGGGACATCGCGGGTGTGGCCACCGCGGTGGCGCAGGGCGACCTGTCGCAGAAGATCACGGTGGATGTCAAAGGAGAGTTGCTGGAGTTGAAGATCACCATCAACACGATGGTGGACCAGCTCTCGGCATTCGCCGACGAGGTGACGCGAGTCGCCCGGGAGGTGGGCAACGAGGGCCGGCTCGGGGGCCAGGCGCAGGTGCCAGGGGTATCGGGAACGTGGCGGGACCTCACCGAATCGGTGAACATCATGGCGGGCAACCTCACGGCACAGGTTCGGTCCATCGCGGAGGTGACGACCGCGGTGGCGAAGGGCGACCTGTCGCAGAAGATCACCGTGGATGCCCGCGGCGAGATCTTGGAACTGAAGTCGACGATCAACACGATGGTCGACACCTTGTCCTCGTTCGCCGACGAGGTGACTCGCGTCGCGCGCGAGGTCGGTACCGAGGGGCGGCTCGGTGGCCAAGCTCAGGTGCTCGGCGTCTCGGGCACCTGGAAGGGTTTGACCGAGTCGGTGAACTTCATGGCGGACAATCTGACCGACCAGGTGCGTTCGATCGCCCAGGTCGCGACCGCGGTCGCGCAGGGTGATCTGTCGCAGAAGATCCGGGTGGATGCCCGTGGGGAGATCCTGGAACTGAAGGACACCATCAATACGATGGTCGAC
>NZ_JBEZDE010000004.1:108249-307119 GCF_040648115.1 Nocardia sp. NPDC049190
GCCGATGTGAAGGGCGTGTCCGGCACCTGGAAGGGCTTGACCGAGTCGGTCAACGTCATGGCGGACAACCTGACCGACCAGGTGCGTTCGATCGCCCAGGTCACCACCGCGGTCGCGCAGGGTGATCTGTCGCAGAAGATCCGGGTGGATGCCCGTGGGGAGATCCTGGAACTGAAGGACACCATCAATACGATGGTCGACACGCTGTCCTCGTTCGCCGATGAGGTGACCCGTGTGGCCCGTGAGGTCGGTACCGAGGGGCGGCTCGGTGGCCAGGCCGATGTGAAGGGCGTGTCCGGCACCTGGAAGGGCTTGACCGAGTCGGTCAACGTCATGGCGGACAACCTGACCGACCAGGTGCGTTCGATCGCGCAGGTCGCCACCGCGGTGGCCCGCGGCGATCTGTCGCAGAAAGTCACCGTCGAGGCCAAGGGCGAGGTCGCGGTGCTGGCGCAGACCATCAATACGATGGTCGACACGCTGTCCTCGTTCGCCGATGAGGTGACCCGCGTGGCCCGTGAGGTCGGCACCGAAGGCATCCTCGGCGGGCAGGCGCGCGTGCCCAATGTCGCGGGCACGTGGAAAAATCTCACCGACAATGTGAACTCGATGGCGGGCAACCTGACCAGCCAGGTGCGTTCGATCGCGCAGGTCACCACGGCGGTCGCGCGTGGCGATCTGTCACAGAAGATCGACGTCGACGCGCGTGGCGAGATCCTGGAACTCAAGACGACGATCAATACGATGGTCGACACCTTGTCGTCGTTCGCTGCCGAGGTGACCAGGGTGGCGCGTGAGGTGGGTAAGGACGGCCGGCTCGGCGGACAGGCCGAGGTGGAGGGGGTGTCCGGCACCTGGAAGCGTTTGACCGAGAACGTCAACGAACTGGCGGGCAACCTGACCCGTCAGGTGCGTGCCATCGCCGAGGTCACCAGCGCGGTCGCGACCGGAGACCTGACCCGCTCGATCGCGGTCGAGGCGAAGGGCGAGGTCGCCGAACTCAAGAACAACATCAACTCGATGGTGCAGTCCCTCCGTGAAACGACTCGCACCAACGAACAGCAGGCATGGCTCAATACCAACCTGGCGCGGATTTCCGGACGTTTACAGGGGCACCGCGATCTCAGCGCCGTCGCCCAGTTGATCATGAACCAGCTCACTCCGCTTGTCGGCGCGCAATACGGCGCGTTCTTCTTCATGGAGTCGGAGCAGAAGCCTGCCCAGCTGCGGCTGATCGCGGGGTACGGGCGTAACGAAGACGGCACCGTATTCGAGCTCGGACAGTCGCTGGTCGGACAGGTGGCGCTGTCCAAAACGGCGATCGTGGTCGACCGGACGCCGCCGGACTATATCGAGATCTGCTCCGGTCTCGGCGGTGCACGGCCGGTCAACCTCATTGTGTTGCCGATCGTGTTCGAGGACCAGGTGCTCGGCGTCATCGAACTGGCCTCTTTCAGCCGGTTCACGGTCGTACAGCAAGATTTTCTCGAACAGCTGATGGAGAGCATCGGCGTGAATGTCAATACGATAATGGCCAGTGCACGCACCGACTCCCTGCTCGAAGAATCTCAGCGACTCGCGGGAGAGCTCCAACACTCCAACGCGGCTCTCGAAGAAAAAGCGGAATTGCTCGTCCGACAGAACCGTGATATCGAAATAAAGAACTTCGAAATCGAACAGGCCCGGCGCGAAATAGAGGAACGAGCGCAACAACTCGCGCTGGCATCGAAGTACAAGTCGGAATTTCTCGCGAACATGTCGCACGAGCTGCGCACGCCGTTGACCAGTCTGCTGATTCTGGCGGGCATCCTGACGCAGAACTCGACCCGGAATCTGACCCCGAAGCAGGTCGAGTTCGCCAACGTGATCCAGTCCGCCGGTAGAGATCTTCAGCAGTTGATCGACGACATTCTCGATCTGTCCAAGGTCGAGGCGGGGAAGATGGAGATGCAGAAGGAGCCCGTTCCGCTGCGGGAATTGCTGGAGTACGTGCAGACGACTTTTCAGCCACTCACCAGCCAAAAAGGCCTCGAGTTCGATATCGATGTCGAACCGGCCGTTCCCACCCATATCGACACCGATGAGCAGCGGCTACGCCAGGTACTGCGCAATTTGCTGTCCAATGCGGTCAAGTTCACCGAGAAAGGCATGATCCGGCTTCGGGTGCGGCGGCTGGACAACCACATTGCGTTCTCCGTGAGTGACACCGGGATCGGTATCGCCGAGCAGAATCTGGAGACCATCTTCTCCGCCTTCCAGCAAGCCGATGGCACCACCAGTCGGCGATACGGCGGCACCGGTCTCGGCCTGTCGATCAGCAGACAGGTGGCGAATTTGCTGGGTGGTGAGATCCGGGCCGAAAGCCAGTTCGGTGTCGGCAGCACGTTCACCCTCTACTTGCCGGTGACGACACAATCGGAGGTCACCGTCGATGCGACACGGTTGACGTCCATGGAATGTTCGGTGCTCGTGGTAGAGGACCACGGCGATAGACCGCTGACAAAGCTCGTTCGTGAGATCGTTCCGGCGCTGGCGGACACCGCGGGACCGGTCCGTATCGATTCCGTCGGTACCGCCGAGAAAGCGCTGGATATGTTGCTTTTCTGTCCATACCGGTGCGTCTTGCTCGACGCGAGCCTGCCGAGTGCGGCTGCACCGGAGTCGCTACGCGGGCTTCGCGAGGGCACCCAAGCACGAAGTATTCCGTTGCTTGCGTATCCGGTCCATGAGCTGGAGCCTGACCAGGAACGGCTGACCGAGACAGTTGCCCGAAAACATCGGGTCGACCTGCTGGCGTCGCAGGATGAGTTTCGCGAACGGTTCATCCTGGTGCTGACTCATCCGCACCGGACGAAGCTCGAAGCGCCGGCCCACCGCAGGGGGCAGCTCAGGCTGACGGGGCGCAAGGTCCTCATCGTCGATGACGATGCGCGCAATGTCCTGGCGCTGGTAGGACTGCTGGAACTGAACGGGATGTCCGTCGATCATGCGCCCAATGGCCGCAAGGGTATCGAGATGTTGCGGGCCGATCCGGATGTCGACGTGATCCTGATGGACGCGATGATGCCGGAGATGGATGGTTACGCCACCACCGCGGCGATACGGAAGATGCCGCGCTTCGACCGACTCCCGATCATCATGGTCACCGCCAAGGCCATGTCAGGCGATCGGGAGAAGAGTTTGGCCTCCGGCGCCACCGACTACATCACCAAACCCGTCGACGCCGACGAACTCCTGGACTGCATCGACCGCTGGTTGCAGGCCGTCGAGCAACCGAGTGCCGAATCGGCCGGATAGCCGATCTCGGGTTCGGGAATGGGATCTGCCTCGGGCGACCTTCGCCTGCGGCGCTGGTATAGCAGCGTGTGCTCGCCGGACGTCGACTTCGCGCGGCTGCGTCGGTCGCGTTCAGTTCGCCCCCGGTGTGGACGATAGCAGGGCCAGCAGCGTGGCCAGGCACATCGCAGGCCCGTGCGGCACGGTGATCCGGTTGCTCGAGCGGTGGGCGGTGGTTGGTGTTACCACACGCCGCGCGACCAGCACGACCACCGCGAGGCTTGCCGTGAGTGCTGGTGCGCCGAGTGCCGCCCGCACCCACGCCTGGGCGCCACCCAGCGCGGCGGCGGCTCCGAGCCCCGCCGCGAGCTTCACATCGCCGGCGCCGAGCGCCGTGGGGGCGCTCAGGTGCATCAGCAGATACGCCCCCGAAAGGAGTGTCGCGCCGAGTACTGCGACAGTGAATTGCCTTGTAATCAGGGCATATCCGAGAATCGCCAGCGCACCGGGGCCGGTGAGAGTGTTCGGCAGTCTGCGCTCTCGAAGGTCGTACATGGTCAGTGCGGCACACCAGGCGGCGAGCGCGGCGAACACGAGCGGGGGCATGCCTCCCACTCTGGCCGAATTCGACGCCGGACATCCGGGCACCACCGAAATGTGCACAACCGGTCCGGATGTGAACAGCGACTGATCAGCAGTACATCTCCCGCGCATGGAAATTGCCCGGCGCCAACGCATCCTGTCCGGCGCGCCGCAATCCGACCGGTGGGCTGCGGGTGGATCGGGAGCGCCGGCAGGTGTTGCTCGTCGACCCGTGGTGCGTCGGCGGTAGCTTTGAGGTATGTGTGCTGATCACGTTAGCCACGCGCCCGACTACGCGGCGCGACGTGGCGCGCTGCGGAGCTTGCTGGTGGAAAACGGGGTGGATGGTCTGCTGGTCACCGATCTGGTGAACATCAGGTACCTGACCGGGTTCACCGGGTCCAACGCGGCGCTACTTGTGCATTCCTGGGAAACACGCAACGCCGAGGACCGCACCGTGATCGGCACCGACGGGCGGTATCGCACCCAGGTCGCCGAGCAGGTTCCCGACCTGCGAGCCGAGATCGCGCAGGCCACCGCACGCCGGATCGTGGAACTGGCGGGCGAGTGGCAACTCGGCCGGGTCGGCTTCGAGAGCCAGGTCGTCACGGTCGACCAGCACCGCGGCTTCGTCGAGCAGCGCACCGGCCTGGAGTTCGTCGCCACGCCGGGACTGGTCGAGCAACTTCGGATGGTGAAAGACGCCCACGAGGTGGAGCAGTTGCGGGCAGCGTGCGCGGCGGCCGACGCGGGTCTTGCCGCGCTGCTCGAACGCGGTGCGCTGCGTCCCGGGCGCACCGAACGCCAGGTGGCCAGGGACCTGGAATGGGCCGTGTTCGAGAACGGCGCCGAAGGGATGTCGTTCACAACGATCGTGGCGACCGGCGCGAATTCGGCTGTCCCGCATCATCGCCCTACCGAAGCCGTGCTCGCCGCGGGCGATTTCGTCAAGCTGGACTTCGGCGCGGTGGTCGGCGGTTACCACTCCGACATGACCCGTACTTTTGTGCTAGGTACGCCGACGGAGTGGCAGCGGGAGGTGTATGCGCTGGTCGAGGAGTCGCAGCGGGCCGGACGCGAGGCGCTGCGACCCGGGGTGAAGGTCGCCGATGTCGACGCGGCGTCGCGGTCGGTGATCGAGGCAGCCGGGCACGGCAAGCTGTTCGTGCACAGCCTCGGGCACGGCGTCGGACTACAGGTCCACGAAGCGCCGGGAATCGCGAAAACGGGAACCGGTACACTTCTGTCTGGCGTGGCGGTGACCGTCGAACCAGGTGTGTACTTTCCCGGCCGCGGCGGGGTCCGGATCGAGGACACGCTCGTGGTGCGTGAAGGGGGCCCGGAGCTGCTCACCCACACCAGCAAAGACCTGACCGTCGTCGAGTGACGCCGGTCTGCCCGAAACCGAGCGGTAGAACGAGGAGATCCGAGGACAGTGGCGGACACCAGCGACTTCAAGAACGGGCTTGTGCTGAAGATCGACGGTCAGCTCCAGCAGATCGTCGAGTTCCAGCATGTGAAGCCGGGCAAGGGCCCCGCATTCGTGCGGACCAAGCTGAAGAACGTCGTGTCCGGCAAGGTGGTCGACAAGACCTTCAACGCCGGTGTGAAGGTGGAGACCGCCACCGTCGACCGCCGCGACATGACCTACCTGTACCACGACGGTTCGGACTACGTCTTCATGGACGGCCAGACCTTCGACCAGATCTCCATCTCCGAGGAGACGATCGGCGACGGCGCCCGCTTCCTGCTCGAGAACATGACCGTACAGGTCGCTACGCATGAGGGCGAGCCGCTCTACGTCGAGCTTCCGGTGTCGATCGAGCTCGTCGTGCAGCACACCGATATCGGCTTGCAGGGCGATCGCTCCACCGGCGGCACCAAGCCGGCCACCCTGGAGACCGGCGCCGAGGTCCAGGTCCCACTGTTCATCAACACCGGCGACAAACTGCGGATCGACTCGCGTGACGGTAGTTACCTCGGCCGGGTCAACGCCTGATCGCCGGGTACGGCGACCGGGATCTGTGACAGTGGCAGAACAGGACAAGAAGTCCACGTTCAAGAAGCTCGGCGCGCGGCACAAGGCCCGCCGTCGCGCGGTCGACCTGTTGTTCGAGGCCGAGGCCAGGGATATCGACGCAGCCGACCTGCTCGACGAGCGGTCCGAGTTGGCCTCGCACGACCAGGCGGTCGCGCCGGTGCACGCTTACACCCGCACACTGGTCACGGGTGTGGCCGACGACTTGGACCGGGTGGACAACACCATCGAGTCCTATCTGCAGGACTGGACGTTGTCGCGGCTTCCCGCCGTTGATCGCGCTATTCTGCGGATCGCGGTGTGGGAGTTGTTCCACGCGGGGGACGTCCCTCCGATCGTCGCCGTGGACGAGGCGGTGGAGCTGGCCAAGGAGCTGTCCACCGACGACTCTCCCTCGTTCGTCAACGGCGTGCTCGGCCAGGTGGTCCAGGTGGCGCCGCAGGTACGCGCAGCGGCGGCGGCGACCCGCGCCCCGCGCGACGAGCCGGAAACGTGAGCACGTACCTCGTTCTGGTGATGCGCACGCCGCACTTCGACGCCGCCGTGATCGAGCCGCACCGGCAGTTTCTCCGGTCGCTGCGCGAGCGTGGGCAGTTGCGGGACAGCGGTCGCTTCACCGACGGCACCGGCGGCGCCTACGTTATCTACGCCGAAAACCTGGACGCCGCACGGGCAATCGCGTTTACCGATCCGGTGCACACGACCGCCTCCTCGGAACTCACCGTTCACGAGTGGGAAATCACCACGCCGCACTGACCGTTGTCGGTCTCGGCGCTGGTCCCGGCTATCCCACGAGCAGCAGCGTCGTGACCGAGCCGGTTGTGGCGACGGCGGCGAGGACGAGGCCGGTGAGCAGGAACCGCGACCTGGGGACATGCACGTGGTGAGTCCGGCAGAACTCCAAGCACAGCAGCGTGGCCAGCGACGCCCACGGCGTGACGATCGGGCCGATATTCGTGCCGATCAGCAGGGCGAGCAGCTGGTTCTGGTTCGCTGCGGGGACCACCGCTTCCCCCGCGGTGTAGGCGGGCAGGTTATTGGCGACATTGGCGAGGGCGGCGCCTGCCGCCGCCGCCCGGTAAGCCCCTGCGGCGCCGGCGTCGGTGCCGATCAGGGCGTGCATCAGATCGGCGAGCCCGAACCGGCTCAGCGTGGGCACCACCAGGAACAGCCCGACCACGAAGACGAGCAGCTGCCACGGGATGAGGGACAGCCGGAGTGCGCGACGATCGAAGACGGCGAATGCCAGCACCGCGATAGCTGCGGCGAGCGTGGCTGCGATCCCGATCCGGTCGCCGACGACCGGGATCGCCAGGATGAACAGCAGACATGCCCCCGCGGTGGTGCCCATCAGCGCGCGTTCGCGGAAGTTTTCCGGGCGGATCGGCTCGGGCGGCACATAGCGTTCTGTCGCGCGTCGCCCGCGCCGCCAATACCAGACCCACAGGCACACCATGGTCGCCGCGAGCGAAACCAGCTGTGGCGCCCACATCCTCGCGGCGAACCCGGTCGCGGTCAGTGCCACCCGGTCGGCGGCGAGCAGATTGGTGAGGTTGGACACGGGCAGCAGCAGGCTCGCGGTGTTCGCCAGCCATAGCGTGGTCATGGCCAGCGGCAGTGGTGGAATTCGGGCGGGCGCGGCGAGTGCCAGCATGACGGGCGTGATCAACACGGCCGTGGTGTCGAGGTTCAGCAGGATCGTGGTGGCCGAGGCGAACAGCACACACAAGAAGAACAGCGCCGGGTAGTAACCGCGGCCGAGGATCGCCAGACGATGGGCGATGACGTCGAACACCTTGGCCTGCCTGGTGAGCTCCGCCAACACGATCACACTGCCGAGGAATAGCAGCAGCGGGCCGATGCGGCGCATGTTCGCGGCGGCTTCGGCACGCGGCAGCAAGCCGGTGAGTACGCACAGCAGTCCGGCCAGCAACAATGCGAGTCGGACCCAGTCGAGGACACTGAGCCGTCGCCGCGAGCACGACGGCGTCGTGGCAGGCGAGGACAGTTTCCGTTCGAGGGAGTCGACGGGTTCGGGCACGCTGCCATTCTGGCAGCAATGCCATCCACCCCTTGATTGTTGGGGCTGGGCGTTCGCCTCTTCGACCGACCGCAAGCGTCGCGTCCGGTCGCCGGTGTTCCGCTGTCCGATGGACCCGGGTCACCGACGGTCGCATGGGCTGCCAGATTGAGAGACAGATGGGATTACTATCGCAACGTTGCTATCGGGAGGAAGTGGGAGCCATGGCCGCGAACGAGCAGACTCCGATGGATGTCCGCACGGCGGAGGAGGCGTGGGCGCTGTTCGATCGTCTGCCTGCGGTACGGATCGACGAGATCACGACGGGGCGATGGCGTGGTGACGAACTACACACCGGGCACCCGTTCGACGGCGTTCTGGTGGCCTCGGGGTGGTACGGCAAACAGTTCGACGGTCCCGACAGCGTGCATCCGCTGCTGTTCACCGCGGGCGGCACCGTGTTCGCGGTCGATCCGCGTCGCGTTCCGCTCACCCTGGCCGGGCGGGTGCCGCTGTCCGGAGTGCGCGTCGCGCGCAGGTTGCTGGCCTACGTCCGCCCCGCGCTGCGCGCCCACCGACCCGCAGCGCGACTGCGTCACGTCGAATACCGCGGCGTCACCAGTACCGCGATGGTGTACGACCACCTGCCGATCATCGATCACTTTCGTCGTGCGGACGAGCACACCGTGCTGGGGGTGATGGATATGCGCGGGATTACCCAGCCGTACTTCTTCCTCCTGCACCGGGAAAACGGCTGAGTATCCCGCGGGTCCGGACCGCGGTTCTCGATCCAGGTCCGGCGCGGCGCGCCCCGCACTAGTATTCGCGCAAACAGGCGACACCTTGCGGCGATGCGGCGACCGAGGGAGGGACAGTCGATGGAACGCACGACATGCCTTGTGGTCGGTGGCGGTCCTGCCGGCATGATTCTCGGACTGCTGCTGGCTCGCGCTGGCGTCGATGTCACCGTGCTGGAGAAACACAAAGACTTCTTGCGCGACTTTCGCGGGGACACCGTGCATCCCACCACCCTCGACCTCCTCGACGAACTCGGTCTCGGGGCCGAGTTCGCGAAGCTGCCTGCGCGCAAACTGGATCAAGTGCAGTTGCCGACCGCGGCAGGGGTGCAGACGTTGGTCAGCCTCCGAAACCTGCCGGGCAAGCACAAATACATCGCCATGGTGCCGCAGTGGGATCTCTTGGATCTGCTCGCGCGCGCCGCGGAATCGGAGCCCACCTTCCGGCTGCGGATGTCCACCGAGGCCACTGACTTGATCTGGATCGACGGCAAGGTGGCCGGCGTCGGCTACCGGACCGCCGACGGCGCCACCGGCACGATCGAGACCGAGCTCACGGTGGCCTGCGACGGACGCGGTTCAGTGCTGCGATCGGCGGCGGGACTGCCGACCCGGAAGTGGCTCACACCGATGGACGTGTGGTGGTTCCGTCTGCCACGCACCGACATCGACCCGGCGGGTGCGCTGCCGCTCGTCACCGCCCATCGTGCGGCAGTCCTACTCGACCGCGGCGACTACTGGCAATGCGCGACGCTGATCGCCAAGGGCGCCGACAAGGCGGCCCGGAGCGGACCGGTCCAGGACATCATGCGTGTCATGGTCGACGCCGCGCCCTGGCTCGGGGACCGCGTCGACGCGCTGACCAGCTGGGACGAGGTGAAGCTGCTGGAGGTGAAGCTCGACCGCCTGACCAGGTGGTACACCAACGGCCTGCTTTGCCTCGGCGACGCGGCCCACGCCATGTCTCCGGTCGGTGGTGTCGGCATCAACCTGGCCGTGCAGGACGCCGTGGCGGCGGCCCGAGTTCTGGCCGCGCCGCTGCTGTCCGGCGCGGTCGGTACCAGGGATCTGGCGAAGGTGCAGCGGCGCAGGACCTTTCCCACTGTCGTGACGCAGGGCATGCAGCGCTTCCTGCACGCCGTGGCGATCGCCCCGGCGCTCGATGGACGAATCGACATCGCGACCGCCCCGCGGGCACCGCTGGCGGTCCGCGTCTTGCGTCGGATCCCCGTATTGCGCGATGTCCCAGCGTTTCTCGTCGCTCGCGGCGCGCTGCCGGAGCACGCGCCGGATTTCGCTCGACGTCCCTGACTCGGCCACTCGCCTCGCGTGCCCAGCTGTGTCGGCTGCTTCGGACCGTGCGTGACTATCTCGAGCCAGCGGTACCGAATGCTGAATCAGGCGGTGTGGCAACCCATCCCGTGACAACCGCCATGCCGGTCGGTCGATGCACCGCGAGAAAACCGAATGGCCGGTCGAATATCGCGGACACGACGGTCGCGCGATGCCGTCGCAGTGGGGCGCTGGCCGCCCGCAGGGTGAACGTGGTCATCGCGGCGGCCTCGAAGCCTTCGTGGGTGAACCGGGCGAGGACCTCTTGAACTCCTTGGCCGACACACAGCGGCAGGGGGGAGATGGCCGGAAAATGACCATGGGTGCAGTCGCTCGCGGTGGCCAGCCCGAACAATCCGGCTCCGGCCAACAGGTCATGCGTGGATCGAATCTCGAAGGGCGGCACCTGGATTCGTAGCTGGTCGGAATTCGACATGATCGACTCCGTACGCACGGTCAGTCCGGGTGCTTCGGTGCCGACCGGCAGATCGGTGCGGATCGGCACCGCATCGGCCAAGGCCGCCAGCCCCGTGTCGAGTACGGCGTCCGGCGTGCCCGCGCCGATCAGCAGGTGTACATCGAGGTCGGCGACGCCTTCGACGACGACGCGGGTGACGGGCTGTGGCGCGTCCAGAATCGCGGCGTTCGTCGGATCGTTGCTCGTCCGCGCCAACCCTGGGCCGCGATGTCCCTGCCACGGACCATTTTTCGGCATCAGCGTCCCGACCTCGAAGGGGACGCGCCACCGGGTCTTCGCGACAAGGGCGGTGGCGAGGACCAGTAACGCGTCGGGATTTACCTCGAGCGGGAATCGCTCGATGAGTCCGTCGGTATGCCGGGCTGCCCAGGCGTCGAGCACATCCTGCCCGGCCAACCGTGCGATGGTTCCGGCGGGCAAACGATCCGACCACTCCTCGTGTAATGGAAGGTCACGACGTACCCAGATGCCGAGCGCCGCGGAGACCGCCTCGGCGCGTTCGAGGTCTCGCAGCAACCCCAGCGCCGCGTCCTGGCCGGTCTGGATGGGTACGCCGATCGCGGCCGCCAACTCGTCTCGCGCCGGGCCCGCCGCCGCCGACGCGAGCAACGCCAGCAATGGGTACACCCCGGCGCCGGAGACCACGAAGTCATCCGCGCGCACCTGCGCACACCATCGCGCTGTGAGAGCGTTGGCCGCGCTGACATGGGATTGCAGCGATGTCCGCATTACACCCACCCTACGACCCCGCCGACCCGGCACCCTCGCAGCGGGCCGAGACGCCGCCTTTCGGTCCGATGGTGTGGTCTTATCGTCGACTGGGCTCCGGCCGCAGCACGATCTTGCCCAGCGGTACGCGATCCTCCACCAGTCGGTGCGCCTCGCTCGCCTGGTTCAGCGGCAGCACCGCCTCGACCAGTGGGACCAATCCGCCGTCGGCCGTGTGGGCCAGAACCGCGGTGCGCGCCGCGGCGACTCGGCTGAGCCACGCGGGTCCGGCACATCCGGTGAAGGTGAGTCCGCGCATGGTCAGATCGGTCGCCGACACCTGTGCCGGCACGCCGGACAGCCAGCCGTATCCCAGCATTCGCCCGCGCGCGGGCGTCATCAGGTCGAGTAGGTCGAGTGCGGTCGTGCCGCCGATCGAATCGAAGACCACGTCGAGGGTCGCATCGGCGAGAACTTCGCTCAGCCTCGCCGTCCAGGCCGGGTCGTTGTGGTCGATCACCTCATCGGCGCCCAGTTTCCTGGCCTGCGCTACCTTCCCCGGACCGCCGGCCGTGGCGACAACGCGGGCCGCGCCGTAATTCTTGGCCAGCTGAGTCAAGGCGCTGCCGACGCCCGTTGCCCCCGCTTGGATCAGGACGGTCTCGACGCCGGTGAGCGCGGCGGTTTCCAGCAGTGGGATCGCCACCGACCCGTTCATCAGCACAGCCGCCGCGTCCACCGAGGACAGTCCGTCCGGAATGGGCACCACGGATTCCGCTGGTGCGGCAACGAACTCGGCGTAGGCGCCGAAGCCCGTGGTGCTAACGACGACACGCTGTCCGACCAGCGCGGGATCGATATCGATCCCTACCTCGGTGACCACGCCTGCCGCCTGGAACCCGAACACCAGCGGCGGCGGTGCGGCGAGTGGGAACTCACCGGAGCGCAGTCTGGTCTCCGGGAACAGCACGGGGATTGCCTCGGTGCGGATCACCACCTCGGCCGCGGCCGCTTGCGGGGCCGGGACCTCCCGCGCGACCAGCACATCCGGTCCGCCGGTGTCCGTCATTACGATTGCCTGCATTGCACACTCCATAAGTTGACTGATGGTCCATTTAGGTGCATGCCGAACGATATGGACCGTTGGTCAACTTGTCAATGAAAGCGGGCGTGATGACCGACGGAAGGCCGAAGGAACGGGCGGATGCGGCGCGCAACCGCCGCGCGATCCTGGAGGCGACCACGGCATTGCTCGCCGAACACGGCGCCGAGGCGATCACCATGGAGCGGGTGGCGGCCGCCGCCGGGGTAGGCAAAGGCACGATTTTCCACCGTTTCGGCAGTCGCGCCGGACTGCTGCATGAAATGGTCGCCGAGAGCGCGCTCACTCTCATGGATTCGATCACCGGCGGCCCGCCGCCGCTGGGCCCAGGCGCCCCCGCCGCCGCGCGCTTGATCGCGTACTTCGACGCGATGGCACGGTTGGTGGTCGACAATTCCGAGCTGATGGTCGCCTATCGCACGGTGCCACCGCATCCGCGAACCGCGGAGTTCCATGCGTTCTGGGACAACCACATCGTCGCGCTGCTGCGCGAGGCGCGGCCGGATCTCGATGCCGAGGTGGTCGGTCGGCTGCTGCTCGGAACGCTCAGTGGCGAGCTGGTGGCGCGCATGGTCCGTGCCGACGAGACCGACCGGCTGCTGGCCGGTGTCCGCGAGTTGGTCGAATCGGTGGTTCGCGCGCGGTGATCGCCGCCACGAGCGCGGCGCTCGGAGCGTTGATCACCTGGTGGACGAGGAACTGCAGCCAGGCGCTGTCATAGCGCGATCGCGGACAGCGCTGCGACGAATCGCTCGCGCAGATTCCGTGCTTCGTGTCGACCGGTGATCACTCCCGCGCCAGGATGGCGTCGAAACGTTCGTCCGCGCGCCCGAGCTGTTCGAGAATGTGCTGTTTGACATGATCGACCAACGGCGTGTCGGCCCGGGTGACCAACTCGCGGTAGACCTTGGTGAGCGGGCGATACTTGGCCGCGAGTTTGTGCATGGTCGGACCGGTCGCATACAGGATGCCGACACCGTTGTCGGTGAAGTCGGAGAGCTTGATGATCCGCGCCCACGGGTTATGATCCAGGTTCGCGGCGACATGTTCGCGGTACTGGACCTGTCGGTCGATCGACGGATCGGGTTCGGGGTTGGTCACCGCGGCGACGAGATCGGAGACTCGCGCGCCGAATCGTTCGGTGAGCGCTCGCAACGCGGCGGGGACGGCGGGACCGTCCCGGCCCGCGGCCAGCTCGGTCGCATGGTCTTCGACCGAATCATGCAGTAGTCCGGCGGCGACCACGTCCGGGTCTCGGATTTCGTAGTGGCTGATGATCCGAATCGCCACACGGAGGAGATGATTGAGATACGGTTCGCGTCCGTAGCGATCTTCGCGGTGCAGATCGGCTGCCACATCGAGCGCGGCGGCGAGCCGCGCCGGATCGGGCAACCCATCGATCTCCAACAACAGTCGGTCACGCAGCCCCGACTCGCCGTAGACCTCGCTGATCGTGTGCAGCGGCATCACGGCCAAGACTCCCGCCCCGGGATTGCTCATGCTGCCAATCTAACCGCGCCAGGTGGCATACGACATCCGGTTCGGAACGAACTACCGCACGCCACGCGGGCGGAACTGGATGCTGATGCGCGGGCCGGCGGGTCTGCGCGTCTTCGGTACGGCGTGCTCCCACGTCCGCTGACATGAACCGCCCATGACCAGCAGATCGCCATGTCCCACAAAGAATCTGCGGCTCGCCCCGCCGCCGCGGGGACGCAGCATCAACGCTCTCGGCGCCCCGATCGACACGATGGCGACCATGGTGTCGCCGGTCGCGCCCCGGCCGACGGTGTCGCCGTGCCACGCGACGCTGTCACGCTCGTTCCGGTAGTAGCACAGCCCAGCCGTTCGGAACGGTTCGCCGAGCTCGCGGTGGTAGTGGGTGCTCAACGCCGCGCGCGCCGCGGCCAGTGCCGGGTCGGGCAGCGGTTCGTGCTCCTCGTAGAACTTCACGAGCCGGGGTACGTCGACCACCCGGTCGTACATCGGCCTTCGCTCGGCTCGCCACGGCACGTTGTCGACCAGCCGATCGAACAGCGCGTCCGCGCCGGCGAGCCATCCCGGCAGCACGTCCACCCAGGCGCCGCGGTCGAGCCCGGTACGGCGCATCCGGCGCAGCGACCCGAGTTCGGTGTCACCGAATCCGTCGAGCAGCGATCCCTGCAGTGGTGTCGACATGTCGTCGAGCGTAGCGCCGATCGAACATATGTGCTAGTTGATTGCGGCCGGCGTCGTGCGCGGCCCTCAGGTGATGGTCGGCGCCAGCCGTGAACGGAGGGGTGGTGCGGCCCATATCGCGGTCGTGGTCCTGCTCACAGGGTGATATGCCTGGGTAACGCACGGGAAAGTTCGCTGTTACGCTGCTGCCCGTAAGACATCCTTTAACGGACCGTCCGGTGAGGCGGGGAAGGAGGTCGGCATGGCTGTGCCCGAACAGCGGGCCGCCAAGTCCGGCGCTGCCGAGAATTCGCAGCGACACACCCCGGAGTGGGTAGCGGCGGGGCGGGAGCTGTTGTCGCCGTCGGATGTCGGCCGGACCATCGCGCGCATCGCGCACCAGATCATCGAGAAGACCGCGCTGGACGCGGGTGAGCCGGACGCTCCTCGCGTAGTGCTGATCGGCATTCCTACCCGGGGCACCACCCTGGCCGCGCGGCTCACCGACAAGATCGAGGAGTTCTCGGGTGTACGCCCGGCGCTCGGCTCGCTCGACATCACCCTCTACCGCGACGATCTGCGTAGCCGCCCGCATCGTCCGCTGGAACGCACCTCGGTCCCTGAAGGCGGCGTCGAGGACGCGCTCGTCGTCCTGGTCGACGATGTCCTGTTCTCCGGCCGCACCGTCCGCTCCGCGCTCGACGGTCTACGTGACCTCGGCCGTCCGCGCGCCGTGCAGCTCGCGGTACTGATCGACCGCGGCCATCGCGAACTGCCGATCCGCGCCGACTACGTCGGCAAGAACGTGCCGACGAGCCGGTCCGAGGACGTCTCGGTGCTGCTCACCGAGCACGATGGTCGCGACGGCGTCTACCTGCACCAGGAGGAGGCGTGATGTGCCACCTCCCCATGGTGTCGCCGGGCGCGGTGGTCCAGGTGGCCACGGAGGTACGGGCGTGAGGCATCTGCTTACCGTCGCCGGCCTGGATCGTGCTGCCGCGACCGAACTACTCGATGAGGCCGAGCGGTTCGAGCAGGCATTGCTCGGGCGCGAGGTGCACAAGCTGCCTACGCTGCGCGGACGCACCGTGATGACGGTCTTCTACGAGAACTCCACCCGCACCCGGGTGTCGTTCGAGGTCGCGGGCAAATGGATGAGCGCGGATGTGATCAACGTCAGCGCAAGCAGTTCGTCGGTCTCCAAAGGCGAATCCCTGCGCGACACCGCGCTGACTCTGCACGCCGCGGGCGCCGACGCGCTGATCGTGCGGCACCCGGCCTCCGGCGCCGCACACCAGATCGCGCGCTGGATGGACGAGTGGGCGGTCTCGGCGGGACGCGCCGGCGGCCCGGCGATTGTCAACGCGGGCGACGGCACTCACGAGCACCCGACCCAGGCCCTGCTGGACGCGCTCACCCTCCGGCAGCGGTTGGGTGACATCGAAGGCAAGCGGGTCGTCATCGTCGGTGACATCCTGCACAGTCGGGTCGCCCGGTCGAACGTCTTCCTGCTGGCCACGCTCGGTGCCGAGGTGGCTCTGGTCGCGCCGCGCACGCTGCTGCCGGTCGGTGTCGAGGCCTGGCCCGCCCGTGTCTCGCACAGCCTGGACGCCGAGTTGATCGGCGCCGACGCGGTGCTGATGCTGCGGGTGCAAGCGGAGCGGATGAATGGCGGGTTCTTCCCGTCGGCCCGCGAATACTCGATCAACTATGGATTGTCCGAGCGCAGGCTGGCCCTGTTGGACGACCACGCCGTCGTGCTGCACCCCGGCCCGATGCTGCGCGGCATGGAGATCGCGTCCTCGGTCGCCGACTCCGCGAAAGCCGCTGTGCTGCAACAGGTGACCAATGGCGTGCACATGCGGATGGCGGTCCTGTTCCGTCTGCTCGTCGGGACACAGGAGGCCCTTGTATGAGTGTGAACACCACGGTGCTGATCAAGGGCGTACTGCTCTACGGCCAAGGCGAACCGGTCGACGTACTGGTCGCCGACGGTGAGATCCGCCGGATCGGCACCGATCTGGGCGTCGAGGATGCCGAGATCATCGATGCACCGGGACAGATTCTGCTGCCCGGCTTCGTCGACCTGCACACCCACCTGCGCGAGCCGGGCCGCGAGGACACCGAGACCATCGAGTCGGGTTCCGCCGCCGCCGCGCTCGGCGGGTACACGGCGGTATTCGCGATGGCCAACACCACTCCGGTCGCCGACTCGGTCGTCGTCACCGACCACGTATGGCGGCGCGGACAGGAAGTCGGCCTGGTCGACGTGTATCCGGTCGGGGCGGTCACCGTCGGGCTGGCGGGCGAGCAACTCGCCGAAATGGGCACGATGGCCGCGGGTGTCGGCGCGGTACGCATGTTCTCCGACGACGGCCACTGCGTCTACGACCCGCTCATGATGCGGCGCGCTCTCGAGTACGCGAACTCGCTCGGCGTGCTCATCGCCCAGCACGCGGAGGAGCCGAGGCTGACCGAGGGCGCCGTCGCGCACGAGGGCCCTACCGCCGCCCGGCTCGGCTTGGCGGGCTGGCCGCGCGCGGCCGAGGAGTCGATCGTGGCCCGCGACGCGCTGCTGGCCCGGGACGCGGGCGCGCGGGTGCACATCTGCCACGCTTCCACCGCCGGGACCGTGGAGCTGGTGAAATGGGCCAAGTCTCAGGGCATCTCGATCACCGCCGAGGTCACCCCGCACCACCTGCTGCTGGACGACTCCCGGCTGGAGACCTACGACGCGGTCAACAAAGTCAACCCGCCGCTGCGCGAGGCATCCGACGCCGCCGCGCTGCGGCGGGCACTGGCCGAGGGGATCATCGACTGCGTCGCCACCGATCACGCCCCGCATGCCGAGCAGGACAAGTGCTGCGAGTTCGCCGCGGCCCGCCCCGGCATGCTCGGGCTGGAGACCGCACTGTCGATCATCGTGCGGACCATGGTCGAGCCCGGACTGCTGGACTGGCGCGGCGTCGCGCGCGTGATGAGCGAGCGCCCCGCCGAGATCGTCGGCCTCGACGAGCACGGCAGGCCGCTCGAGGTCGGCGAACCGGCCAATCTCACGCTGGTCGATCCGGCCGCCACCTGGACGGTGCGCGGGGCCGAACTCGCCAGCATCTCGAACAACACGCCCTTCGAAGCGATGACGTTCCCGGCCCGGGTGACCGCGACGCTGCTGCGCGGCCGGGTGACCGCCCGTGCGGGCATGGTGGTGGGGAATCGTGCGGAGGTGTAATCGTGCGGAGGCAGGGATGAGCGATCGGGCCGGTGCCGCGCACCGAACCCCGTCGGGTGCGGGTGTCTCGCGGAATACCGCCGGGCATCGGGAGCGTCGCGGATCGAGCACAGGAGGTTCGTGAGTGGAAAGAACACTGTGGGTGGTCGGCTTGCTGGCGCTGTTCCTCGGATGCCTGTGGCTGATGTATCGGGGATGGCAGAACCGCGCGGCGCGGCAGGCGGCGCGGATCGGTGAACTGCCCGCTGCGCCTGCCGAACTCGGTGCGCAGGTGGTGGAGCCGACGACCGGTCTCTATCTCGGCAGCACTATCGCGCCCAGCTGGCAGGACCGGATCACGGTGGGTGATCTGGGTTTTCGGGCCACAGCGGAACTCACGCGATTCGAACGAGGAATTCTGCTCGAACGCCACGGCGCGACGCCGCTGTGGATTCCGCAGGAATCCATCGTGGCGGTGCGCACCGAGCGCGGCCACGCGGGCAAGGTGATGACGGAAAACGGTGTGCTGGTCATTCGCTGGAAGTTGCCCACCGGAACCGACATCGATACCGGTTTCCGAGGTGACGACAAGTCGGTCTACCCGGCATGGACGCAGGATCCGACAGCGGATCAGACCAGGACGACAACGGGAGATGATGAGGGATGACAGCTGAAGCAGCGCTCGTGCTGGAGGATGGCCGGGTGTTCCGCGGTCAGGCCTACGGCGCGGTCGGCCAGACGCTCGGTGAGGCGGTGTTCTGTACCGCGATGACCGGGTACCAGGAGACCCTCACCGACCCGTCCTACCACCGCCAGATCGTGGTGGCCGCGGCACCGCAGATCGGCAACACCGGGTGGAACGACGAGGACGACGAGTCTTCGAAGATCTGGGTCGCCGGGTACGCGGTGCGCGATCCCGCCCGGCGCGCGTCCAACTGGCGCGCCACCACGACCCTGCCCGAGGAACTCGAGCGCCAGCAGGTCGTCGGTATCGCGGGTATCGACACCCGCGCCCTGGTGCGCCACCTGCGTACGCGCGGCTCGATGAAGGCAGGCATCTTCTCCGGCGCCGCCCTCGCCGCCCTCGACGAGCTGGTGGCCAGAGTCAATGGTCAGGCTTCTATGCTCGGCGCCGACCTGGCTGGCGAGGTGAGTACCGACACGCTGTACACGATCGAGCCGGACGGCGAGCACCGGTGCACTGTCGTCGCGGTCGACCTCGGCATCAAGACCAACACACCCCGCATGTTCGCCCAGCGCGGCATGCGGGTGCATGTCGTGTCGTCGAATACACCGCTGGACCAGATCCTGGAGTTGAACCCCGACGGCGTCTTCCTCTCCAACGGCCCCGGCGACCCGGCCACCGCCGACGGCGCGGTCGCGCTGACCCGCGGCGTGCTGGAGCAGGGACTCCCGCTGTTCGGTATCTGCTTCGGTAACCAGATCCTCGGCCGGGCGCTCGGCCGCGACACCTACAAGATGAAGTTCGGCCACCGCGGCATCAACATCCCGGTCGTCGAGCACGAGACCGGCCGGATCTCGATCACCGCGCAGAATCACGGCTTCGCCCTGGAGGGCGAAGCGGGTGAGCGATTCGATACTCCGTTCGGCACGGCCGAGGTGAGTCACATCTGCGCCAACGACGGCACGGTGGAGGGCATCCGGCTGGTCGACGGCCGCGCCTTCTCGGTGCAGTACCACCCGGAGGCCGCCGCCGGCCCCCACGACGCCGCATATCTGTTCGACCGTTTCGCCGGTCTCATGGAAGGAGCCTGATGCCTCGCCGCGAGGATCTCGAGCACATCCTGGTGATCGGCTCTGGCCCGATCGTGATCGGCCAGGCGTGCGAATTCGACTATTCCGGTACGCAGGCGTGCCGGGTACTGCGGGCCGAAGGTCTGCGGGTGTCGCTGGTGAATTCCAACCCGGCGACCATCATGACCGACCCGGAGTTCGCCGATGCGACGTACGTGGAACCGATCACGCCCGAGTTCGTCGAGAAGGTGATCGAGAAGGAGCGGCCCGACGCCATTCTCGCCACCCTCGGCGGGCAGACCGCGCTGAATACCGCCGTCGCGTTGCACGAGCGTGGCGTACTCGCGAAGTTCGGTGTCGAGCTGATCGGCGCCGACTTCGAGGCCATCCAGCGCGGTGAGGACCGGCAGAAGTTCAAGGACATCGTCGCCAAGGTGGGTGGCGAGAGCGCTCGGTCGCGCGTCTGCTTCACCATGGACGAGGTCCGTGAGACGGTTGCCGACCTCGGCTTCCCCGTGGTGGTGCGGCCGTCGTTCACCATGGGTGGACTGGGTTCGGGCATGGCCTACAACGACGAGGACCTCAACCGCATCGCGGGCGGTGGTCTGGCCGCCTCACCGACGGCGAACGTCCTCATCGAGGAGTCGATCCTCGGCTGGAAGGAGTACGAACTCGAGCTGATGCGCGATGGCCGCGACAATGTCGTGGTGGTCTGCTCGATCGAGAACGTGGACCCGATGGGCGTGCACACCGGTGACTCGGTCACCGTCGCCCCGGCCATGACGCTCACTGACCGCGAGTATCAGAACCTGCGAGATCTCGGCATCGCGATCCTGCGCGAGGTGGGTGTCGACACCGGCGGGTGCAACATCCAGTTCGCGGTGAACCCGGAAGACGGCCGGCTGATCGTCATCGAGATGAACCCGCGCGTCTCGCGGTCCTCCGCGTTGGCGTCCAAGGCGACCGGCTTTCCGATCGCCAAGATCGCCGCCAAGTTGGCCATCGGCTACACGCTGGACGAGATCGTCAACGACATCACCAAGGAAACGCCGGCCTGCTTCGAGCCGACGCTGGACTATGTGGTGGTCAAGGCGCCGCGGTTCGCCTTCGAGAAGTTCCCGGGCGCGGACCCCACGCTGACCACGACCATGAAGTCGGTCGGCGAGGCGATGTCGCTGGGCCGCAACTTCGCCGAGGCGCTCGGCAAGGTACTGCGCTCCTTGGAGACCAAGGCCGCCGGCTTCTGGACCCAGGACGACGGCGACTGGACCGACGCCGAGGCCATCCTCGCGGATTTGCGGACCCCCACCGAGGGTCGGATCTATCAGGTCGAGCGGGCGCTGCGCCTGGGTGCGAGCATCGAGGACGTCGCCGCGGCCTCGGGTATCGACCCGTGGTTCGTCGCGGAGGTGGCTGGTCTGGTCGATCTGCGCGACGAGGTCATCGACGCGCCGGTGCTGGACGAGCCGCTGCTGCGCCGTGCCAAGCACTACGGCCTGTCCGACCGTCAATTGGCCGCGTTGCGGCCGGAACTGGCGGGGGAGTCCGGTGTGCGCGCCCTGCGACACCGGCTCGGTGTGCGCCCGGTCTTCAAGACCGTCGATACCTGCGCCGCCGAGTTCGAGGCCAAGACTCCATATCACTACTCGGCCTACGAGCTCGATCCCGCGGCCGAGTCCGAGGTCGCGCCGCAGCGCGACCGCGAGAAGGTGATCATCCTCGGCTCCGGTCCGAACCGGATCGGCCAGGGCATCGAGTTCGATTACTCGTGTGTGCACGCGGCGCAAACGCTGTCGCAGGCGGGGTACGAGACGGTGATGGTCAACTGCAACCCGGAGACCGTCTCCACCGACTACGACACCGCCGATCGCCTCTATTTCGAGCCGCTGACCTTCGAGGACGTGCTCGAGATCTATCACGCCGAGAGCGAGTCGGGCCGGGTCGCAGGCGTCATCGTGCAGCTGGGCGGCCAGACCCCGCTGGGGCTTGCGCAGCGGTTGACCGAAGCGGGCGTCCCGGTCGTCGGCACCAGCGCCGCCGCCATCGACCTGGCCGAGGACCGCGGCGAGTTCGGCGATGTGCTGGTCGCGGCCGGGCTCCCCGCGCCGAAGTACGGCACGGCGACCACTTTCGCCCAGGCCAAGAAGATCGCCGCGCAGATCGGCTACCCGGTGTTGGTACGCCCGTCCTACGTGCTCGGCGGACGCGGCATGGAGATCGTCTACGACGAGGACTCCCTGGAGGGCTACATCTCTCGTGCGACCGAGCTGAGCCCGGAGCACCCGGTGCTGGTCGACCGGTTCCTGGAAGACGCGATCGAGATCGACGTCGACGCGCTGTGCGACGGTGACGAGGTCTATCTCGGCGGTGTGATGGAGCACATCGAAGAGGCCGGCATCCACTCGGGCGACTCCGCCTGTGCGCTGCCGCCCATCACCCTGGGTCGCAGCGATATCGAGGCGGTGCGCCGTTCCACGGTCGCGCTGGCCAAGGGCATAGGTGTCAAGGGCCTGCTCAACGTGCAGTACGCGCTCAAGGATGACGTCCTCTACGTGCTGGAGGCGAATCCGCGGGCCAGTCGGACCGTTCCGTTCGTGTCCAAGGCGACGGCGGTGCCGCTCGCCAAGGCCGCCGCGCGGATCATGCTCGGCGCGACCATTGCCGAGCTGCGCAAAGAAGGCATGCTGCCGAGCGAGGGAGACGGCGGGCACGTCCCGCTGGACGCCCCGGTGGCGGTCAAGGAGGCGGTGCTGCCCTTCCATCGGTTCCGTCGCGCCGACGGTTCCGGGGTGGATTCGCTGCTGTCTCCGGAGATGAAGTCCACCGGCGAGGTGATGGGCATCGACGCCGATTTCGGCACCGCCTTTGCCAAGAGTCAAGCCGCCGCCTACGGCTCGTTGCCCACCGAGGGCACCGTGTTCGTCTCCATCGCCAACCGGGACAAGCGCGCGATGGTCTTCCCGGTGAAGCGTCTGCACGACCTCGGCTTCCGCATTCTCGCTACCGAGGGCACGGCGGAGATGTTGCGTCGCAACGGAATTCCGTGCGAGCAGGTGCGCAAGCACTCGGAGGAAGGGCCCGCTGACGAGCCGACCATCGTGGAGCAGATCCGCGACGGGGAGATCGATATGGTGTTCAACACCCCGTACGGCAACTCCGGTCCCCGCGTGGACGGTTACGAGATCCGCAGCGCCGCCGTCGGGGTGGACATCCCGTGCATCACCACCGTGCAGGGCGCGGCAGCCGCGGTCCAGGGCATCGAGGCCACCATCAACGGTGGTATCGGGGTGCGTTCGCTGCAGGAGCTGCACGCGGTGCTGCGTGGGTGAGTCGCGGGAGGAGGCGAGCGAGCGGGCGCCCTTCGGCGAGCGGTTGCGCCGTGCGATGCGACAGTTCGGCCCGGTGTGTGTCGGTGTCGATCCGCACCCGGAACTGCTGCGGGCCTGGGGGCTGACCGAGGATGCGGCGGGGCTCGAGCAGTTCGCCGAGATCTGCGTGGAGGCCTTCGACGGCCGGGTCGCGCTGATCAAACCGCAGGTCGCGTTTTTCGAGGCCTACGGTTCCGGCGGGTTGGCCGTGCTGGAGCGGACCATCGAGGTGCTGCGCGCCTCGGGGACCCTGGTGCTGGCCGACGCCAAGCGCGGCGACATCGGCTCCACCATGGACGCCTACGCTCGCACGTGGCTGGCCGACGGCCCGCTCGGCTCCGATGCCGTCACGGTCTCGCCGTACCTCGGATTCGGTGCGCTGGCACCGGCTTTGGCGCTCGCCGAGGTCAACCACCGCGGCGTCTTCGTGCTGGCGGCCACCTCGAATCCCGAGGGGGCGCAGGTACAGCGCGCAACTACGGCGAATGGGCGAACCGTCGCCCAGACCATGGTCGACGAGGCCGCCGCCCGCAACGCGGACGCCGAGTTCGGTTCGGTCGGCGTGGTGGTGGGCGCCACACTGACGGCGGCGCCGGAGTTGTCCGGGCTCAACGGTCCGATCCTCATGCCCGGTGTCGGCGCACAGGGCGGGGGTCCGGAAACGATCCGTGCACTGGTCCCCGAGTCGATGCTGCGGGCTGTGGTCCCGACCGTCTCGCGCGAGGTGCTGCGGGCAGGACCGAGTGTTCCGGCGCTACGGGCCAGCGTGGCAGCACTCCAGGACGGGTTCGGTTTCCTGGAGAAATGACCGAGGGTCGGCGCCGCGGCGCCGACCCTCGGTCATTGATCGGACCGGGTCCGTGTTCGCGGACAGTCGACGCGCGCCCGCGGGGTCCGTAGCGGGGCCTGTGCGCCACTCTGCGCCGATTTCAGGGCTCCGGGGTGTACCGGGATGGGTGAATCGCCTCGGGACCGGCGTACAGGGCAATTCGTACTACGTCCGGTACCCCGATTTCGGGTGCATCGACGATCCGCGACGCCCGACACGCGCCACCAACTCGCGACACGCAGAAATTTTCGAGAAAGTTCCTGGTAGGGGGGGTGGCCGGTTGCTGGAGCGGTGCTGGACGGTCCCGCAAACCGCTCGCAACCCATTCGGTTTGCCGAAAACGTGCAGCTGGCGACGTATTTCGCGGGTTCGAAGGCCTGGCGGGCGCGGTCGCGGAGGCAGGGTGCGCGGGGCGCCGCACGCGCGTCTACGGCATCCGAAATCATGCGCTGACCTGGGGGGTGGGTTCGCAATCGGCGGACGTCGTGGGTACGGTCGCTGAGACTGCCGGGTTACCGGCAGGAGTTGATGCAATGAACGATGAGACGGAGGAACCGTGGCCCTTCCCCAGCTGACTGACGAGCAGCGCGCCGCTGCTTTGGAGAAGGCGGCTGCCGCTCGCCGCGCTCGGGCGGAGCTCAAGGAGCGCTTGAAGCGTGGCGGCACCAACCTGAAGCAGGTGCTCACCGACGCCGAATCCGACGAGATCCTCGGCAAGATGAAGGTGTCGGCGCTGCTGGAGGCCCTGCCGAAGGTGGGCAAGGTCAAGGCAGCGGAAATCATGAGCGAGCTGGAGATCGCCCCCACCCGGCGGCTGCGCGGACTGGGCGATCGGCAGCGCAAGGCGCTGTTGGCCCGGTTCGATTTCGACGCCTGACAACGAGGGTGGTCGAACACACGCAGAAGGGTCGGCTGGTTGTACTGGTCGGCCCCTCGGCCGTGGGCAAGTCCACCGTGGTCCGTTGCGTCCGCGAGCGGCTGCCCCACCTGGTCTTCAGCGTGTCGGCAACGACCCGGGCCCCCCGGCCCGGGGAGGTCGACGGCCTCGACTACCGGTTCGTCTCCCGCGCGGAGTTCGACGCGATGATCGCGGCGGACGAACTGCTCGAGTGGGCGGACATTCACGGCGGGCTGCAGCGTTCGGGCACCCCGGCCGGTCCGGTGCGCGCCGCCTTGGCGGAGGGCCTTCCGGTGCTGGTCGAGGTGGATCTCGAGGGCGCCCGCTCGGTGCGCCGGGCGATCCCCGAGGCGATTCTGGTGTTTCTCGCCCCACCGAGCTGGGACGAGCTGGTGGCCAGACTACGGTCGCGTGGCACCGAATCGCCCGAGGCCATCGAGCGGCGGCTGGAGACAGCGAGGACCGAATTGGCGGCTTGTGACGAGTTCGACATCGTCATCGTGAACGACGAGGTGACCAGTGCCTGCGAGCAGTTGGTATCGTTGTTCGTTAGCACAAATTCGAGTTCGTGACCCCCACCTGCGCATGAGCGATCAGAGCCCGGAGGGCCCTTCGCTCGTGCGACATCCCGATACCAGCAGGAGCCTCCCTAGTGAGCAGTACGGACACCACCACCGCGCCCGCCTATGACACGCCGGTCGGCCTCACCAACCCGCCGATCGACGAGCTGCTGGAGCGCACCTCGTCCAAGTACGCCCTGGTGATCTACGCGGCCAAGCGGGCCCGTCAGATCAACGACTACTACAACCAGCTCGGCGACGGCATTCTGGAGTATGTCGGTCCGCTGGTCGAGCCCGGTCTGCAGGAGAAGCCGCTGTCGGTCGCGCTCCGGGAAATCCATTCCGACTTGCTCGAGCACTCCGAAGGCGAGTGAGGCGAACCGAGTTCGCAGTGACCACAACTAAGCCGGAGGCGTAGTGACCACACGGATCGTTGTCGGCGTCGGCGGAGGGATCGCCGCCTACAAGTCATGCGCACTGGTCCGACGGTTCACCGAGACCGGACATCAGGTTCGGGTGATCCCCACCGAGTCGGCGTTGCAGTTCGTCGGCAAGGCGACCTTCGAGGCGCTGTCCGGGAACCCGGTGCACACCGGCGTGTTCTCGGACGTGCCCGAAGTCCCGCACGTTCGGCTGGGCCAGGAGGCGGACCTCGTGGTCATCGCGCCGGCTACCGCCGACCTCATGGCGCGCGCGGCGTCCGGCCGTGCGGACGACCTGCTCACCGCCACGTTGCTGACGGCCCGATGTCCGATCCTGTTCGCGCCCGCGATGCACACCGAAATGTGGGAGCACCCGGCTACCGTCGCCAATGTCGCGACGCTGCGCGCGCACGGCGCGATCGTCATGGAGCCCGCGGCGGGCAGACTCACCGGCACCGATACCGGCCCGGGGCGGCTTCCCGAACCCGAGGAGATCTTCGGTCTCGCCGCACTGCTGATGGAACGCGCCGACGCGATCCCGCGTGATCTGGAGGGCCGCAGAATCGTGATCACGGCCGGCGGCACCAGGGAGCCGCTGGATCCGGTGCGTTTCCTCGGCAACCGCAGCTCCGGTAAGCAGGGCTACGCGCTCGCCCGAGTGGCGGCCCAGCGTGGCGCCCAAGTGACGTTGATCGCGGGCAACACGATCGAGATGGCCGCTCCCGCGGCCGTCGACCTGGTGCACATCACCACCGCTGAGCAGTTGAAGATCGCTGTCGACAAGCACGCGGTCGATGCCGACGCGGTCATCATGGCCGCGGCCGTCGCCGATTTCCGGCCGACCAACGTCGCCGCCGCCAAGATCAAGAAGGGCGCGGGCGAACCCGACGTCATCAAGCTGACCAAGACCGACGACATCCTCGCCGGGTTGGTGCAGGCCAGGCGTGATGGTCAGCTGCGCGGGACCGCGATCGTCGGCTTCGCCGCGGAGACGGGTGACGAGCACGGCGACGTCCTCACCTATGCGCGAGCCAAGCTCGCCCGGAAGGGGTGCGATCTGCTGGTGGTCAACGCGGTCGGCGAGGGCAAGGCGTTCGAGGTGGACACGAACGACGGCTGGCTGCTCGGCGCGGATGGCACCGAGCAGGCGCTCGACCACGGCTCGAAGGCGTTGCTCGCCAGTCGGGTGCTCGACGCGCTGGGTGCGTTGTTGCGCTGAGTCGCCTGCGTCCGGGCCACGATGGCCGATCGGAGGCGGTGCAGTCCGTTTGTCCGTATCCGCCGAGTCGTCATTTGTTCGGCTGTCTGGGATGGCTGTGTGGCCGAGGACCCGCCGCGTCGGCGGTTTGGAATAGTCTGAGATGTAAGGGTTGCGTCGTAGTGGCATCGCGTTACTGTCGCAACCCGATACGAGTAACCCGTTGAGGGAGAGGGAAGAACTGTGCGCACGTCCGGCAGTCGGCTTTTCACCAGTGAGTCCGTGACCGAAGGTCATCCGGACAAAATCTGTGATGCCATCAGCGATTCCATCCTCGACGCGTTGCTGGCGGAAGATCCGCGCAGCCGGGTCGCGGTGGAAACCCTGGTGACGACCGGTCAGGTCCACGTCGCAGGTGAGGTCACCACATCGGCTTATGCGGATATTCCACGCATTGTCCGGGAGAAAGTCCTGGAAATCGGATACGACTCGTCCGCAAAGGGTTTCGACGGAAATTCTTGCGGTGTGAATATTGCGATCGGTGCGCAGTCGCCGGATATCGCGCAGGGTGTCGACACCTCGCACGAGGCGCGTGTCGGGGGTTCCGACGACGAGATCGAGCGGCAGGGTGCCGGCGACCAGGGCCTGATGTTCGGGTACGCCACTACCGACACCCCCGAGTTGATGCCGCTGCCGATCGCGTTGGCGCACCGGTTGTCGCGTCGGCTCACCGAGGTGCGCAAGTCCGGGATGCTGCCGTACCTGCGGCCGGACGGCAAGACCCAGGTCACCATCGAATACGACGGAGATCGTCCGGTTCGACTGGATACGGTGGTCATCTCCACCCAGCACGCCGCCGACATCGACCTCGACAACCTGCTCGCGCCCGATATTCGGGAGAAGGTGGTCGACGCGGTCCTGGCCGACCTGGAATTGCCCTCGCTGGACACCTCCAACGTCCGCCTGCTGGTCAACCCGACCGGAAAGTTCGTGCTCGGTGGTCCCATGGGCGACGCGGGTCTGACCGGCCGCAAGATCATCGTGGACACCTATGGCGGCATGGCCCGCCACGGCGGCGGTGCGTTCTCCGGCAAGGACCCGTCGAAGGTGGACCGCTCCGCGGCCTACGCCATGCGCTGGGTCGCCAAGAACGTGGTCGCGGCGGAGTTGGCCGAGCGTGTCGAGGTCCAGGTGGCCTACGCGATCGGCAAGGCCGCACCGGTCGGTCTGTTCGTCGAGACCTTCGGTACCGAGAAGGTCGATCCGGCGCGGATCTCCACGGCGATCACCGAGGTGTTCGATCTGCGCCCCGGCGCGATCATCCGCGACCTGGACCTGCTACGGCCGATCTACGCGCCGACCGCCGCGTACGGCCACTTCGGTCGCACCGACGTCGACCTGCCCTGGGAGCACACCGACCGCGCAGACAAGCTGCGCGCGGCCATCGGCTTCTAACCCGACCGGGTCCGAGTGAACGAACCCGCGGCGGACGCCCTCGCCACTCCAGGGGACCGTCCGTCCGCGGGCCCCGCGGCCGTTGCGCGCCCGATCGCTCGGGTGCTCCCACTGCTGTCACCGGCACATCTCGACCGCGACTTCGACTATCTGGTACCCCCCGAGCTGGATGAACTCGCCCAGCCCGGGGTCAGGGTGCGCGTTCGCTTCGCAGGCCGCCTCGTCGACGGTTACCTGCTCGCGCGGCTCGCGCACAGTGATCACGACGGCAAGCTGGTCAAGCTGGAACGAGTTGTCTCGGCCGAGCGGGTCTTGACACCCGACATCCTGACGTTGGCTACCGCGGTCGCCACGCGATACGCGGGCACCCGTGCCGACGTACTTCGTCTGGCCATCCCACCCCGACATGCCCGCACCGAGTCCGGCGGTACGAAGAAGGTCGCGAATTCGCCGGTTCCGCAGCGGGACTCTTCTGCCCATCCTGATCTCGATGATCCAGATGCGACGCCGCGGCCCGATTCGGAGCCTGTGACGAGCATGTCCGACGCGGTGTCAGGGTCTTCCGCGCGGACGCCCGCGTTGTCGAATCCCGAACTGGCCGCATCCGGTACGGCTGCCGATGTGCCGGCGGGGGCCGATGCCGTCTCGGCATCGGTTGTCGGATCTGTGGTATTCGACACAAGCGCTGATTCACAAGTCGTTCCCGAGGCATCGGCCGCCGGGGTGCCCGATGGCGCTGACGCGGGGAACGCGCGGCCCACCTCTACCTCCGTTGTCGATCCGGCAGCCTGGGGGCGGTATGTCCACGGTGTCGCATTCCTCGCCGCGCTGGGCGAGGGGAAGGGGCCGCGGGCGGCATGGCAGACATTGCCGGGGGAGGACTGGCCGCGTCGGTTGGCGGAGTTGGCGGCGGTGGTCGTCGAGCGCGGGCGTAGCGCGATCCTGATGGTGCCGGACCAGCGGGATCTGGACCGAGTGTTGGTGGAATGTGTTCGACTGCTGGGGGATTCGGCGGTGGGTTTGGCCGCCGGATTGGGGCCTGCCGCGCGGTATCGACGGTGGCTCGCGGTATTGCGCGGGTCCGCCCGGGTGGTGGTCGGAACGCGTAGTGCGGTGTTCGCCCCCGCAGGTGATCTCGGGTTGATCGCGATCTGGGACGACGGGGACGACACCTATGCCGAGCTGCGGGCGCCGTATCCGCACGCGCGGGAGGTGGCGATGCTGCGCGCGCATGAGACCGGTGCGGCGTTCGTCGCGGCCGGTTTCGCGCGGACCGCGGAGATCCAGGCGGTGGTCGATTCCGGTTGGGCACATGACCTGGTGGCTGACCGGGCGGTCGTGCGCACGGCGGCGCCGCGGATCAGTGCGCCTGGGGATAGTGACATCGCGATGGAACGCGATCCGGTCGCCCGCGCCGTCCGCATCCCCGCAGTGGCGTTCGCGGCCGCCCGTGCGGCGCTGAAGGAGGGGGCGCCGGTCTTGGTGCAGGTGCCGCGACGCGGGTATATCCCGTCGCTGGCCTGCGCGAAATGCCGAACACCCGCTCGGTGCAGACACTGCAACGGACCGCTCGCTCTGCCGGAAGGTCGCGCGCAGCGCACCCCATCGCTCGCCGAGGCGCACAGTCCCAGTTGTCGTTGGTGCGGCATCACCGATGCCGCGTTCCGCTGTGCGGCCTGCGGTTCGCGAGCGTTGCGCGCGGTGGTGATCGGCGCTGCCCGCACCGCCGAGGAGCTCGGTCGCGCGTTTCCCGGCGTGCCGATTCGGGGTTCGAGCGGTGGCGCGATGCTGGACGTGGTGGAACCAGGCCCGCAGGTGGTGGTTTCCACTGTCGGCGCCGAACCTGTGGCACCGGGTGGCTACGGTGTCGCGCTGCTGCTCGACGGTTGGGCGCTGCTCGGCCGCGCCGACCTGCGCGCCGCCGAGGACGCGCTACGGCGCTGGATGTCGGCCGCCGCGTTGGTCCGCGCCCACGGCCAGGTCATCGTCATGGCCGAACCGTCGATCCCCACCGTGCAGGCCCTGGTGCGCTGGGACCCCGTCGGGCATGCCCGCGCCGAGGTCGCCGCCCGCGCCGAGGTCGGATTCCCCCCAGCCGTCCGGATGGCCGCGATCGATGGCGCGTCCGATGCCGTCGCCGAACTGCTATCCTTCGCAACCCTGCCGGAGGGCGTGGACATCCTCGGTCCGGTTCCACTTCCGGAAGGTGCGCGCAAACCGTTCTCCGGTGATTCCCCCGCCGAAGTCGAACGCATACTGCTGCGTGTCCAGCGCGGCTCCGGTGCCGCACTGGCCCGCATCCTCGCCGCCGCCCAAGCCGTCCGCAGCACGCACCGCTCGGACGCACCCCTACGTGTCCAGATAGATCCGGTCGACATCGGGTGAACGGCGATAGTCCGTGGGAACGGAACGGTGGACTTATCGGAAGGCGCCGATGTTTCGTCGTGCCCACTCCGCGAACGCGCGGGGCTCGCGGCCGAGCACCTTCTCGACATCGGGGCTGATCCGCTGCTCGGCGGCGTGGGGCACACCGAGGATGGCCAGGGTGGTCTCGACGACAGGCTCGGGCATGAACTGCAGCATCTGTGCGCGCGCCTGGGTGCCGGTCTGCTCGACGAATTCGATCGGCTCGCCGAGTGCCTCGCCGATCGCGGCGGCCCGCTGTCGTGGCGTGCTGAGGGCAGGCCCGGTCAATTCGTAACTCTGTGCGGAATGCTCGTCGTCTCGTAGGGCTGCGGCGGCAACCTCGGCGATGTCCGACGGATCGATGACGGGCAACCCGATGTCGCCGAACGGTGCGGCGACGGTCCGATGGGCACGCACCGACTCGACCCAGGCGAACGCGTTGGACGCGAACCCGCTCGGTCGCAGGATCGTCCATTCCATGCCCGACTCCCGCACCGCGTCCTCGAACGATCGTCCCAGATTCCCGTGTGAACCCGACTGTGGCCGAGTGACGACTCCTTGCGATGACAGCTGCACGATCCGTTGGGCGCCACCCCTTCTGGCGAGTTCGAGGATCGTCCGCGGATCCAATAGATGCGCACTCGCGCCGGTGTCGTGCAGAAACACTGCGTCGGCTCCGGCGAACGCGGGGGCGAGGGTGTCGGGTCGGGTCAGGTCGGCGCGCTGGTGGCGCACGCCGTCGGGCAGTGCGATGCCCTCGCTCGCGCGGGACACCGCGACTACCCGTTCTCCTGCTTCGGCGAGGGTCTGCACAAGGCTGCGTCCGACATTGCCGGTGGCGCCGGTTACTACGATCACGATTGCTCCCAAGTTAGTTGGCTGACTAAAACGTAGCCGACGTTTGACGAACTGTCTATATTTAGTTGTATGACTAACTCAGCCGGCGTGACATCGAAGGCGGGCAAGCGGGAGCGGTTGGCCGCCGCGGCGGCTCAGGTGTTTCACGAACAGGGCGTCGAGAAGACCACGATCGCCGACATCGCCCGGTCTGCCGGGGTTCCGGTGGGCAACGTGTACTACTACTTCAAAACGAAGGATCAGCTGGTGCAGGCCGCGCTCGGCGCGCATGCGCGGAGTCTGCGGGATCTGATCGATGCGCTGGAGCGGCACGACGCGCCGCGGGATCGACTCAAGGCGCTGGTGCGTGGTTGGGTCGATCAGCGGGAGGTGGCCGCGCAGTCCGGGTGCCCCACCGGGACGTTGGCTGCGGAGTTGGGTAAGCGCGGCGACGGGCTGGACCGAGAAGTGGCAGCTGGCATGCGTGAGTTGATCGACTGGGTCGAGCGGCAATTCGCGGCCATGGATCGCGGCGACGCCGCCGAGCTCGCGGTCGCGTTGATCGCGTCGTATCAGGGGATCTCGTTGCTCACCAATGCCTTCCACGACCCCGAACTCATGGTTGTCGAAGGGCGTCGGCTGGAGCGCTGGATCGACTCGCTGGCGGGTTGAACCCAGGCGCACGCACGCTCGTTGCTTTCGATGCATTGTCGATATATCGTCGATAATATGAATCGAATACATGAGCCGTGGGAGGCCGACATGGAACACAGAGAACATCGAGCTTTCGGCCGGCATGGTCGCAGGCCGCTGCCGGGTGTGGAGGGATTGGAGTCGCAACGGCGATTCCGCCGCGGTGGACGCCACGGGTTCGGGCCGGAGTTCGGGCCGGGCTTCGGGCCTGGTTTCGGCCCGCAGTTCGGGCGTGGTCGCGGTCGCGGTGGTCGGGGCCGACGCGGCGACGTCCGTGCCGCCGTGCTGTTGCTGCTGGCCGAGCGGCCGATGCACGGCTATGAGCTCATCCAGCAGATCCGCGAGCGCAGCGACGACATCTGGCGGCCGAGCCCTGGGTCGGTCTATCCGGCGCTCGCGCAGCTGGAGGACGAGGGGTTCGTGCTGATCGAGAAGGTCGCGGGACGCAAGACCGCGAAACTGACCGAGACGGGCGTCGAGTACGTCACCGCCCACCGGGACGAGCTGGGCGATCCGTGGGCGGAGGTCCAGCAGGACGTCGGCGCACAGGCGATCGACCTACGCGGGCTGGTGGGGCAGCTGATGGGCGCGGTCGCACAGGTTGCCGCCGCCGGTACTCCGGAGCAGGCCGCGCGGGCGGCTCAACTGCTCACCGAGACCCGCAAGTCCCTCTACCGGATCCTCGCCGAGGACGAGACCCCGGAAAAGTAGAGATATGAAACACCCCCTGAGGGCGAGCTTTTCGCGCCGATCGGGTAGATCATGGTCGAATGGGACAGCCGCGGGGTTGGTGGAGCTTCGGTTATGCGCAGTTGGGTAGCGTCGTACTGGCGTGCGTGCTTGCCGGAGCCGCGGCGCTCGGCCCCGGCGCGGCGTCCGCCGAACCGCTCGGCGTCCGCCCGCCGGAGGTGCCGACCCAATCCGCTCCGCCGCAGCAGGACCACTTGCTCGCCGCGCAGTACCTCAAGGCCCATCCGAATGCGGCGCCGATGGGCACCAACAACTTCGACTGCGTGCCGAGTGCAAGCCATCCCCGCCCGGTGGTGCTCGCGCACGGAACCGACTCGGCGGCCTACTCCGACTGGTCGGCCATCGCGCCGCGGCTGAACGCGGCCGGATTCTGTGTGTTCGCGCTCAACTACGGCGGCAAACCGGGTGCGCAGACCTACGGCACCGAAGATCTGGTGCTGAGCTCCTACCAGGTCGGCGCTTTCGTCGACCAGGTGCTCGCGGCGACCGGTGCGAGCAAGGTCGATCTGGTGGGATTCTCACAGGGCGCCACTGTGACCCGCTACTACGCCAACAAGCTCGGCGGCGCGTCCAAGGTCGGGCAGTGGGTAGGCATCGCCTCGCCCAGCTATGGCGGCGTCATGTACGGGCTGGTGCCGATAGCCGAGTCGATCCCCGGCGCGTTGCAGGCATTCGCCCAGGTGACCTCGCTCGCCGCGGTTCAGCAGGCCGAGGGGTCGCCGATCCTCGTCGACCTGAACGCGGAGGGCGACACAGTGCCGGGTGTGCGCTATGTCACGATCGGTAGCCGGGTCGACGAGATGATCCAACCGTTCGACAACATCGCGCTGCGCGGCCCGGGTGCGCAGAACATCGTCCTGCAGGATCTGTGCCCGTCCGATCTGACCGGGCACTTTCACATGGTCTACGACCTGTTCGTGCAGGAGTTGCTGCTGACGGTCCTCGATCCGAACAGCCCGGCTCCGGTGTGCAGGCCGGTGCCACTGGGCACCGGAATCCCCGAAGTGATCATCGCCGGGCATTCCTGAGTCGGCCGGGCCGGCGAAGTGCGTGACACTCCGCGCAGTCGCCTTGTTCGCGGTCGGCTGTCCTCACGCCGGCGCAGCCATCGCTCGGTGGCAGCGCTGCTGCACCTCGTCGGCTTCGGCGTGTCGGCCGGTGCGGCCGAGGTCGGCGATGCGGACCGAGGATTCGACGACCAGTCGGCAGCGTTCCAGCCGTCGCTGAGTGAAAGCACTCAATGCCTGCTCGATGTCGGTCGCGGCAGCCACTTCCTCGGCGAGCAGAACGCCGTCCTCGATGGCCAGAGCGGCGCCACTGACCAACTGTGGGGAGGGCGCATGCGCGGCATCACCGATGATCACGGTGCGGCCGCGGTGCCACGGACCCTCGACCATGACCACGTGCACCGGACGCCGCACGACGACCGACGAATCGGTGATGAGTTCACGGACTTCGGCAACTCGCCCGCCGAAGGGAGCCAGCAGCTCGCGCATGCTCTCGGCCAGGGTGTTCTCCGCTATCGGCGTAGGGTCCGCTCGGTTCTCGGTGAGGAATACGTATGCTCGGTCGTCCGCGATCGGGACGAGCCCGGCGTTGCTTTCGGTGCCCGCGAACGTGTGCAGTGACGTCGCCCAGCTCGGGCGAGGTATGAGAGCCCGCCAGACCATCTGTCCGATATAGCGCGGACCGCTGGGGATGTCGAGCAAGGACCGCACCCGGGAATGGACCCCGTCGGCGCCGATGACGAGATCGGCGAAGCGCTCACTGCCGTCGCTGAGGGTGGCCCGGACGGTTTCTCCGTCGTCGTGCAACCCGTCGATCGTGCGGTCGTAACCGATCACGACGCCGGCCGCCAGCGCACCCTCACGCAGGATGTCGTACAGGGCTGGGCGGCTGAGCCCGATCTGGCTGGGACGATTCGGGCCGAGCAGTGGCGGCAACGGGATGACGTGACGGACTTCGCCGTCCGAGTCGCAGTTGCTGATCGCCGTGATTCCGTAGCCCGCGGTCACGCATGTGTCGGCGAGGGCGAGGGCATCGAGAGCTCGCAGACTGGGCCCGGTGAGGCTGAGTCCCCAGCCGGCGATCGCGTGGCTGGGCTGGATATCGATGACCTCGACGGTGACGCCACGTCGCGCGAGCGCGATCGCGAGGGTAAGGCCGCCGATGCCTGCGCCGATCAGCAGGGCACGGCGAGGGGAAGACGACGAACTCACAGCAGCTCCAAACGCTGTCGATGGGGAAGGGGAGAGGTCGCTCGCCCGGCGATGCCGGACCGTCCACCGCCTTGGCAACGACGGATCCGATGGCGGTGGCAGAGCGCGACCACGCGGCGCCCCCACTCATCCGGGTGCGGGCACCGCATACTTCGCGAGTATCCGGTCAATCCGCCCTGCGTGCTTCCAGGATGCTGTCGGGCGTCGCGGTGGGGATTATGCGGACCAACTCGAATCCCGCGGCCGAGAGAAGCTCGCGGAATTCCCGTTCGGTTCGCTCGCGGCCACCGGCGCTGACCATCATCTCCAGATCGAGGAAATTGCCTCGGTGCGGCCGATTGTCTTCGGGGAGAACTACCTCCATCAACAGAAGTTGTGCTGATCCGGTCATTGCGCGGTGCACGGTGCGCAAAATCTTCTCCGCGTCACTGTCGACCCAGTCGTGCACGATGTGTTTGAGGAGATAAGCGTCACCGCCCTCGGGAACTGTATCGAAGAAGGAACCGGCAACGACGGTGCACCGATCCGGTGCCTGCACGTCAGCGACGATTTCGGGCAGATCGAACAGAACGCCACGGGTTTCGGGTGCGCGGGCGAGAATCTCGGCGAGCATTCGGCCTCGTCCGCCGCCGATATCGACGATCGTTCCGAAGCGGCCGAAGTCGCCGGCGGCAAGCATCGGTTCCAGCATCAACTCCGAGATACTCGTCATGGCGCCGTCGAAGACGGCGCCGAATTCGCGGTCTTTGCGGACGTAATCGAAGAACGGCAGTCCGTCCATGCCCTCCGGGATGACCACGGTCCCGGTACGCACCGCGCTGCTCAGATATGACCAATACTGGCGATGCTGGGGAGAGCCGATGAACAGGGCGAAATCGCGCATCGACACCGGCGCGTCCGCGCGGAGGGGCTCGGCGAGCGGTGTCAGACCGTAGGTTCCGTCCGGGTGCTGGGTGAAAATGCCCTGGGTGATCAGCCAACGAAGCAGTCGCCGCAGGTAGTCGGGATCGGCGTCGATGTCTGCCGCCAGATCCGCGAGCTGACGCGGACCCGTGGCCAACGCATCGGCGATGCCGAGTTGAGCGGCAGCACAGACAGCCTGTGCGGTAGAGGCGGCGGCGATCATCTCGAACAAGGCCAGCGGCGGCGGCGACAGCTTGCGGTTCAGCGCCGTCAACGCGGTCCGAATCCGCTCCACGACACGGATCACTGGCAGTGGTGGAACTTTGTTCTTGCGTGCAGCCATCCGGATATTGTGCGGTACTCAGCCGGTTTCGGCAGGCCGAGGGTGCACTATGCGGCAGCCCTTGACCACCCCGAGTTCGTCGCGGACCCCGATCGGTGGGTCCGGAGCAACGCGCGAGGGGGCGCGAGCGACTACGGATCCCCTCCGAATCGAGGCGACGCTCAGTTCCAGTTGTCGATTTTGACATCGTGTGGATCGGGAGCGCCTTTCCCGGTTTCGAACAGCGACTTCAGACTCAACAGAAAGACCGCCCATTTGGTGCTGCAGTGGTGCATGAATTCCACCGGCTCTTTCCAACCCTTGTGATTGAACCGAACAATGGTGTAATCGTCGACCTGGTCGAGGTCCCAGGCCACCTGCGTGCCGATCCATTCTTCAGGTCCGTCGACCACCTTCCACAGCACGTGCTTGTCCGGGGTGAGCTCCACCACCTTCATGTCGAATCCACCGGCCCCGAAACGGAATTGGAGCACGCGACCGAGAGAGCTGCCGTCGCCCCGGGTGTCCGTCGTCCACCAGCCGGCGAGCCCGTCGACAGTTGTCAAGGCTGTGTAGACCTCGGCCGCCGAAGTTTTGATTCCGACTCTGTGCAGGATGTCGACCATTTTCTATCCTTCTTCCGGTGTTTGTTCTCGTTTGAATTTCATCGAAGGTCACCAGTAGCGAGTGGGTTGGGATCGTCGACTGTGCCGTCGGGACAACACCTGCGGAACGAGAACAATCGCGGCGGCTCTGCGTTCACCACAGTGATCGCGACGACCTCGGCCCCGATCGCCCCAGACGAACTCACCTACCACGCCGGGAGTCGCTTCGAACCCGGCGTCGTCGGTCGACCATTCCGAGATGTGCGCCGGGCTGCTGACGACCTCGAAGGCCACCTCGGGCGAGGCGTCGACGTGGATCTCTCGTTCGATGCTGCGGTACTCCATACGCCGCCCCGCTCAAATATGCAACGTTTGGTTGCGCATCACGCTAGTCGACGATGCGCTCTTACACGACCATTGGTTGCCTATCGTCGGCCTCGAATTCAGTCGTATCCTGTGCCTGTAGCGCCGCCGATCACTTGTCGGACAAAACGCGACAACATGGTGGTGGCCGTCCAGCCATCAGCGGCCGCACCGAATGACCTCGTCCCGCCACAGGCTTCGAAATCCGCCGGGTGGGCTTGCCGCTGACGTGCGTTTCGGTGGCAAGCCCGCTACGGGTGGCGTCGGTGTCCGGATCGTCGGACACGGCGGTTCTTCTCAGAACAAATTCAATGGCGGTGACTTGGGGAAGACCACCGGAAGCGCAGCCAGCGCCCGATGGAACGGACCCGGCCGCCAGATCAATTCCTCGGATGGGACAGCAAGGCGCATCTCCGGCAGTGCATCGAGCAACTGGTCGATCGCTTCCTGCGCAATCAGCGATCCCAACGGCTTGGCCGGACACGCGTGCGGACCAAGGCTCCATGCCAAATGTGAACGGTTGCCGAGGAATTCGCCACCCGATAGCGCGGGGTCGTTGTTGCACGCGGACAAGCTGATGACCACCGGCTGGTGTGCGGGCAGCCAGGTGTCGCCGACCAGGATCGGCTGCCGTGGATAGCTGGTGGCGTAGTTCGCCACCGGTGGGTCGGTGAACAAGACCTCGTCGAGCGCGTCGCGCGTCGACTGACTGCCACCCAGTACATCAGCCGCGAATCGGTCGTCGGTGAGAATCAGCAGCAGCGTATTGACGATCAAGTTCTGCTGCGGTTCCAGCGCGGCGCCGTACATGCTGATGACGTTGACCAGTATCTCCTCCTCGCTGAGGTTGTTCGGGTGCTGCACGAACCTGGTGACCATGTCGTCGCCCGGTTCCACGCGTTTCTGAACGACCAGTTCCAGCAACGCCTCACTGAGCATCTTCATACCCAAATCGGCGTTGTCGTCGATGGCGTTGAAGAGGTGCGCCATGCCGACCGCGACCCGCTGGCCCAACTCTGGTGAACAACCCAGCATCTCGTTCAACCCCGCGAAAACGAGGGGGAACGCGTATTGACTGAGCAAGTCGGCTTCGCCGGCCTCGCAGAAGGTGTTGATCAGCTGGGTGGCCGTCTTCTCGACCGCGGCGTGCCGGCCGTACAGATCGACGCCGTCGATCGCCGCCACGTTGGCCACCCGGTATCGAGCGTGCAGCGCCCCGGCGTTACGCGCCACGCCCGGATACCACCGCATCATCGGCTTGACCGGGCAGCTGTCGGGGATTGATTCTTGCCACACCCGCGGATCGGCTGGGAAATGTTCGGGGTCGTGCAGGATCCGCACAGCCTCGCGGTACCCGATCACCAAGGTGGCCGGAACGCCGGGTGACAGCTCCACCGGCACGAAAGGGCCGTAACGGCTGCGCATCTCGCGATACGCGCGATGTGGGTCCGCCGCGTATTCCGGGGTGTACAGCGCGATGCGGGGGCCGTCGGTATCGCCCGACGATCCGATGGGGGCGTTCAAATGCATGACTCCTGACGCGAATGAAACAGGAACTCGACGAGGTTGATCGGGATTGCACGTCCGTGCGCCGAGATCACGTGCGTCCGAAAGGGGGGCGAAGAAGCACGCGGCGTGGAATCGAGCGTTCCGTAGAATGCATTACGGTCACCGAACTGGTTCAATAGTTAACGAATACACACCCCCCACGTTCTCGAAAAGCTGAGCACCTCATCGGTTTGCTCGAGCTGCCGAAGGTCGACCACCATCGCCGCACCGAGCGGGCCGCTCGGCAATGCGCGGCGACCGTGATTTCAGCGAATCATCGTGTCGCACATCGACAGAGCTCCTTCGATCGCAGGCCGAGTGGACCAAGCCAGAAAGTATCCCATCGAAGTAAACCTTCGCCGACGAACGAGAAGAATTTCAGGCGCGCGATCTGATCGCCTCCCGCGGGACGCCGGCACGGTGTCGGGGTCGATTCGAGGCGCGTTCGACGCGCCGGGGAGTGCCGTCTCGCCGGCGCGGCAGGCAGCGAGTTCCGACTTGTGGTGTGGCGTCGTCGCCACGGCGTCGGCAACCCCGTCGTGAACGGCAAGGGCGTGTCGTGAATCGGCGAGGTAGCCTGCTCACAGGGCACTGACCTGGTCGTTTTCGGGCGGCCGGGCGGAGGGCTCGGCACCCCGCCCGGACCGCATTGGAGTTTTACCAGTTTCCGGCCGGCGAATCCTGGATTTTCGGTTGTCTCACTAGAATGAGTCGACCGTGTTCATCCGCTTCCGGGAGCCAGCCGTGACCATTCAGCCCGTTCGCCTGTTCGGCGATCCCATCCTGCGTGCCCGCGCCACGGAGGTCACCACGTTCGACCGGGACCTGCGGCAGTTGGTGACCGACTTGACCGAGACCATGTACGACGACGGCGGAGTCGGGATGGCCGCGCCGCAGATCGGCGTCGGGCTGCGCGTGTTCGTCTACGACACCGGCGACGCCGCCGGACACCTGGTGAACCCCCACTGGGAGGTCGTCGGCGACGAGGAACAGGTCGGTCCGGAGGGTTGCCTGTCGATACCCGGCGTGCGGTACGACACGCGGCGCGCGCTGCGGGTGCGCGCGTCCGGCGTGGACCTGGACGGGACGCCGATCGGGTTCGAGGCCGAGGGGCTGCTCGCGCGGTGTGTGCAGCACGAGACCGATCATCTCGACGGGGTGCTGTTCATCGATCGACTCGACCCGGCCCAGCGCAAGGAAGCGATGCGGACCATCCGCGAATCCGACTGGTTCGCTGCCGGATTGACGGTGCGCCCGGCGCGGTCGATGAGCGGAACAGGTCAGGCCGCCGCTCCGTTCGGGCGGGGCCGCTGATGCGCATTGTTTTCGCGGGAACCCCGGAACCTGCGGTGCCGTCACTGCGCCGCTTCCTGGAGTCGTCGCGCCACGAGGTGGTCGCCGTGCTCACCCGGCCGGACGCGGTGGCTGGGCGAGGACGCAAGGTGACCAGATCGCCGATCGGCCGGCTCGCCGATGAGCACGGTATCCCGGTGCTGACGCCGCGGCGTCCGTCCGAACCGGAATTCATCACGCAGCTGACCGCATTGGCGCCGGACTGCTGTCCCGTTGTCGCCTACGGCGCGTTGCTGCCGCAGCCGGTGCTCGACATCCCACGGTTCGGCTGGATCAATCTGCACTTCTCGCTGCTGCCCGCTTGGCGCGGGGCCGCGCCGGTGCAGGCGGCGATCGACGCGGGCGACGAGATCACCGGCGCGTCGACCTTCCAGATCGAAGCCGGATTGGATACCGGGCCGGTGTTCGGCACGGTCACCGAGAAGATTTCCGTCATCGACACCGCTGGCTCGCTGCTGGCGCGCCTCGCCGACAGCGGCGCCCGGCTGCTCGAGGCGACCCTGGACGGTGTGGAAGACGACACGCTACAGGCGGTCCCGCAATCCACCGACGGCGTCTCGTACGCGCAGAAGGTCGTGGCCGAAGCCGGGCACGTCCGATGGGATCAGCCCGCGCTGGCCATCAGCAGGCGGATCCGCGCGGTCACCCCCGCACCGGGCGCCTGGACCGAGGTCGACGGCTCCCGGTTGAAACTCGGCCCGGTGGAGCTGGTCGAGGAGGTGTTGCCGGAGCGGGCGATCGAGGTCCGCAAGAGTGGCGTCTTCGTCGGTACCGCGACCACTGCCGTGCGGCTGGATCAGGTTCAGCCGCAGGGTAAGCGCATGATGGCTGCCCTCGACTGGGCTCGGGGTGCGCGCTTGCGGCTCGGGGCGGTGGTCGAGTGAACCCGGGCGGCGGTCGGCGCGACGAGGACAGCGCCCGCGGCGGTCGGCGGGACGACCGGCGTAACGCCGCAGCTGATCGGACGTCGCCGCAGACGAATCGGTCCGGCCGCACCCGCCGAGCGCGTGCGGAGGGCGCGCCGACGACCGGCGCGCAGCAGCGGAATTCGCCCGAGAGCGACCGACGTCCCAACCGTGCGACATCGCATCGGAATGGCGCGCCGGCCGGTGCCGGGCAGGCCCGCGCGGCCGATCAGCGTTCCGGCGGCGGCAAGGGCGAAGGACGCGGGCGCCACCATGACGAACGGCGCGAATCTACGAGGCAGCCAGGGACGGCGAGTCGAGCGGAACGCTCCGCGGACCAGCGCAAGGCGCGTCCTGCCGCCGCGAAAAGCGATGCGCGCCAAGGTGCCCGGGGCGCAGGTCGGGTGTCGCGTGCCGAGCATGCCGAGTTGCCACGGTCGGTCGCCAGGGATGTGCTGCGCGCGGTGCGCGGGCGGGATGCCTATGCCAATCTCGTTCTGCCCACACTGCTGCGGGAACGCGGGTTGTCCGGCCGGGACGCGGCCTTGGCGACCGAACTCGCCTATGGCGCGTGTCGGTCGCTCGGGTTGCTCGACGCCGTGATCGCGGCGGGCGCAGGCCGGCCGATCGAGGAGATCGACGGGCCGCTGCTGGACGTGCTGCGACTCGGCGTCTACCAGCTGCTGCGCACCAGGATCGGGGCACACGCCGCCGTCGATACCTCGGTGGCGTTGGCCCGTGCCGAATTCGGTACGGGCAAGGCCGGTTTCGTGAACGCCGTACTGCGTCGAGCGGGCGAGCGAACCACCGAGCAATGGGTCGATGCGCTCGCACCCGAGGACCCGGTGGGCCGGTCGGCCTTCGAATACGCACATCCGGCGTGGATCGCGCAGGCGTTCGCCGACGCGCTCGGCGCGCGGGCGGGAGAACTCCGTGCGGTGCTCGCCGCCGACGACGCCCGACCGCTCGTGCATCTGGTGGCCAGGCCCGGTGACATCACCGCGGAGGAACTCGCGCTGGTGACCGGTGGTGCGGAAGGTCGGTGGTCGCCGTACGCGGTGTACCTCGACGGAGGCGATCCCGGCAAGCTCGAGCCGGTGCGCGAGGGCATGGCAGCGGTGCAGGACGAAGGTAGCCAGCTGGTCGCGCTCGCACTGACGCGGGCTGTGCTCGACGGCCAGGACAACGGCCGCTGGCTGGATCTCTGCGCGGGACCGGGCGGCAAGGCCGCGTTACTCGGAGCGATCGCCGCGATCGACGGCTTCCGGGTCGACGCCGTCGAGCCCGCCGAGCATCGGGCCGAACTGGTCCGCAAGGCGGTGCGCGACCTCCCGGTCGACGTCCACGTCGCAGACGGTCGTGCCAGTGGGCTGTCGCCCGGCTACGATCGCATCCTGGTGGACGCCCCGTGCACGGGTCTGGGCGCGCTGCGCCGCAGGCCGGAGGCGCGCTGGCGGCGCACCCCGGCCGATGTCCGCGATCTGGTCGTGCTGCAGCGCGAACTACTCGCCGCCGCCTGGGCTCTGCTGCGTCCGGGCGGGGTTGTCGTGTACTCGACCTGTTCGCCGCACCTGGCCGAAACGGTGTCGATCGTCGCGGATGCCGTGCGTCGTCTGGGGGCCGAGCAGATCGACACCCGCGACCTGCTGCCTGGCGTCACCGATGTCGGCGACGGCCCCGGAGCGCAGCTGTGGCCGCACCGGCACGGCACCGACGCGATGTTCCTGGCCGCGCTCCGCAAGCCGCGCTGACCGCGGCGGATTCCCGGCGTCCAAGTGTGGGCGTTCGGTCCCGTCGCACACTCAGGGCATGACGATGACCTCACTGGACGTAGTGGCGCTGGCGACCGAACTCCCGGGTGTGGAGGAATCGACCTGGTGGCGTAGCCCGGCGTCGAAGGTCGGCGGCAAGGGGTCCACCCGGTAGCGCACGCCGGAGGAGGGCTGGTCCTGACTTGTGACCGTCCGGGGAAGCGGCGTCGCTGGCTACTGGCGATCCGCGTTCTACACCGCGCCGCACTATGACGGCTACGCCGCGGTCCTTGTCGACCTGGATCGCGTCGCCCCCGACCAGCTGCGCGAATTGCTCTACGACGCCCGGTGGCTCACCGCTGTGGCGAAGGTGCGCACCCTGCGAGACGGCGGGCCGCACGGAGCGCCGTCATTCTCGGCTGGACTGCTCGCGCAGGCGGGCAAGGGTTTTCGCCAGGATGCGTGACACGTGCATCTGCGAGATCCCCATCTGCTGTGCGATCTGGGTCTGCGTCATCGATTCGAAGAACCGCATGGTGAGGATGCGCCGTTCCCGCTCGGGCAACCCGGCCAACAGCGGACGAATCGCGACATACTCCTCGACCCGGTCGAATTGGGACTCCTCCTCGCCGAGGGTATCCAGCAGGGATGCCTCGGTGTCGCGGCCGAGCGCGGCCGCGTCGATCGAGCTGGGCTGGTAGGCATTGCCCGCGATGACGGCCTGAGTGACCTCGTCCGGGTCCACGTCCAGCTCCGCGGCGATCTCCTTCGCGGTCGGCGAACGGCCGAGGGTTTGGGAGAGAGCGTCGATCGCCGCTCCGATGCGAAGGTGGGTCTCCTTGACTCGCCGCGGCACGCGCATCGCCCAGGTGTTGTCGCGGAAGTATCGGCGGACCTCGCCCATGATGGTCGGGACCGCGAAGGACAGGAAGTTCGAGCCGCGCGCGACGTCGAAGCGGTCCACCGCATGCACCAAGCCGACCCTGGCCACTTGAGTGAGGTCGTCGAACGGCTCGCCGCGTCCGCTGAACTTGCGTGCGATGTGGTCGGCGAGCGGGATGCAGCGGCCGATCAGTTCCGCACGCAGTGCGGTGTGTTGTGCTGTGCCCGGCTCGCTCGCGGCGAGCTGGGCGAACAGCAGTCCGACATCGTCGTACCCGGTGACCGCGGCTGCGGCTTCGAGGGTTTCGCTCTCTTCGACGTCCTCCTCGGTGGCCGGGGTGTCGACGTCGCCGTCCTCGGTGGTCAGCGTGTCGGCGTCATCGTCTCGTTGGGAGTCGAACATGGTCTCCTCGTCCGCCACTACGCTTTCCCCCGGACCCGACGGAACTCGACCGTCGTCGGATATCCGGAAACCGTCGCATCGAACGAATCCTGTGTGGCGTCCACCGAGTCGGTGAGGGTGCGCAGCACATGCCAGCCGAAGCTGCGCTGGTCGGGCAGTCCCGGTTTCTCCGCGATCCCGTCGACCCGGACGAGTAGCTCGGTCTCACCGACGGTGAACCGGCAGTGCAGACTTGTCTCCGGCGCCGCGACCGCGATCAGGGTCGAGCAGACCTCGTCGACAGCCAGCCGGATGTCGGCCACCTCGTCCAGCGTGAAATCGCTGAGTAGGACGAGGGTTTCGGCGAGCCCACGCACGATGGGCAGCTGTGTCACCGATGCAGCTACCCGAATTTCCACCGGGGTGCTGTAGAGCCCCTGTTCCGCCGAAATATTGATCACCCTATGCAGGCTACCCACTCCCGCGCTGGGCAACCCTGACTACCGTTAGACTGCCGCGTTGTGTCCACCCCGACTTTCTCGCGTCCGGTCGTCCCGATGATCGCCCCGTCCATCCTGTCCGCCGACTTCGCGCACCTCGCGGACGAGACACGGGCGGTCGCGGGGGCGGACTGGCTGCACGTCGATGTGATGGACGCGCATTTCGTGCCGAATCTCACGATCGGTCTTCCCGTGGTCGAAAGCCTGCTCGGGGCGACCGACATCCCGCTGGACTGCCACCTGATGATCGATGATCCGGGCCGTTGGGCCCCGCCGTACGCCGAGGCGGGTGCCTACAATGTGACATTTCACGCAGAGGCGACCGACGATCCGATCGCGGTCGCTCGGGACATCCGCGCGGCAGGCGCGAAGGCGGGTCTCTCGGTGAAGCCCAACACCCCGATCGAGCCCTATCTGGAGATCCTGCGCGAGTTCGACACGCTGCTGGTGATGAGTGTGGAGCCGGGCTTCGGCGGGCAGTCGTTCATTCCGCACGTGTTGGAGAAGGCGCGCGTCGTGCGCAACCTCGTCGATGCGGGCGAGCTGCGGTTGATCGTCGAGATCGACGGCGGCATCAACACCGACACCATCGAGGCGGCCGCCGAGGCGGGCATCGACTGCTTCGTCGCCGGCTCCGCGGTCTACAACACCGCCGATCCCGGCGCCACCGTACAGGCATTGCGCCGGCAGGCCGCCTCGGTGCGGGTGCTCTGAAACGCCTTATCCGGTACGGTTTTTCCGTGCGCCGACCTCCCGCGTCGCCGCGATCACGGCACTCAGCGGCGGCTGCGGCGCAGCGACCTCGGGTGGCCGGATCCAGGTGCGGTAGCCGGTCCGCTCGTCCTGCGGCGACGGCAGTACGACTTGGCTGCCGGTGCCGGCGACCGTCGCGTACAACCGGAACAGTTCCGCCGAGACAGCCGTGCTGAGGGTGTCCGAGTGGGCGGGGCCGGTGAGGAACGTCCAGCGCAGCGCGCGCGGATGCGCCACGACCGGACCGTCGATCCCGGACTCGGCGAGCCATTGCTGTACCCCGTCGCCGAGATCGGCGGGCATCGTGATGGCACCGAATTCGGTGCCGATAGTCAGCAGAATGTGACGCGAGGCGCCATCGATCGATGCCGGCAGATGGAATTCAGTGCGGTACTGCCCGCAGCGGAATTCCAGCGTCGAATCGAGCAGGGCGGTCACACCGCGCTCCCGAGCTTGGCGAAGTTGATTTGACCCACTGTGGTTTTCCGGCTTCCTCGAGTTGTGAACATCCTGGTCGAACTCTTGGTCGTACGCTGCGTCTCCAGGTTGAACCACTGGACATCGAACTGCTCTGGGAAGTTGAACGGCGGGAATCGTCGACATAACGATATCGCTTACTTTTCCATTTGTGTGCGAGTTCGTGGTTTAAGCGTGTTCGACTCGGGTATCGGCTGGGAAGTGGTTTGGGCGTTCAGATAAATTCTGGCTAATGGTTTCGAATATGCGTCCGAACGAAAACAGCCGCTTGCCCGCATCGGTAATTTCGGGTTATTCGGCAGGGTTTCTTCCCGCTTCGATGCACGATGCTCGTTCAGGCGCGGCGTTGCCTGCCCGATGGTCTGGTTCGGATTCCGATACCGGAACCACTCCACTCCTGTAACCGAGGCTGTCGGCCCTGACCCGCGTCGTTACGCTGTGGGCGGGCGCCATAGGCGGGAATAGCGGCCGGGGCCCGCGCAGTTGCGCAATCGGGAAGTCAACGACGACAGGAGTCGAGGCATATGTTCACAGGCATCGTCGAGGAGCTCGGCGAGATCGTTGCCAGCGAGCAGTTGACGGATGCTGCCCGGCTGACGATCAAAGGCAAGCTGGTGACGTCCGATGCCGGACACGGTGATTCGATCGCGGTGAACGGGGTGTGCCTGACCGTCGTCGAGGTGGTCGCTGGCGAGTCGTTCACCGTCGACGTGATGGCCGAGACGCTGAACCGGTCGAGCATCGGTGCGCTGGAACTCGGCTCGAAGGTGAACCTGGAGCGCGCCGCCGCGCTCGACAGCAGGCTCGGCGGCCACCTGGTGCAGGGTCACGTCGACGGCACCGGCGCCGTACTCTCGCGAACCCCCTCGGAGAACTGGGACGTCGTGCGGATCTCGTTGCCGGAGAACATCGCTCGCTACGTCGTGGAGAAGGGTTCGATCACCGTAGACGGCATCTCGCTGACGGTCTCGGGGCTCGGCGTCTCCGACGATCTCGAGGACGGCGGCCGCGACTGGTTCGAGGTCTCCCTCATCCCGACCACGCTGTCGCTGACCAACCTCGGCTTCGCCACCGTCGGCACCACGGTCAACCTGGAAGTAGACGTGATCGCCAAATATGTCGAACGTCTCCAACAACGCGGCTGATGCACTACGAAGACCCACCCTTACAACGCGCGGCCGTCCATCGCCCTGCGTGGGCCACCCCGCGCGCCACCCCTGCTGACAACGGAGCTACCTCGCCGAACCCGCGCGCTCCGGTCGCCAACCGTCGTGCGGCCCCACCAGCTACCTGCCGCCCTTCTGCGCACAAACGCCCGGTCCGCTGCGCGCTCGGCCCCTGCTCGGTGCGAGCGTCACCCGCCACACACCTGGTTCGACTCGCACCCCCACCGGTCGCACCCCCGACCCCGTCCGGTGCAAGTCATGCGAGTACGTTCGCGGCCCGGCTCGCGTCTCAGCGGTCGCAGCGCATGCGCCGAAGGCGCGAGTCGCGGCCGCTGAGACGCGAGCCACAAGGGGGCCGCGAACACGCAGCGCCGCAGGCGCTGCAAATTCAACACAGTACTGTGGTGAGGCACCTATTTCGAGATGGAGCACAGCAGACGTGACCAGGTTCGACAGCATCGAGCGCGCAGTCGCTGACATCGCCGCCGGTAAGGCGGTCGTCGTCGTCGACGACGAGGACCGCGAGAACGAGGGCGACCTCATCTTCGCGGCGGAGAAGGCGACCCCGGAGCTGGTCGCGTTCATGATCCGCTATACCTCCGGATATATCTGTGTGCCGCTCACCGGTGACGACTGTGATCGCCTCGGCCTTCCGCCGATGTACGCGATGAATCAGGATAAGCACGGCACCGCGTACACCGTCTCGGTGGACGCGCGCGAGGGGGTGACGACCGGTATCTCGGGCGCCGATCGGGCGACCACCATGCGGCTGCTCGCCGACGCCGATGCCAAGGCCGACGATTTCACCCGGCCAGGTCATGTGGTGCCGTTGCGCGCGAAGGATGGCGGCGTGCTGCGCCGTCCCGGCCACACCGAGGCGGCCGTCGATCTCGCCAGGATGGCTGGGCTGCGGCCCGCGGGCGTGATCTGCGAGATCGTCAGCCAGAAGGACGAGGGCCACATGGCGCGCACCGAGGAACTGCGTGTCTTCGCCGACGAGCACGAGCTGGCGCTGATCTCGATCGCGGACATGATCGCGTGGCGGCGCAAGCATGAGAAGCATGTGGTGCGGGTCGCGGAGGCGCGCATTCCCACAGCGCATGGTGGGTTCATGGCGGTCGGATATCAGAGCATCTACGACGAGGTCGAGCATGTCGCGCTGGTGCGCGGCAACATCGGTGACGGCGAGGATGTGCTGGTGCGCGTGCACTCGGAGTGCCTCACCGGAGATGTGTTCGGGTCGCTGCGGTGCGACTGCGGTCCGCAGCTGGATGCCGCGCTGGAGATGGTCGCGGCCGAGGGCCGCGGCGTGGTGCTGTATATGCGGGGTCACGAAGGGCGCGGCATCGGTTTGATGCACAAGCTGCAGGCTTATCAGCTGCAGGATTCCGGCCGTGACACGGTCGACGCGAATCTGGACCTGGGCCTGCCCGCGGATGCCCGCGACTACGGCACCGGCGCTCAGATCCTGGTGGATCTCGGTATCCGCTCGATGCGTCTGCTCACCAACAACCCGGCCAAGCGAGTCGGCTTGGATGGCTATGGGCTGCGGATCACCGAGCGGGTGCCGATGCCGCTGCGGGCCAACGCCGAGAATCTCCGCTACTTGCGTACCAAGCGTGATCGGATGGGCCACGACTTGATCGGGCTCGACGAGCTCGACCTCGGCGAGACGGCGCACTGAACCACGAATAGATCCGGAAAGGCGGACAATCGATGAGCGGTACCGGCGTACCGATATTCGCGCTGGAGGATGCCAAGGAACTCTCCCTGGGCATCGTCGCGTCGCGCTGGCACACGCAGATTTGCGACACCCTGCTCGCGAACGCGGAGCGGGTTGCCAAGGACGCCGGTGTGCACCGGATCACGGTCGTTCGGTGCGCGGGTGCGATGGAGCTGCCGGTGGTGGCCCAGGAACTCGCGAAATCGCATGATGCGGTGGTGGCGCTCGGTGTGGTGGTCCGCGGTGACACACCGCACTTCGAGTATGTGTGTGATGCCGTGACCGCGGGGTTGACCCGGGTCTCGCTGGACGAGGGCACGCCTGTGGCGAACGGGGTGCTCACCACGAACAACGAGCGGCAGGCGCTGGATCGGGCCGGGCTGCCCGATTCCCATGAGAACAAGGGAGAGCAGGCGGCTGCCGCGGCGTTGGATGCCGCGCTGACCTTGCGTGCCCTGCGGCAGCCCGCGTAGCCGATGCCGGTCGTCCGCATCTTTCGCAGGAACGCCGAGTCGCCGACGACCCGGCGCGATTCGCCGGAATGGGAGTTCGAGGTGCGTCCTCGCCGTGCGGTACGGACGGCCCGGGCGGTGGCGGTTCTGATCGTGGCCGGGTTCGGCGCGGCTGGTATCTGGCTGCGCAGTGGGTCGACGGGCGTGAACTTTCGTGTCGCCGACCAGATCGCGATGATCGGGATCGGTCTACTCGGCGCCGCGGCGGTGTTGCTGCTGACCAGGCCGAGGGTACGGGTGGGGGCCGGTGGTGTCTGCGTGCGGAACATCCTGGGCGACAATGATTTTGGCTGGGACTACATCCGGGGCGTGTCGTTCCCGGACGGCAAGTCTTGGGCGCGACTGGAATTGGTCGACGACGACTATGTCCCGATGTTGGCGATTCGCTCCAACGACAAGGAGCATGCCGCGCGGGCGATGGCCCGGCTGCGCGAACTCGGCGGGAAGTACTCAGCACACCGGTGATGGGCGCGGGTAGCGCTATCGATACTCCGATCGCGGAGGCTGTCCGGCGAGTGGGGGGACGGTGGTTCGGTCTCGCCGCGGAGAACCGGCATCGGTCGACCACGCAATCCCGATCCCGGGTTGATCGCCGATGGCAGCGAAATCCGGGACCGGGACTCCGTTCGCATGACGATGACTGTTCATAGCGTCAGTCACGAACGTAGTAGTGGCCCATCGTGTCGTCGAGACGTCCGGTAGGACGGCAGCAGCGGCGGAAACCGGCGGCCGGAGCCACATGGGCAGGGGTCCATGCCTCCGAGTTTTTCGATGAGTTCGGTGTCGTTGCCGACCAGGCGGGCACCGCGTTTGACCCTCGACTCGCTAGAGGGAACCCCTTACGGCGCTTACTGGTTCGTTCAAAAGGAAGTCTGGAACTCGTCGTGGTACATGATGTCCTCCTCGGTCGATCGAATGAATCGCGTGACGGTAACACCGCTGCATCTGCTCAGCATCTGATTTTCACGCCGCACCCGAATAGCGAGACGAACGCCCCCACCGACCTGGCCGACCGCTACCTCGCCCACCCCGAGCACCTGAAATCGTGACTGCGCTGCATGCGCCTACACGAGGTCGCGACCCGGTACACGGTGATCGCTCACGACGGTGAAGAGCAGATACCGGCCACGACCCGGGCGGCCGCGATTTTCGAGACCAAACTCCACGCCGTCGGCGTCCATCACCCGACCGGACTCCCGATGGCCGTGCTGTGCTCCGGGTCCTTCGATTCGGCGACCGGCCGGGCCTGCTCGTAGAAACCGCTCGAGCGGCTGGTCAGTGGGTGTCGCCGAGGACCACACCCTCGCGCCGGGGGTCGGCGCCGCCGATCCAGCCTCCTGCGCTGTCGCGTTTGAGGGCGCTGAGGCCGCTGGACTGTGGTGCGACCGAGACCTGATGGCCCAGCTCGCGGAGCCGGAGTACGAGCGGATCATGGTCGCCGTTGTCAGTGGCGTCGATCGCGGGATGCTCGCCGCCGACGCCGGTGGACGGGCTGTTCCCCGCACCGAATGCGACCGCGGAGACAGCCTGCTGTGGGTCGAGGCCCCAATCGAACATGTTGACCAGGGACTTCACCACGAACTGGATGATCACCGCACCACCAGGGGAGCCAGCGACGTGGGTGAGTTCGCCACGGGAGCCGTCGGCGGCCTTGTCGAACACCAGGGTGGGACTCATCGAACTGCGTGGCCGTTTGCCTGGTTGGACGCGGTTGGCCATCGGCATACCGTCGGTGCCGAGCGGGTCGGCATTGAAGTCGGTGAGCTGATTGTTCAGTACGAAGCCATCGACCAGGTGGAACGAACCGAATGCCGACTCGACCGTGGTGGTCATGGACGCGGCGTTGCCATATTTGTCGACCACCGAGATGTGGCTGGTGCCGTGCTCGGGAGGCTGAGGGCCGACGCCGAGCGGGACCGGGCCGAAGTCGCCGGGCTGCGCGGTGCCCATGCTCCGGTTCGGGTTGATCAACCCGGCGCGCTGCCGCAGGTAGTCCTTGTTCAACAGAGTCTGCGCCGAATCCCCCGGCAGTGGAATGAAATCCGGGTCGGCCACATACTTGTTGCGGTCGGCGTAGGCGAGTCGTTCGGCCTCCGAGACGAGGTGCACCGCCTGGGCGTTCGGCTTTCCGCCGTTGCGGTCGATGGCGTCCGGCCGCAATGCGGCCAGGTCGAAGTTCTCCAGGATGCCGAGGGTGGCGGCGACGGTGATGCCTCCGGAGGACGGGGTGGGCATGCCACAGATCTCGCGCTCGCGGTAACTGGTGCACAGTGCGGTGCGCTTTTTGGCCTGGTAGCCGGCCAGGTCCTTGGTAGTGATCAGGCCAGGGGTGCGTCCGCCGGAGGACCGACCCGCCGCGTCGACGATGTCGCGGGCGATCGCGCCGGTATAGAAGGCCTGTGCGCCGTCGGCGGCGACGGCGCCGAGCGTTTTCGCCATGGCCGGATTGGTGAGCATGGTGTGGGCGGCCTTCGGGCTTCCGTCCTGGTTGAGGAAGTACGCCTTGGCGTCCTCGTCACCGGAGAGTTCCTTCGCCGACTCCGCGATCTGACCCGCCAGGCGGGGACTGATCGGGAAGCCGCGATCGGCCAAACCGATCGCCGGGTCGAACAGGTCACGCCAGGCTGTTTTGCCATGGTCGTGGTGCGCCAGCTCCAGCATGCGCAGGGCACCGGGCACTCCGATGGAACGACCGCTGGCACGTGCGTTCGGCTTCGGCTCGATCCGATCCGTGTCGCCGACCCAGCGCAGATAGTTCTCGGTCGCCGCCGCCGGCGCGACCTCGCGGCCGTCGTAGGCTTCGACGGCTTTCGTGTTCGCGTCGTAGTAGAGCAGGAATGCGCCGCCGCCGATGCCGGATGCCTGCGGTTCGACAAGTCCGAGCACCGTCTGTGCCGCGACCAGGGCATCCGCGGCGGTGCCGCCATCGCGGAGCACCTCGCAGGCTGCCTTCGTCGACACCGGGTTCGCCGTGGAGACCGCGAAGGTGTGCGTGCGCACCGGTGTCATTCCGGCGCGATACCCGGTCGCGATCTCCGGATTCGTGCTCAGATCCCGGGTGCTGCCCGCTGGCTCGGGCGAGACAGCCGTCACCGGCGCGCCGTTCGGTACCGGCACGCAGATTCCGCTCGTCTCGTGCTCATCGGACGAACAGGCCGTGGCCATCCCCATGGTGAGTGCCAACGCCGCGACAGCGCCGACCCAGATTCCTCGCTTGCGACTCATGCCGGGACTCTATCGCCCCACCGACAGCCGCGCGACTTTCACCAACCACCTGCGAAATCACCCTGACCGCAGAGGTTGTCGCAGCTGGGCGCCCCACCCGCGACGGCACGGCGAAGTGGAGCGGTCCGTCGGTAGGCTGGCGCGGTGACGATCGACGCGGTCTTGTTCGACTTCTCCGGGACACTGTTTCGGCTGGAGGACGACGAATCCTGGTACACCGACCTGACCGGGCCGGACGGACAGACCTTCGACGTGCACGAGAAGGCCGAGATCCTGCGGCGGATGACGTCGCCGGCCGAGCAGAGTGTGCAGTTCGACGCCGAGCAGCAATACGCGTGGGACAATCGTGACCTCGACCCGGTACTGCACCGCACCGCAATACTCGAGGTGCTGCGCAGATCCGGCGTGCCGTGCGTCGCCGACGCCGAACGGCTGTATGCCCGGCTGCTCGACCCGATGGAGTGGACGCCCTATCCCGACACCGCCGCGGTTTTGAAGCTCCTTGCGGCACAGGATGTTCCGGTAGCGGTCGTGAGCAATATCCCCTTCGACATCCGTCCCTCGTTCACCGCGCGTGGCTGGGACAGGTCGATTCGGGCATTCACGTTGTCGTATGAAGTCGGCGTGATGAAGCCGGACCCGGCGATCTTCCATGCCGCCTTGGCCGAACTCGGCGTGCCCGCCCAGGCGACGCTGATGGTGGGTGACAGTGCCGAGGCCGACGGCGCCGCGACGGCACTCGGCTGCCGATTCGCTCTGGTCGACCCGCTCCCCACCACGGAACGCCCGGATGCTCTCTTGGCCGCCCTGCGCCGGCACGGCCGCCTCGCGTAATCGCCTTCGCAGCGGTCCGATCGGTGCGATCGGCCGTTCTGTGAACTCCCGGTGGTCCGAGCCGGTGTCGTGTTAGCGTGCGGCTCGGCGTGTTCGCCGATGTGTCGATTCCCTTCGGTCGAACGGAGGTACGTCTGTGGGTGTGGCGTATTCGGGTGAGGATCCGCCCGTTACCGTGGAGTCGGGGATTCCGGCGGCGATTCGAGATGTGCGAGAGGCCATCTGGGGCCTGGCGGGATTCGCGCTCGCCTATCCGATGATCATGGGCGTGACGTGCGGCGGTAAAGCCGCTGCCGCGGCGTCGGCCCAGTTCTGCGTCGCCTGGGCACTCGGTCTGCTCGGGTTCGGATTCGCCGAAGGTGCGCGCGGTGTGCGCGCTCTCACGCTGATTCTGGCGATCGCGCAGGCCATCGTCGGGTGGTACGCGATCGGCGGCCCCGCCCCTATCCCGCCCGCTGTCGCTGTCGTCGCCGCCTGCTACTCGCTCGGCACGACGGCGGCCGTCGTCCACCTGCCGCGTCGCCCGGAAGTCAAGGTCTGGTTCGGCGCCCGCGAACGCTGACGGTTGCCGCCGGCCGTCCGGGGGCTGTCGGACCCGGTGGATAGGCTTGTTATGTGGCAGATCCAGCGACGTACCGGCCCGCACCCGGCACGATTCCCGTTGAACCCGGTGTCTACAAGTTCCGGGATGCCCATCGGCGGGTCATCTACGTCGGCAAGGCCAAGAGCCTGCGCAGCAGGCTGAACTCATACTTCGCCGACGTCGCCGGTCTGCATCCGCGCACGCGGCAGATGGTGACCACAGCAGCGAGTGTCGAGTGGACAGTCGTCTCCACCGAGGTGGAGGCACTGCAGTTGGAGTACAACTGGATCAAAGAGTTCGACCCGCGGTTCAACGTCCGCTATCGGGACGACAAATCGTATCCGGTGCTGGCGGTCACCCTGGACGAGGAGTTCCCTCGGCTTTTCGTCTACCGTGGCGCGCGTCGCAAAGGCGTCCGTTACTTCGGCCCCTACGCGCACGCCTGGGCGATCCGGGAGACACTGGATCTGCTTCTCCGGGTCTTCCCCGCCCGGACCTGCTCCAATGGAGTCTTCAAGCGGCACAGCCAAATCGGCCGCCCGTGTTTGCTGGGATACATCGACAAATGCTCGGCGCCGTGCATCGGTCGGGTGAGCGCCGCGGAGCACCGCGACATCGTCGATGACTTCTGCGACTTCCTCGCCGGCCGCACCGACCGCATGGTCCGCGAGTTGGAGCGTCGCATGCACGACGCCGCCGAGGACCTGGACTTCGAGGCCGCCGCTCGGCTGCGTGACGATGTGCAGGCCCTGCGCCGCGCCCTGGAGAAGCAGGCGGTGGTCCTCGGCACCGGCACCGACGCCGACGTGATCGCCTTCGCCGCCGACGAGCTGGAGGTCGCGGTGCAGATCTTCCACGTTCGCGACGGCCGGGTGCGCGGTCAGCGTGGCTGGGTGGTCGACAAGTCGGGCGATGCCGTCGACACGCCGGAAGCGGGCGGCGGTGAGCTGGCCGCGCTCGTCGAACAGTTTCTCACCCAGTTCTACGGCGAGCAGGTCGCCGTGGCCGAACAGGGGACCGATGAGCAGCTTGCCGCCGTGGTGCCGCGCGAGGTGCTCGTTCCCGAGTTGCCCGCCGATGTCGAGCAGGTGCAGCAATGGCTGTCGGATCTGCGCGGCTCGGCGGTGCGATTGCGCGTGCCGCAGCGCGGCGACAAGAAAGCTCTCGCCGAGACCGTGCAGCGCAACGCGCGGGAGGCGCTGGCCCAGCACAAACTCAAGCGCGCGGGCGACCTGACATCGCGATCGCAAGCGTTGCAGGACATCCAAGACGCACTGGAACTCGACAGTGCCCCGCTGCGCATCGAGTGTGTGGATATCAGCCACGTGCAGGGCACCGACGTGGTCGCCTCACTGGTGGTGTTCGAGGACGGTCTGCCGCGGAAATCCGACTACCGGCACTATGCGATCAAGGAGGCCGCGGGCGAGGGCCGCTCCGATGACGTCGGGAGCATCGCCGAGGTGACTCGCCGCCGGTTTCTCAAGTTGCGGCGCGACCGCGATCTGATCGAGCAGCACGACTTGTCCGCCACCGACGACGACACGCCGGAACTCCTCTCTCGGCCCGGCATCGACCCGAGCACCGGGCGTCCGCGTAAGTTCGCCTATCCGCCCAACCTGTATGTGGTCGACGGCGGCGCGCCGCAGGTGGCGGCTGCCGCCGAGGTACTCGACGAACTCGGCATCACCGATGTCGCGGTGATCGGCTTGGCCAAGCGCCTCGAGGAGGTATGGGTGCCCGCGGAGCGCGAGCCGGTCATCATGCCACGCAATAGCGAGGCGCTGTATCTGCTGCAACGGGTCCGTGACGAAGCGCATCGGTTCGCCATTACCTTCCACCGCAGCAAACGCTCACGGCGGATGACGGCATCGGCGCTGGACTCGGTGCCCGGTCTCGGCGCGGCACGCCGAACGGCGCTGGTCACCCATTTCGGGTCGGTGGCCAAGCTGAAGGGAGCCACGGTCGAACAGATCACCGAGGTACCCGGCATCGGGCTGGCGACCGCGAAGGCGGTCCTTGCCGCGCTGCATGCGGAATAGTCGCTCGACTGCGCACCGGAAGTTTCGGTTTCGCGTACGTTGTGTCTGTGCCCGATACCGAAACGGGTGCGGGATGATCGGAAGGCAACCGAGAGACGGATCCGGTAGGACATGACACGCATCGAACCGAACAGTAGTGCGGGCGGTCCGCCGACGAGCGGAGGGCGAGCGAACTCGCCCGAGGTCCACACCGGAGTGCCCCCGCAGGTCGAGGTGGTGATCGTGACCGGGTTGTCGGGCGCGGGCAGGGGCACCGCCGCGCGCGTGCTCGAGGACCTCGGCTGGTACGTCGCGGACAATCTGCCGCCCGAACTGTTCGGTCGGATGGTCGAACTCGGCGCCTCCGCGACACCGCCGATCGGTCGGCTGGCTCTGGTCATGGATGTGCGCAGCCGATTCTTCACCGGCGATCTCTCGGTGGTAACCGAACAGTTGCGGACGCGGGGTGTGCGCACCAGGGTTCTGTTCCTCGAGGCGTCGGATGATGTGCTGATCCGACGCTTCGGGTTCGCGCGGCGCCGTCATCCGTTACAAAGCGAGAGCGAGGACGGGACATTGTCCGCAGGCATCGCCGCCGAACGGGTGCGCCTGTCGGCGGTGAAGACCGCCGCGGATCTGGTCATCGACACCACCGAGTTGTCCATCCATCAGCTGCACCGCAAGCTGGAGGAGGCGTACGGCGGCGGCGCCCCCAGCGCGCTGCAACTCACCGTGCAGTCCTTCGGCTTCAAGTACGGGGTTCCCCTCGACGCCGACATGGTGTTGGATGTGCGTTTTCTACCTAATCCGCATTGGATACCGGAATTACGGGAACATACAGGTCAGGAGGCGGTGGTCAGCGAGTACGTGTTGTCGCGCCCTGGCGCGACCGATTATCTGGGTACCTGCCACCACCTGGTCGATCTGACGACGAACGGTTACCGCCAAGAGGGGAAGCGATACATGACGGTGGCAGTGGGCTGCACCGGAGGCAAGCATCGAAGCGTCGCGATAGCCGAGGCGCTGGGAGAGTTGATGGGCGAGGTCGCCGGTGGCTCGGCGGGGTCCGTCGACGTGGTGCGGGTCGTGCACCGAGATCTGGGGCGCGAATGACCGGTTGGGAAGCCGATCCCAGCATCGTCGCGCTGGGCGGCGGGCACGGTCTCTACGCGACGCTGACGGCGCTGCGACGGCTGACCAGGAAGATCTGCGCGGTGGTGACCGTCGCCGACGACGGGGGCTCCTCCGGGCGACTACGCGCCGAATTGGGGGTGCTGCCGCCGGGGGATCTTCGCATGGCGCTGGCCGCCCTGTCCGCGGACGCCGACGGGGTGTGGACGCAGACCGTTCAGCACCGTTTCGGCGGTACCGGTGCGCTGGCGGGGCACTCGGTCGGCAATCTCATCCTGGCCGGGCTCACCGAGGTGCTCGGCGATCCGGTGGCCGCGCTCGATGAGGTCGCCAAGATGTTGCGGATCACCGGAAGGGTGCTCCCGATGTCGCCGATCGCGCTCGATATCGAGGCGGATGTTTCTGGGCTGGAAGCAGATCCGCGGGTGAGTCGGTGTATTCGCGGCCAAGTCGCTATCGCCACAACGCCGGGCAAGGTGCGGCGGGTGCGGTTGATCCCCTCGGATCCGCCTGCCAGTTCGGCGGCCACCTCGGCGATCGAGCACGCCGACGTCGTCGTGCTGGGCCCTGGGTCCTGGTTCACCAGCGTGATACCGCATGTGCTCGTGCCCGAGTTGCGCGAGGCCCTGGTGTACACCAGGGCGCGTAAGGTCCTCGTGCTCAACCTCGCCGCCGAGCCCGGGGAGACGGCGGGTTTCTCCGCGGAGCGGCATCTCCATGTATTGTCCCAGCACGCACCGGAGTTCGTGGTCGACGAGGTCCTCGTCGATTCCGGGTCCGTGCCGGAGGGGCGCGAGCGAGAACACGTGGCCAGAGCTGCCGAACAGTTGCGGGCACGGGTAACTTTCTCCGCTGTCGCCGAAGCGGGAACGGACCGGCATCATTCCGGAAAGCTTGCTGCCGCACTGGATCAAGTTATCCGGCAACCCCGGCCGCAAATGGCAGGTCTTCGAGTCGAGGGACGGCACATGGGGCAGGATGTGCGTTCCGGGTTGGGTGGAAAGGAGCGCGTCTCGTGGCGATGACAGCCGATGTGAAAGACGAGCTGAGCAGGCTCACGGTGTCGCAGGTGAGTTCCCGCAAGGCGGAGCTGTCCGCCCTGCTGCGTTTTGCGGGCGGCCTGCACATCGTCAGCGGCCGGGTGATCGTCGAAGCCGAGGTGGATATGGGCTCCATCGCGCGCCGGCTGCGCCGGGAGATTTTCGAGCTATACGGCTACGGCTCCGATGTGCACGTGCTCGGCGCGGGCGGGCTGCGCAAAACCTCCCGATATGTGGTGCGCGTGTCGAAGGAGGGTGAGGCGCTGGCCAGACAGACCGGTCTACTCGACGTGCGCGGTCGTCCGGTGCGCGGGCTGCCCGCGCAGGTGGTCGGCGGCAGCATCGCCGATGCCGAAGCCGCCTGGCGCGGAGCGTTTCTCGCACACGGCTCGCTGACCGAACCGGGGCGTTCCTCGGCGCTGGAAGTCAGCTGCCCCGGGCCGGAGGCGGCGCTGGCGCTGGTCGGTGCGGCGCGACGGCTCGCGATCACCGCCAAGGCCCGCGAGGTGCGCGGTACCGACCGCGTGGTGGTGCGCGACGGTGAGGCCATCGGTGCGCTGCTGACCAGGATGGGGGCGCACGGCACCAGGATGGTCTGGGAGGAGCGCAGGCTGCGCCGCGAAGTTCGCGCGACGGCGAACCGGCTGGCGAACTTCGACGACGCCAATCTCCGCCGCTCGGCGCGGGCGGCGGTGGCCGCCGCGGCTCGCGTGGAACGCGCGCTCGAGATCCTCAGCGAGGACGTGCCCGACCATCTCGCCGCGGCGGGAAAACTCCGGGTGCAGCACCGGCAGGCATCGCTGGAGGAGCTCGGCCAGCTCGCCGACCCGCCGATGACGAAAGACGCTGTGGCGGGTCGCATTCGGCGTCTGCTGTCGATGGCCGACCGGCGAGCCAAGGAACTCGGCGTGCCCGACACCGAATCGGCCGTCACGGCCGACCTGCTCGACGAAGCCTGAGCCGGATGTCCCGGCGGGCATCGGTCGGGGCGGCGGTCGTTCAGGAGCGGCACACGGCTGCGACCTGGCATCCCGTTCGTCCGAATGCCAGGTGCGTGTCGGCGAGGCAACAGCAGGGCACTAGGGTGGGTACGGCATCGGAATGACCCCGCTTGAAAGCTGAGGAGCGATAACGTGACTGTCCGGGTAGGCATCAACGGCTTCGGTCGTATCGGACGCAACTTCTTCCGGGCGGTGGAGGCGCAGAAGGCGCTCGGCACCACCGACATCGAGATCGTCGCGGTCAACGACCTCACCGACAACGCGACCCTCGCGACCTTGCTCAAGTACGACTCGATCCTGGGCCGCCTGCCGAAGGACGTCTCGCTGGACGGCGACGACACCATCGTGGTCGGCGAGCAGCGGATCAAGGCGCTGGCCATCAAGGAGGGCCCCGGGGCGCTGCCCTGGGGTGACCTGGGCGTCGACGTGGTCGTCGAGTCCACCGGCATCTTCACCGACGCGACGAAGGCCAAGGGGCACATCGCAGCGGGCGCCAAGAAGGTCATCATCTCGGCACCCGCCAAGGGTGAGGACATCACCATCGTGATGGGCGTCAACGACGACAAGTACGACGGCAGCCAGAACATCATCTCGAACGCCTCGTGCACCACCAACTGCCTCGGTCCGCTGGCCAAGGTGCTCAATGACGAGTTCGGCATCGTCAAGGGCCTGATGACCACCATTCACGCCTACACCCAGGACCAAAACCTGCAGGATGGCCCGCACAGCGACCTTCGTCGTGCCCGCGCGGCCGCTCTGAACATCGTGCCGACCGGCACCGGGGCGGCCAAGGCCATCGGCCTGGTGCTGCCGGAACTCAACGGCAAGTTGGACGGCTACGCGTTGCGTGTGCCGGTCCCGACCGGCTCGGTCACCGATCTGACCGCGAACCTGGCGAAGTCCGCCTCGCTCGAGGACATCAACGCCGCCTTCAAGGCTGCCGCCGAGGGGCCGCTGCAGGGCATCTTGAAGTACAACGTCGACCCGATCGTGTCGAGCGATATCGTCACCGACCCGCACTCGTCGATCTATGACGCGCCGCTGACCAAGGTCATCGACGACCAGGTGAAGGTCGTCTCGTGGTACGACAACGAGTGGGGTTACTCGAACCGTCTCGCCGACCTCATCGGCCTCGTCGGCAAGTCGCTCTGACGCATATGACCATCAAGACACTCGCGGATCTGCTCGGCGAGGGTGTCGAGGGTCGGGGCGTACTCGTGCGCTCCGACCTGAACGTCCCCCTCGACGACAATGGACAGATCACCGATCCCGGCCGGATCGTCGCCTCGGCGCCGACCATCAAAGCGCTGGTCGAGGCGGGCGCCAAGGTCGTGGTGACCGCCCATCTCGGTCGGCCCAAGGGGGAGCCGGACCCGAAACTCTCGTTGGCACCGGTAGCTGCCAGGCTCGCCGAAGAGCTGGGTCGCAATGTCCAGTTGGCCGGTGACGTGGTCGGTCAGGACGCACTCGCGCGGTCCGAGGGCCTCACCGACGGCGACGTGCTGCTGCTGGAGAACATCCGCTTCGACCCGCGTGAGACCAGCAAGGACGACACCGAACGCGGCAAACTCGCTGCGGCGCTGGTCGATCTGGTCGGCGACGACGGCGCGTTCGTCTCCGACGGCTTCGGCGTGGTACACCGCAAGCAGGCGTCGGTGTACGACGTGGCGAACCTGCTGCCGCACTACGCGGGCACGCTGGTCGCCGCCGAGATCGAGGTGCTGGCCACGCTGAGCGAGGACCCGGATCGGCCGTATGCGGTGGTACTCGGCGGCTCCAAGGTCTCCGACAAACTCGCCGTCATCGAGGCGCTTGCTCCGAAGGTCGACACCCTGGTGATCGGCGGCGGCATGTGCTTCACCTTCCTTGCTGCACAGGGCCTTTCGGTAGGTACCTCGTTGCTGCAGGAGGAGATGGTGGACACCTGCAAGAGCCTGCTCGAGCAGTACGCCGACGTCATCCACCTGCCGCGCGACATCGTGGTCGGCGACAAGTTCGCCGCGGACGCCGAGTCGGAGGTGGTGTCGGCACACGAGATCGAGGACGGCTGGATGGGTCTGGATATCGGCCCTCAGTCCGTAGACCGTTTCGGGGTGCTCCTGACCGAGGCGAAGACCATTTTCTGGAACGGTCCGATGGGTGTTTTCGAGTTCGAGAAGTTCTCGGCGGGCACCCGTGGGATCGCCGAGGCGATCGTGACCGCCACCGGCAAGGGCGCGTTCAGCGTCGTCGGCGGCGGTGACTCGGCCGCGGCCGTGCGTGCGCTCGGGCTCCCCGACGACGGTTTCTCGCACATCTCCACCGGTGGTGGCGCCTCGCTCGAGTATCTGGAGGGCAAGCAACTCCCCGGCATCGCGGTGTTGGAGGACTGAGCATGGCACGCAAACCGCTCATCGCGGGCAACTGGAAGATGAACCTCAATCACCTCGAGGCCATCGCTCTGGTGCAGAAGATCGCGTTCGCGCTGCCGGAGAAATACTTCGACAAGGTCGACGTCGCGGTCATCCCGCCGTTCACCGCGCTGCGCAGCGTGCAGACGCTGGTCGAGGGAGACAAGCTGCTGCTCACCTACGGTGCGCAGGATGTCTCGGTGCACGAATCGGGCGCCTACACCGGTGAGATCAGCGCAGGCATGCTGGCCAAGCTGGGGTGCGCCTTCGCCGTGGTCGGGCACTCGGAGCGGCGTCAGTACCACAACGAGGACGACGTCACCGTCTCGGCCAAGGCCAAGCAGGCGCTGAAGCACGGGATCATTCCGATCGTGTGCATCGGCGAGGGCCTGAATGTCCGCGAGGCGCAGACGCACGTCGAGTACAACTTGGAGCAGTTGCGCGGCTCGCTGAAGAGCTTGTCGGTGGACGACATCGCGAAGATCGTCATCGCCTATGAACCGGTATGGGCGATCGGCACCGGCAAGGTCGCGACTCCCGCTGACGCGCAGGAGGTCTGCGGCGCCATTCGCGCGGAGTTGGCGCAACTGTCCTCGTCGGAGATCGCTGCGGAGGTCCGGGTCCTCTACGGTGGCTCGGTGACCGCAAAGAACGTCGGAGAGTTGGTCGCCCAGACCGACATCGACGGCGCCCTGGTCGGCGGCGCATCGCTGAAGGGCGACGAGTTCGCCACCCTCTCCGCGATCGCTGCTGGCGGCCCCTTGCCCTGACCTGACCACGGGACGACGCGCACAGCCCGGTATCACACGCCGTGATGCCGGGCTGTGTCGTGGAGGTGACCTCCGTCAGGTGAGCGGATCACCGATCGGGAGTGACCGCCCGAAAGAAGGATCCGACGCTTACTGCGCGTGTAACGTCAGGCCCTTGCCGTTCCCGTTGCGCAGGGTCAACGTATCGGCGTCGACCGTGGCGATGACCTTGCCGTCCAATGCTTTCAGCACCGCCTGTTCGACCTCCATCGCCTCGGAAGAGCACAGCATCTTGGTGGTAGCGATACGGAAGGTGATCTCGGAACCCGATACGTCGGCGCTGCCGGTCATGCGGTTGCACCCCGTCGCACCGGAGACGCTGCCGTCCTGGGCGATGGTGAGGGCCGGTTTCACATGGTCGATCGCCTGCGAGCGGATCTGAGCATCCGCGGTGATCAACGCGATGACGAGCCACGAAGTTCCCTTGATGGGCTTGTCGGGCTGGGCGACCTTCTTGTCGAACAGGGTGACGGTGCGGTTGTCGCCCCGCAGCGTGAGCCTCGCGCCCTCGAGCCGCCAGTTGGGCGGGGAGTGCAGCAGGTCGGCGAGCCACGCGTCGGCGCCAACGCGCTCGCCAGCGCAGGCCATGAGTGTGCTGGCCAGACCCGAAACGTGCACCGTGTGGTGGTCCAGCGTGACCGCCCCGGTGTGCTTGTTGCAGCCCGCGTCGGCGGAGATGCGGCCGTCGGTGAAGCTGATCGTCAGCGGCCCGCCGCCGGGGATCGGTGTGCCCTCGACACCGGTGGAGACGAAAGTGCGGCCCATCGGGCTCGGCGTGCTGACGTTGTTGTCCGGTCCGCCGCAGGAGCACGCGACGATCATGCACAGGGCGCAGAGAGCGACCGGACCGACTCGCGCGAAGAGTGCCGCCATGGGGAGATGCTACCGACGTCACCGACACACGGGTAGCCACGACGGGGCTTGGCCGAGTGCACAGGCAAGGTGTTGCGAAAGTCACTGTGACAGCGAGTCGGACGTCGGTGGGCTTGTCGAGCCGCACGCGTCCGCGACATCCGAACTCATGAGATGACCTGATAGTCATAGGATCTGTGTTGTGCACCGATGCTTTCCGATCACCCCGCCGCCCGCTTCCTGAGCGAGGTGTAGGTATCCAGCGCGCCACCGACAGGTGAGTGCGCGCTTCGGGCATTGCTGTGCACCTCGCTTCCGCGACCAGTTCCTCTACTTTGTCGCAGGAGAGCGATCTTTCATGTCCACACCTGTCTGCACGGGCGGCCGTTCCGGGCTGGTCTACCTCGTCGGCGCCGGAATGCTGTGGGGCACCGGCGGCCTACTCGGCACGCTGTTGCACCGGGCCACCGGTCTGTCCCCGATGTCGGTGGCCACCTGCCGGCTCGCCGTCGGCGGGCTGTTGCTGGTGGCCCTGCTCGTCACGACCGGGCGGCCGTGGCCGCGAAACTCGTTGGCGTGGCGCAGAATCGGCGCGGTTGCCGTGCTCGCGGCGATCTTTCAGGCGTGCTACTTCGGCGCCGTCGCGGCTGCCTCGGTCAGCCTTGCCACCCTGATCACCATCGGCATGTCCCCGGTGGTGGTCGCCGTCGTGGAACACGTGACCGGAAGGCGCGCGGTGAACCGACGCCGTGCGGTGACCATCGGCATTGCCCTGTGCGGGCTGGCGTTGCTCGTCGGTGTTCCGTCCGGCGGGCCGAGTACGGGCAGTGTGCTCGCGGGCGTTGGCTTCGCGTCGGCGGCTGCGGCGGCCTTCGCGACGGTCACCGTGATCAACGCGGCACGGGTGCCGGGGCTGGACGCGATGACCACCACAGGTCTCGGGTTCACCGGTGGCGCGCTGCTACTTGCTCCGTTCGCTGCCAGGGCCGGGCTCGCGTTCGATCCGACCCCGGTCAGCATCGTGCTGGTCCTGGCACTGGGGCTGGTGCCGACCGCAATCGCCTACTCGCTGTATTTCCGTGGACTCTCGGACGTCGGCCCCGGGATCGCCGCTGTGCTCGCACTGCTCGAACCATTGACCGGAACAGTGCTGGCAGTGGTCGTGCTCGGTGAACGGCTCACGACATCGGGTTTGGCGGGTGCCGCGTTGCTCATCGTGGCACTGCTGGTCGCCGCGTCACCCGCGCGGGCGGACAGGGGTGACCTGGATGCCGCTCGGGGATGCGCATAGTCCGCGCGGATTCCTGTGCACGGGGAGCGACACTGCGGTCAGACCGCCCACCATCAGGGCGCAGCCGACGACGTCGGTGGGCGATAGGTGCTCGTCGAGCACCAGCACGCCGAGTAACGCGGCAGTCAGGGGTTCGGCGAGGCCGAGGGTGCCGACTGTGGCGGCACTCATGCGAGTCAGGCCGGCGGAGAACAGCCAATACGCGGCGACCGTGGTCGCCAGGCTCAGCCAGGCTATGAGGCCGAGAGTCCGAGTGTCGGAGAGTCCGGCGGTCTCGGCGAGCATCCAGGGCAGCAATATCACGGCGCCGACGGTCAGGGAGACGGCGGAGAGCGTCGGTAGATGCATTGTCGGGTTATCGGCCGCCAGTCGCTTGGCGCAGACGGTGTACAGGCCGTAGCAGGCGCCGGCGACCACTCCGAGCAGCAGGCCGAGGGGATCAGCGGAATGACCGTCGACCGGGGTCATCAGCAGGGTGCAACCAGCGACAGCGGCGCCTGTGCTGACCAACCAGGCGGCACGTACCCGCTCACCGGTGACCCACCGTGCTGCTACACCGGTGGTGACCGGGGCGGTACCCAGTGCGATCACGGTGGCCAACGCTGCCCCGGTCCGTGACACGGCGTACAGGAAGGCTGCCTGGTATACGCAGGTCGACAGCGCGCACATCAGCACGTACGGCCGTGCCGAGCGGGCCGCCACGGCGCGCAGTCGGGTCAGGTCGCGCGCCGTCACGGTCCACAGCACCACGCCTCCGACGAGCATCCGCCATCCTCCCAGGGCCGCCGTTCCCAGCGGGCTGTCAGCCAGCACCTGGGCAGGCCCGACCGTGCCCCACAGCAACGCTGCACCGAGTACCAACCCAGCACCGGCTGTCGTTCCGTTCTTCTGAATAATCATGACGCGGTACGCTAGGTAAACATCTGGGATATTGCACTATGTGCCGAACTTAATGTGGCGAATTGGAGATTTCGTGGAACTTGATTTGCTGGACCGTGCGCTTCTGCGAGAGCTACAGAACGATGCACGGCAGACCAACCGGGACCTCGCCGCCAAGACCGCAGTGTCTCCCTCCACCTCGCTGGAACGGGTGCGACTGCTTCGCGAGCACGGTGTCATCACCGGCTACCACGCCGCCCTCGACCTCGAAGCTGCCGGGCGTCCGGTCCAGGCCCTGATCTCGGTCCGCATCCGACCGCCGGCCCGCCCGGTCATCGAAGGGTTTCGCGAGTGGGCGGCGGGGCTGCCCGAGACCATCGGCCTGTTCGTCACCTCGGGCGCCCACGACTTCCTCATCCATATCGCGGTCCCGGACGTCAACGGGGTGTACGCGTTCGTCATCGACCGCCTCACCGAACGCCGTGAGGTCGCGGACGTGCAGACCACCATGGCCTACGAACACGTCCAGTCCCGCTGCATCGAACCCGCTGGTCCCGCCCGCTCCCGCACCGCCCCCCAGGGAACCCGCTGACTCGCCGGACGGCCCTTGTATCCACCGACCGCCATCCACCCCTGCGGAGCTGTTCCTGTCCACCGCTAAGCTTCGGCAAGTGAACGCTGCCGCACCGACCGTCTCAGGCTCCACCTGGGCGCCGATGCGTTCGTCGGTGTACCGCGCATTGTGGGTCGCCCAACTGGTGTCGAACCTGGGCACCTGGATGCAGACCGTCGGGGCACAGTGGATCGTGGTCGACGAACCCAACGCGGCGGCGCTGGTGGCGTTCGTGCAGACCGCTATCACGCTGCCGGTGATGTTGTTGGCCATTCCTTCCGGAGTGATCGCCGACCTGGTGGACCGGCGGAGGCTGCTGCTCGGCGCGCAGTCGACGATGGCGGTGTTCGCGGTGGTACTGGTGATCTCGACCGCGACCGGGCACACCACCCCCGCGGTGTTGCTGACCCTGCTGTTCCTGCTGGGCTGCGGGCAGGCGCTGACCGCGCCCGCGTGGCAGGCGATCCAGCCGGAATTGGTACCGCGCGAGCAGATTCCCGCGGCTGCGGCACTGGGCAGCATGAACATCAACATCGGAAGGGCCGTCGGCCCCGCGCTGGCCGGCGTGTTGGTGTCGCTGGCCGGTCCGACGCTGGTGTTCGCGCTGAACGCGGTGTCCTTCGGCGGGATAGTCGCGGTACTCACCGTGTGGCGCAGGCCGGTGACCGATCGGAGATTGCCCACCGAACGCCCACTCGCGGCGTTGCAGGCGGGCACCCGGTTCATTCGGGCCGCACCGGCGATCCGTCGGGTGCTACTGCGCTCGATCCTGTTCATCGCACCGGCCAGCGCGGTGTGGGCGCTGCTTCCGGTGATCGCTCGGGATCGGCTCGAGCTGTCGTCCGCCGGTTACGGCCTGATGCTCGGTGCGCTCGGGGTCGGCGCGGTGCTCGGCGCCGCCACGTTGTCGCGACTGCGAAGTCTGCTCACGCCGACACAGCGGCTGGCCACTGCCGCGATTTTGTTCGGGCTCGGGACAGCCGGAACCGCTGTGCTGCGAAACGTGCCGGCGGTCCTGGTTTTGCTGGTCTTCGCCGGGCTGGCTTGGCTGCTCGCGATGTCCACGATGAACGCGACCATGCAACTGTTGCTGCCCGCCTGGGTACGTGCGCGCGGGCTCTCGGTGTATCTGCTGGTATTCATGGGCGGCCAGGCGATCGGCTCGCTGGTCTGGGGTCTGGTCGCGAACGCGCTCGGCTCGGTGTCGGCGCTGCTGTGGGCCGCGGCGCTGCTGGTGGTCTGCGCGTTGAGCACCGTCTGGCTACCGATCCGGCACGACCCGGAGGAACTCGACCTGACCCCGTCGGCGTTTTGGCCGGAACCGCAGTTGGTCGTCGAACCCGATCCCGATGACGGCCCGGTGCTGATTCTGCGCAACTACGACGTGCCGCAGCAAGACGTCGAGGAGTTCCTGGCCGCGATGGTGTTCGTCGGCCGTTCTCGGCAGCGCACCGGCGCGATGGAGTGGCGGCTCTACCGTGACGTCGGGGTGATCGATCGCTTCGTCGAGGCGTTCGTCGTGCGGTCCTGGGCCGAACACATGCACCAGCATCAGGTTCGGCTCACCGCCCAGGACCAGCTTCGCGAGCAGGCGGTCGCACGGTTCACCACCGGCGACGAGGACCAGGCCACCCACCTCGTCGCGGTGGATCGGCGCTAGCCGAACCGGGTGCGGCGGCCGCACGGCGTGCGGGTGCGTGCCTGATTCGGTGGGATTCCGCCGACCGCATACACTGTCGGGCATGCGGATGTTCCTGGATATCCTCCTGATCATCACCAGCGTGCTGCTGGTGCTGCTGGTGCTGCTGCACCGCGCCAAGGGTGGAGGTCTGTCCAGCCTGTTCGGCGGCGGTGTGCAATCCAGCCTGTCCGGTTCGACCGTCGTGGAGAAGAACCTCGACCGCATCACCATCTTCACCGGGGTGATCTGGCTCATCGCCATCCTCGGTATCGGACTGGAGATCAAGTTCGCCTGACCTGACTGGTCACCACGCTCACCGGACGGTGCGATCGCGGCGATGACGAAAGCGGCCCGACGACTGGTCCAGGGCAGGCCCGGTACTACCCCCGAGCGGGTCCGGTAGTGGCCTGTGGCAGGACCCAGCGCCGCGCCCCCCGCGGTCGCGGCATCGTGCACACCGTGGCGGCCGCGCCGCCGATCGACCTCATCATGCCGATCGTTCGGTGCCGGCCGCTGCCACCGGACCGGTGTGACCACGCCGTAGCCGCCGCCCTCCGAGCGGTGATCCGGGCCAGCCGGTCCTGCGTACTTGTCCGGCGCACTCCGGCGTCGCCTATCGCAATGTCGAGTACGCGCAGCTCCACCTGGTCTGGTGCGCTCGGCCAGGCTTGTGGCGTTCGGAACAACGCTTTCTCGCCGTGGTCTGACTGCGGTCATTCGGCTCGCGGAACACGTCCGTCGATATCGGTGAAGCCGTAATAATCGGCGAGATCCGCTACCCGCCAAGCTGATCCGGTACGAGCGCGGCGCCCCGGGTCGGTGGCCAATGCGACGACCGCGCGCCCGGGGAAGTGTGGCGTCTGCGCCTCGGCGAGATCGAATGTCCCTTCGCCGGGCAGCGTGATCAGACGCCGCCCATCGGAATCGGCCGGAACTGATTGCAGCAGTTCGGTATTCACTATTCCAGGCCATAGCGAGACCACGGTCACTTCGGTCTCGGCAAGGTCGTGCGCCAGGTCGGCGGTGAGCCGGTCGAGTGCGGTCTTGGCGACTCCGTAGACCGCGTTGTGTAGGTATCTCCGCGCGCCGGGAGAGGAGATGTTGACGATCAGCCCGGCCGACTCGATCAGTAGCCCGGCGGCGAAAAAGGTCGCCACGTAATGTGATCGAACGCCCACGTCGAAGGTCTCGTCCCATGCCGTCGGGGGAACCTCCCAGAAGGGCTTTCCGAGCCTGCGGGCGGCGGCGGGGGAGTTGTAGACGTTGTTGACCAGCACGTCCAGCCTGCCGTGTTCGGTGCGGACCAGCTCGAACAACCGCTGCACCGCGTCGTCGTCCCGGTGGTCGCAGACGAACGGGATGCCGACGCCGCCCGCAGCGGCGATCTCGGCGGCGGTTTCGTGTACGGTGCCCGGCAGCTGACCGGGCGTGACCGAGCGTCCGGTGACGAACACCGTGGCGCCTGCCGCACCCAGTTCCAGCGCGATTCCTTTGCCGATGCCGCGGCTGGCGCCGGTGACCACCGCGAGCTTGCCTTCGAGCCTGTCGGGTATTCCACTCACGAATCCTGGACATTACCGTGAAACAAGAACGCGTTCTATGTTACGGAGGCCGGAGTGGAGTTCGCGCAGCGGTTCGTGACGACGAACGGGATCCGCATGCACGTCACCGAGCAGGGGGAAGGTGCGCCGGTGGTCTTCTGCCACGGATTTCCGCACACCTGGTACGTCTGGCATCGCCAGCTTCCGGCAGTCGCCGCCGCGGGCTATCGCGCCATCGCCCCGGACCTGCGAGGCTACGGGCAGACCGACATCCCCGATGACCTCGAGGCCTACACGAACCGTGCGGTGTGCGCGGACCTGCTCGGTCTGCTCGACGATCTCGGAGCTGAACAAGCCGTGTTCGTCGGCCTGGATTTCGGCGCCGCCCTGCTGTGGGAGCTGGCGTTGCGGGCGCCGGAACGGGTGCGTGGCCTCATCGTCCTGAACAACCCGTTCACGCCTCGACCGCCACGCGCCCCCTCGCAGCTGTGGTCGAAGGCGGCCGCGCGACACTTCCTGCACCTGAACTACTTTCAGACCCCCGGCATTGCCGACGCGGAACTCGGCGCGTGCCCACGCGAGTTCCTCGCCCGTGTGTACTACGCGCTCAGCGCCGATTATCACTACCTGGACACCTGGCGCTTCCCCGCCGAGGACACCGGATACCTCGATGTCCTTCCCGCGGCGCCCACCTTGCCGTGGCGCTGGCTGAACATCGACGAGTTGGACACTCTGGCGCGAGATTTCGAGCGCACCGGGTTTACCGGCGGATTGAACTGGTATCGCAGCCTGGACCGTAACTGGGAGCTGACCGCCGACTTCGCCGGCGCAGAGGTCACGGTCGCGACGTACTTCCTGTACGGCGATCGGGACCCCGACATGGAGGGCTTCAGCGGCCGCGATCCGCTGGCGACGATGCGCGAGCACGTCCCCGGCCTCCGCGAGGTCGCCGAGATCGCCAACGCGGGCCACCTCGTGCAGTTGGAGCGCGCCGCGGAGGTGAACGAGCTGATCACCGCGCATCTGCGGGATCTCGACGCGCATCCCCCCGGTGCGCTGTTCTGAGTTCAAATGCCCTTGGGCTCAGTGCTGTTCACTGTCGGTGGCCACCGTTACTGTCTGGTGAATGAGCTATTGTCTGAGCGTCTACGTCGTCGAACTGGACAGAACCTCCGGCGCCATCGGGTCTGGGGACGACAAGCTCCGGCGAATGATCGGTGGCCGTTTCAAGGCTCAGCTGGCCCACGACGACGACTGGTTCGCCGAGGAGATCGCGAATGGCGCGCCCACCCGATGCGACGCGGTGCGCGCCGTCATCGATGGCGGCCCTTTCGATCCGTCCTACGGGTTCCAATACGGCTATGCCTATCAAACGATCTGCCAGTTCTACGGCAGGTTTGTGGACACCCGATACTTCTCCGCCTTCCGCGGCCGCTGGCTCGACCACGTCGACGACGGGCTCGCCGCACTCGGCATCAAGGCGATCAGCGTTCGTACCTTCATGTACCACGCCCTGCCCTCCGGGCTGCCTCAGCCCGAAGGCCTGCCCGGCTACGGCGAATGGAGTCCCGAACAGTGCGCCGAAGCCCTGGTCCAATGGGAGTCGACCACGCCGTGCGACCGTGAGGCGGTCGACCACGAGGTGTTGGCCGCCATCGAATCCTGCATCGCATGGATTCGTGAAGCCCAAGCCCGCCCCGGCTGGGGCATCGCCGGGTTCTTCTTCTGAAGCGAGGGCTATCGGTATTCCGCGGCCAGTTTCGGGTAATCCGACCAACGGGGCAGTGGCCGATAGTCGAGGTAGGCGGTGAGGCGGTCGAGCAGGTATTGCCAGCGCGGGCCGACGGCGCTCGCGTCGGCGGGGTAGAGATGACGGCGGGTCAGCTCGACAGTGGTGACTACGCCGACCTGGGTCATGCTGGCCTCGAGCAGGCAACCGTCGATGTGCACGACCAATTCGTGGGGCGCCTGACAGTGGTCGACGCGCACGGCGATCGGGCCGGAGATGGGACCGTCGAGCGGCTCGATCGTGAGGTTGCCGTTGCCGCCGACGACGGTACCGAACCAGCGGGCGAGCTGGCTGCGCTCGGTGGCCGCCGACCATACCTCCAGGACCGGCTTGCGGAAGGAACGCAGATAGTGCAGGAGCACCAGATCGCCGTCCCCGGTGCGATCATGCTCCGGCCGTACCTCTCCGAGCATGGACATCGTGGTCATCGCCGTGTCCTTTCGCTGCTGGTCACCGTCACCATGACGGTATTCCACTATTCCTCGGTCGAATCGAATTCCCGGGAAACCAGCGCGCCGGCGTGCCGTCGGTGCGCACGGGTGACGTCAGCGAGGAGTTCACCCGCCGCGGTTTCGATCACGCTCTCAGCGAGCAGGACGGTGTCGGCGGCCGGGCCGAGCGGGACAAAACTGTCCTCGCTGGCGACCCGCGCGACACGACCCGCGAAACCCGCATCGATCAGGGCCGTGCACACCGCCTCGGACACGCCACCGGAGCGGCGGGTTTCGTCCGCGACGAGGACACGACCGGTTGCGCGGGCGTGCCGAAGCAGATCATCCACCGGCAGCGGCGCTAGCCAGCGCAGGTCGAGTACGCGCGCGTAGATGCCGCGCTCGGCAAGTCGGTGTGCGACGCGCAGGCACATCGGCACGCCATTGGCGAAACTGACCAAGGTCAGATCGGCGCCGTCGCCGTAGACGCGAGCCCGCCCGATCTCGACGTGCTCGGCCGGGCGAGCGGGCGCGAGCCAGCCGCCGTCGCCGGGCCGGTACAGATCGCGAGTGTGATACAGCGCGATGGGCTCCAGGAACAGGCACACTCTGCCGTCCACCCGGGCCGCGGACACGCAGGTGCGCAGCATGGCCGCGGCATCGTCGGCGCGCGACGGTGACGCGAGGATCAGGCCGGGGATATCACGCAGTGCGGCGATCGAGTTGTCGTTGTGGAAGTGGCCGCCGAAGCCCTTCTGGTAGGCGTACCCGGCGATCCGGACCACCATCGGGTTGCGGTAACGGCCATCGGAGAAGAACGACAACGTGGCTGCTTCACCACGCACCTGGTCCGCGGCGTTGTGCAGGTAGGCGAGGTACTGGATTTCCGGGATCGGCACGAATCCGGCCAAACCCGCGCCGAGCGCGGTGCCGAGGACGCTCTGCTCGTCCAGAAGCGTATCGAAGACGCGGCGGGCGCCGAACCGCTTCTGTAAGCCTTTCGTCACGCCGTAGACTCCGCCCTTGCGGCCGACGTCCTCGCCGAAGACGAGTACGTCCCGATCGCGGATCAGTAGGTCGGTGAGCGTGAGATTGATCGACTGGGCGAGGGTCGTCGGATCGCCCGGCGTTGCCGGGTGGGGCACATCGTGCGTGGTCGCGGTGACCGGTGGCCTTACCCGCCCGTTGTCCGCGGTGGCCGACTGTCTATTACCGGAGAGCGCGGCGATCCGCAGTACGTCGGCACGCACCAGGGCGGGGCGCAGTGGTGCGATCGGAGCGGTCACCGCCGTCGTTGAGCTGAGTTTCGGTGCACGCCAGACTTTTTCGGCCGTCGCAGCGGCCTGGCGGCCGAGGTCGTCGTAGCGCTCCACCACTTCGGCGGGTGTCGCGGCGCCGGAGGTAACCAGTAGCCGTGCGGTCGCAAGCACCGGGTCGCGCAGCATATCGGCGGCGATGTCGGCCGGTCGACGATATGCGGCCTCCACATCCGAGCCCGCGTGGCCCAGCAGGCGGACGGTCTGTAGCCGCAGGAACGCGGGCTCGCGGCGGTCCCGGACCCACTCGGCGGCGGTGGCCGCGGTCGTCAGCGCGTCGCGCGGATCGCATCCGTCCGCGCTGAAGTACGCCAAACCGGGCCGGTGGCTGTATGCCTGTTCGATCCAGTCCGGCGGCGTCGGCACGCTGATGCCGATGCCATTGTCCTCGCAGACGAACAGGATCGGCATCGGAATTCCTTGGTGGGCGGTGTGCACGGCGGTGTTGATCGCACCTGTCGCAGTGGAGTGGTTCGCGGACGCGTCGCCGAAGCTGCACAGCACCACCGAATCCGACGGCCACGGTGCGGGTACACCCAGCCGCGCCGCGCGATCGATCGCGAATGCCAGCCCCACCGCACGCGGGAGGTGTGAGGCGATGGTGGAGGTCTGCGGGATGATGTTCGCTGCCGCGCTGCCGAATACCTTGTGCCGCCCACCGGAAATGGGATCCGCCGCCGCGGCGACCACCCCCAGCAACACGTCCCGGATCGGGTCGAGGCCGGGCACGCTCCGGGCGCGATGCGCGAAGAACGCCCCCGACCGGTAGTGCAGCAAGGCGGGATCGGAAGTTCGCAGGGCAGCGGCCAGCGCCGCGTTGCCCTCGTGGCCGGAGGATCCGATGCTGTAGTACCCGCGCCGGGAACTGCCGAGCCGGCGCGCCGCGAGATCGAGATGTCGACTCGTCGCCTGCGCGGCGAACAGCTCCAGGCATGTTGCGCCGGTAATCGTGCTGCCCGGCTCGATCGGCTGACTCGTCGGACGCTCCGGCCGCGGGGAAAGCGCCGAGATCGCGATACGGAACTGCTCGTCCAGATCCGTTGCCTGATCGGTCATCGAACGATCATCCCGTAGAACTGTGCCGGTCGGATGCCTTATCCGACGGCGTGCTTCCGGTAGTGGACGAAGTTTTGGACAACTGTCGATTCCTGCTGTGCGGGGTGGGGTGCGGGCCGCGGCGGGCGACGGCCCGCACGATCAACGCAACGCGGTCCTCGCCTCCTGGTCCACCAGCCACGTGGTGGAATCGATACCGGTGGCGCCCGCCGCCGGAATATCCACCGGGTCCGCACCGCCGAGGGCGGCGGCGACGGCCTCGGCCTTGGCCGCGCCGCTCACCACCAGCACCACATGGCGAGCGCGACGGATAGCGGGCAGGGTCAGCGTCACCCGGACCGGCGGTGGCTTCGGCGAATCCGTCACGGCGACAACGAGTTCGTGCTCCTCGCGCACCGCATCGGTGTGCGGGAACAGCGAGTTCACATGTCCCTCGCCGCCCATGCCGAGCAGATGCAGGTCGAACGCGCCGTGCTCGGCCAGATAGGCGTGCACGACCGCCGAGTACTCGGCGGCGGCCTCCACCGGGTCCGGGTATTCACCGTCGGAGGCTGCCACCGGATGCAGCCGCGCCGGGTCCACCGGCACGTGGTCGAGCAGTGCCTGTCGGGATTGCAGATCGTTGCGGTCCGGATCGCCCGCGGGGACGAATCGCTCGTCGCCCCAGAACACATCGAGCCGGGACCAGTCGATGTCGCCGGGCGACTTGCGCACCCGCTCGAGCAGCCCGATGCCGGTGCCGCCGCCGGTCAGCACCACCGACGCCGAGCCCCGCTCCGCCTGGGCTGCGACGACGACCGCGACGAACCGGACCGCCGCCGCGGCGACCAGTGCGTCGGGGTCGGCGTGGACCTCGACGGTATCACCGGGGAATGTCGAATCGGTGTGGTCACTCATAACTCACCTTCTCGATTCCGGCCAGTGCCTCCGCGTAGATCTCATCGGCATCCAGCCTGCGTAGTTCCTCGGCGAGGCAGTCGCGAGTCTCCCTGCGCGCCAGCGCGATCCGCTGGTCCGGTTCGCCGGTTCGGGTGAGCGTCGCGGTGCGGCCGGTCTGCGGCCGCTCGATCGCGATCGCGGCCGACGTGCGGTGCACCTCCACGCGTAGCGCACCCGAGCGGCGTACCACCGGACATCCGAGCCGGCCGGCCAGCCAGCCAGCCAACATGTCCAGCGCGGGCTCGTTGCGCAGCCCGGACACCAGCACCGACTCCACCGGCTCGAACGGCGGTTCGTCCAGCGCAGCGGCCAGCAACGCGCGCCAGTACGTGATCCGGCTCCACGCCAGATCGGTATCTCCGCTCGCGTAGGAGGCCAGTCGCCCCTTGATCGTCGCCTGCGGATCGGCGGCGAATGTGGCGTCGGTGATGCGACGGGTCGCCAGGCGCCCCACCGAGTCCTTGGACGGGAATTCCGGGGCACCGCGCGGCCACCAGGCGACCACCGGGGTATCCGGCAGCAGGAACGGGATGACAACACTGCTTTCGTGGTTGACCAACTCGCCCCGCAGCCGAAGCACTATCACCTCTGCCGCTCCCGCGTCGCCGCCCACGCGGATCTGCGCGTCCAGCCGAGTCGGGGCGTCCCGGTCGCAGCGCGCGAGCACCACCACTCGACAGGGATGTTCGCGGCTGGCATCGTTCGCGGCGTCGATCGCGTCCTCGGCCTCGGAGCTGTCCAGCGTGCACACGACCAAGGTGAGCACTCGGCCCATGGTGGTCACGCCATTGCTCTCCCGTAACTGCACCAGGCGCTTGGTGACCTCACCGGTCGTGGTGGCAGGCATGTCGACGATCATGGCCGCCGCCATTCCCGCCCGGTGCGGGCGAGCATCTCGTCAGCCGACGGCGGCCCCCAGGTGCCCGCCTCGTACTGCTCGGGTTTACCGTCGGCGGCCCAGTGCTCGAGCACCGGATCCAGGATGCGCCAAGACAACTCGACCTCCGCATTGACCGGGAAAAGTGAGGGCACCCCGAGCAACACGTCGAGGATCAGACGCTCGTAGGCCTCGGGGGAGGACTCGGTGAACGCCTCGCCGTAACTGAAGTCCATGTTCACGTCGCGCACCTCCATACCGGAGCCCGGCACCTTCGAGCCGAACCGCGTGGTGATGCCTTCATCCGGCTGGACCCGGATGACCAGTGCGTTCTGCCCCAGCTCCGCTGTCATGGTCTGGTCGAACGGCAGATGTGGGGCCCGCTTGAAGATGACCGCGATCTCGGTCACCCTGCGACCCAGCCGCTTTCCGGTGCGTAGGAAGAACGGCACGCCGGCCCAGCGCCGGGTGTTCACCTCGAGCGAGATCGCGGCGTAGGTCTCGGTGCGCGACTCCGGGTCGAACCCCGCCTCGTCCAGCAGGCCGACCACATGCTCGCCGCCCTGCCACCCTTCCGCGTACTGTCCACGCGCGGTGGTCTCATCGAGTGGCTCGATGAGCTTGGTCGCCGAGAGCACCTTGATCTTCTCGGTCTGCAGTTGCTTGGGTTCGAAGCTGATCGGCTCCTCCATCGCGGTGAGCGCGAGCAGCTGCAGGAGATGGTTCTGGATCACGTCCCGCGCCGCGCCGATACCGTCGTAATAGCCGGCGCGACCACCCAAGCCGATGTCTTCGGCCATGGTGATCTGCACGTGGTCGACGTAGTTGGCATTCCAGATCGGGTCGTAGAGTTGGTTGGCGAAGCGCAGCGCAAGGATGTTCTGCACCGTCTCCTTGCCGAGGTAGTGGTCGATGCGGAACACCGTCTCCTCCGGGAAAACCCGGTTGACCAGAGCGTTGAGTTCCTGGGCGCTGTGCAGGTCATGCCCGAACGGCTTCTCGATCACTACCCGCCGCCAGGGCTTGCGGCCCGCCTCGTCGGTGCCCGTCGGCTGCGCCAGCCCATGCTGGGAAAGCTGATCGAGCACCAGGGGGAACATATTCGGCGGGATCGACAGGTAGAAGCCGTGGTTGCCGCCCGTGCCGCGTTCCTTGTCCAGGGTTGCCAAGGTGTCGGCAAGGTTGGCGAACGCGGCGTCGTCGTCGAAGCTGCCCTGCACGAAGCGGATTCCCTCGGCGAGGTGGTCCCAGACCTCCTGGCGGAAGGGGGTGCGCGCGTGCGCCTTCACCGCGTCGAGGACGTGCCCGGCGAATTCGTCATCGTCGTAATCGCGGCGGGCGAAGCCGACCAGCCCGAAGCCCGGGGGCAGCAGCCCCCGGTTCGCCAGGTCGTAGATGGCCGGAATCAGCTTCTTGCGGGAGAGGTCACCGGTGACTCCAAAGATCACCACACTGCACGGACCCGCGATGCGCGGGAGCCTTTTGTCCCGCTTGTCACGAAGCGGGTTGTGCCGGGAAATCGTGGCTGGTTTGCCCGTAGCGGCAGTGCCGGCCACCGGATCAGCTGTTCCCGGTCGAGGCCGAGTTCAATTCCTCGGCCGTAGCGGAAAGCAACTCCTCCCAGGACTTCTCGAACTTGTCCACGCCCTCGCGCTCGAGGACCGCGAACACGTCGTCCAGGTCGATGCCGAGCGCCTCGAGTTGGTCGAAGACCTCTTTGGCGGCTGCGGCAGTGCCACTGACAGCATCCCCGCGGTTCTCGCCGTGATCGGCCACGGCCTCGAGGGTCTTCTCCGGCATCGTGTTGACCGTGTTCGGTGCGACCAGTTCGGTGACGTACAGGGTATCGGGGTAGTCCGGGTTCTTGACACCGGTCGAAGCCCACAGCGGCCGTTGCCGATTCGCGCCGGAGGCGGCCAGGTTCACATAGGTGGAGGTGTGCTCGCCGCCGTCGAACACATCCTGGTACTCGGCGTAGGCCAACCGGGCGTTGGCGACACCGGCCTTCCCGCGCAGCGCGAGCGCCTCCGCGGTGCCGATCGCCTCCAGCCGCTTGTCGATCTCGGTGTCCACTCGGGACACGAAGAACGACGCGACCGAATGGATCTTGGCCGGATCGTGTCCGGCGGCCTTCGCCTTCTTCACACCCTCCAGATATGCGCCCATTACCGCCCGGTAGCGCTTGACCGAGAAGATCAGCGTGACGTTCACACTGATGCCCTCCCCGAGCACCGCGGTGATCGCCGGCAGGCCTTCCTCGGTGGCCGGGATCTTGATGAACAGATTGGGCCGGTCGACGATCTTCCACAGTTCGACAGCCTGCGCGGTGGTCTTCTCCGCATCGAACGCCAGACGGGGGTCGACCTCGATCGAGACCCGGCCGTCCACGCCGCCGGTCGCTTCGTACACCGGGGCGAACACGTCACACGCTGCCCGGACGTCGTCGGTGGTGATGGTGCGGATCGCGGCGTCGGCGTCGGCACCTCGGGTGGCGAGCTCGCTCACCTGGCTGTCGTAGGCGTGTCCCTGGCTCAGTGCACCCTGAAAGATCGTCGGGTTCGTGGTGACCCCGACAACGCTGCGGGTGGCGATCAAGTCGGCCAGGTTGCCGGATTGGATCCGATTCCTGGACAGGTCGTCGAGCCACACGGATACTCCCGCCGCGGCGAGGGCGGCGAGGTTTTCGTTCTGTGCCATGAGCGCTTATCCCTTCACGTTCTCGAGCGTGCGCTGCGCGGCGGCAACGACGGCTTCCGGTGTGAATCCGAATTCGCGGAACAGAGTCTTGTAATCGGCGGAGGCGCCGAAGTGCTCGATCGACACGATCTCACCCGCGTCACCGGCGAACCGGTGCCACGGCATCGCGATACCGGCCTCGACCACGACACGGGCGGCGACCGCGGGCGGGAGCACCTCGTCCCGGTAAGCCTTGTCCTGCGCGTCGAACCACTCCACACACGGCATCGACACCACACGAGTTCCGATGCCCTGCTCCTCCAGCGTAGTGCGGGCGGCCACGGCGAGCTGGAGCTCTGATCCGGTAGCGATCAAGAGCACCTGCGGAGTGCCGGTGGACGCCTCGGCCAGGATGTAGCCGCCCTTCGACACGCCTTCGTAACTGGTGCCCTCCTGGATCGGCAGCTCCTGGCGGGTCAGCGCCAGCGCCGAAGGGCCGTCTTGATGCGGCAGTTCCGAGACCGAGAAGTGCGAGGAGTGCTCACTGCTGTCGCGTTCGAGAATGGTGCGCCAGGCGTAGGTGGTCTCGTTGGCGTCGCCGGGACGAACCACATTCAGACCGGGAATGGCGCGCAACGCGGCCAGGTGCTCGATCGGCTGGTGCGTCGGACCGTCCTCGCCGAGCCCGATCGAGTCGTGCGTCCAGACGTAGATCGCGGGTACCCGCATCAGCGCGGCCAGACGCACCGCTGGACGCATGTAGTCGCTGAACACCAGGAAGGTGCCACCATAGGGCCGGGTCGGACCGTGCAGCGCGATTCCGTTGAGGATGGCGCCCATCGCATGCTCGCGGACCCCGAAGTGCAGCGTCCGGCCGTATGGGTTGGCCTTCCACATCCCCGTCGAGATCGACTCGGGGCCGAAGCTCGGCTCGCCGGACATGGTGGTGTTGTTGGACTCGGCGAGGTCGGCCGAACCGCCCCACAGCTCCGGCAGCACCGGCGCGAGCGCGGCCAAGACCTTGCCGGACGCCTTGCGCGTGGCCATACCCTTCGGATCTGCTTCGTAGGTCGGCAGATTCGTCGCCCAGTTCTTCGGAAGTCGTCGCTCGGTGAGGCGATCGAACAGCGCCTTGTTCGCCGGGCTCGCCGCCGCCCACGCGTCGAACGACTGCTGCCATTGCCGGCGCGCGGCCCGACCGCGCTCGACAGCTCCGCGCGTGTGCGCGATGACCGCATCGTCCACCTGGAAGCTCTGCTCCGGATCGAACCCGAGGATCTTCTTGACGGCGGCCACCTCGTCGGCGCCGAGCGCCGCGCCGTGGGCCGCGCCGGTGTTCATCTTGTGCGGGGCCGGGTAGCCGATGATCGTGCGCAGCACGATGATCGAAGGCTTGCCGGACTCCGCCTTGGCGGCGGCCAGCGCGGCCTCGATCGCGACGACGTCCTCGCCGCCCTCGACCACCTGCACATGCCAGCCATAAGCCTCATACCGCGTGGCGACGTCTTCGGTGAAGGCGATGGTGGTGTCGTCCTCGATGGAGATCTTGTTGTCGTCGTAGATCACGACGAGATTGCCCAGCTGCTGGGTGCCCGCCAGGGACGACGCCTCGGAGGTGACGCCCTCCTCGAGATCACCGTCGGAGGCGATCACGTAGATGAAATGGTCGAACGGGCTGGTGCCCGGCGCAGCGTCCGGGTCGAACAACCCGCGCTCGCGCCGCGCCGCCATCGCCATACCGACGGCCGAGGCCAGGCCCTGGCCGAGTGGGCCGGTGGTGATCTCGATGCCGTCGGTGTGCCGGAACTCCGGGTGGCCCGGGGTGAGCGAACCCCACTTGCGCAGGTGCTCCAGATCGACCAACTCCAGACCGAAACCGGCCAGATACAGCTGGATGTACTGAGTGAGGCTGGAGTGACCACACGACAGCACGAACCGGTCCCGGCCCACCCAGCTGGGATCGCTGGGATCGATGCGCATCGTGCGCTGGTAGAGCGTGTACGCCAGCGGCGCCAAACTCATCGCGGTACCAGGATGACCGTTCCCGGTGTTTTGCACCGCCTCCGCGGCAAGCACCCGAATGGTGTCGACGGCCTTGGTGTCCAGATCCGTCCAGTCGTCCGGGTAGTTCGGCTGAGTGAGGGCGCGGATGTCGTCTGTGATCGACACGACCGAGATTCTCCTGACGTTGGTTTCGTCGACGGCGGATGGGTTACTGATGGCGATGAACGCGCACCAGCTACGGCATGCAAACCGGTTTCCCCATCTACCCTAGATGTGCTCGTTGACCGGCACAGCGGTAACCCTGTGTGTGTTGGTTTCGTAGCGTGCTGTGTTGGATCGGCAGTGCCTGCTGTGTCGGATCGGCAGTGCCTGCTGTGTTGGATCGGCAGTGCCTGCTGTGTTGGATCGGCAGCGCCTTGGGCGCTGCGGGTTCGCGGCCCCTTTGTGGCTCGCGTCCGAGCGGCCGAGACTTGCGCCTTCGGCGCGTGCGCTTCGGTCGCTCGGCTCGATGGCCTCGCGCGTTGGTGGCACGTGGGTTGGGAACGGTGCCTTGTGGGTGGCAAACCGTGTGGGGTGGGAGGGTTCCTGGTGGGGGGTCGTGTAGGCAGTGCGGGCTGCGCAGGTGGTCGCGTCGTTCGTGGCGGTCGGTGGCTGCACGAGGAGGGGATTCGAGGTGTCCGAAGGGCGTATGGAGGGGGAGGCGGTAGGTGGTGGAGGCTTCGAGCGAGGGTGGTCGGGGTTGTCTGGATCAGCTGGTCTCGTCGGTCGCATGCCGGCGGGGTGTGCGGGGTGAGGGGAGAGGGAGGGCTGGCGGGGGTCTACCATCCTCTGTAGTAGTAGCCGCGCTGTACCGGGTCGGAGCGGGTGCTGGGGCGGACGAAGGTCCGGTACCGGCGCATCCTTACCCTCCGGTAGGGGCGCGCTGCTGGTCTATGCCGGATGCGATGCACAGCGTGCGAGGAGAGACAGTGCGGATTGGGCAACAGCCGGGTGGTGATGGCGCACACGGCTCCTCCGCGACGACGCTGACGGACCGGTTCACCGGGCCGGGCCTACCGTCCCGACTGATCCGCCGGATGTTGGCGTACATCGCGCTGACCAAGCCCCGCGTGATCGAACTGCTGCTGGTCGCCACCATCCCGACCATGCTGCTGGCCGAGCGGGGCACGGTCGACATCCGGTTGATCCTGGCCACGCTGTTCGGCGGCTGGATGGGCGCGGCCAGCGCGAACACACTGAACTGTGTAGCCGACGCGGACATCGACAAGGTCATGAAGCGCACCGCCAAGCGGCCGCTGGCCAGGGACGCGGTGCCGACCAGAAATGCCTTCGTGTTCGGCGTGGTGCTGGGTGTCGGCTCGTTCGGCTGGCTGTGGTGGCAGGCCAACCTGCTCAGCGGCCTGCTCGTCGTCGCGACGATCCTGTTCTACGTCTTCGTGTACACGCTCGGCCTCAAGCGCCGTACTTCCCAGAATGTGGTGTGGGGCGGTGCGGCGGGCTGCATGCCCGCTCTGGTCGGCTGGTCGGCGGTCACCGGAGGCATCGGGTGGCCGGCCATCGCACTGTTCGGCGTCATCTTCTTCTGGACGCCACCGCATACTTGGGCGCTGGCCATGCGCTACAAGGAGGATTACCGCGCGGCGGGCGTGCCGATGTTGCCCGTGGTCGCCACCGAGAAGGCGGTCACCAAGCAGATCGTCGTGTACACCTGGCTGACCGTGCTCACCACGCTGGCCCTCGTCCCCGCGACCGGTGCGGTGTACGCGGCCGTCGCGCTGGTGGCCGGGGCGTGGTTCCTGCTCATGGCCCACCAGCTGTACGCCGGTGTACGGCGCGGTGAATCGGTGAAGCCGCTGCGGCTGTTCCTGCAGTCGAACAATTATCTGGCCGTGGTGTTCTGCGGCCTCGCGGTGGACTCGGTGCTCGGCTGGGACACCATCGGCAGCGTCTTCAGCTGATCGCGCCGAGATAGCCGTCCGGTCGCACGAGCACCTGGGCCCCCGCGGTCGCGGCGTAGGCGGCGTACGCGTGCCCGTCCACGTCTACCACGTGCGGCCCTGCCACCTGTGTTCCCGGACGGGCCACCGTATACGCGCGGATCCCCGGTGCCGCCACGGCGGTTACGCCGAATGAGAGCAGCGTCGCGTGTCGTCCTCGGAACAGGTCGAACAGTCGAACCGGCCGTCCCGCTTCGTCTTCCAGCGGTGCGTCCGGCGCACGATCTCCCACGGCCGGCGTTCCGGGTGCGGCGGGATCGCGGTAACTGATGTCCAACTGCCGGGTTTCCGGTCCGCGCTGCATCGCGTCTTCGTCACCGTCGACGAGCTTGTCCAGCAAGTCGGAGCTCAGCCCCAGCACCCGGGCGGCAACCGCCCTGCGCTCGGATTCGTAGCTGTCCAGCAAGGTATCGTCGCCGGCGAGGGCGGCGGCCGGTTTCCAGCCGAGGTTGTAGCCGTCCTGGATGCCCGTGTTCATTTCTTGGCCGCCGGTGGGCGGATGCACGTGCGCGGCGTCACCGGCGAGGAAGACGGGTCCGTCCCGGAATCGTCGCGCGAGACGGACATTCGGCCGCCACACCGTGACCCAGGTGAGGTCGGTGAGGGTGATGTCATCGCGTCCGGAATAGTGGTTCAGGTAGTTCTGCAGCAGTTCGAGGCTCGGCTGCGTCTCGCCTGTGAACGGCGCGGCGAACTGGAAATGATGTCCGCCGGGCAACGGGGACAATGCGATCCCCGCCATCGGCCGGTCCGGGGCGGCGAACCAGTAGCCGAACTCGTGGTCGAGCGCATCGGCTCGTACGTCGCCGAGCAACATCCGGATCGACTCGTCGGTGCTGCCTTCGAAGGGGATGCCCAGCATGGTGCGTACGGTGCTTTTGCCGCCGTCGGCGCCGATCAGATAGGTGGCGCGCACAGTCTCGCCCGCGCCAGCTAGCTCCAGCATCGCGGTGACGCCGCTGTCGTCCTGGTCGAAGTCGACGAGTGTGGTGTCGAGTTCGACCTGCACGCCGAACTCGGCGAGCCGATCACGCAGGATGCGCTCGGTTCCGGACTGGCCGAGCACCCACGGGTTCGGGTACGGGATGGTGGGCGTGGGCTCGATCGGCTCCCACATTCTGCGCGTGGTGACGAACGTGCCGTCGAGGTGAACTCGCATCTGCGGCGTCGGCATTCCGGCGGCGTGCACCGCGTCGAGCACACCCAGGTCGTCGAATACCTCCAGAGTTCGTGGCTGGATGCCGTCACCCCGGGAACTCGCGAAGAATTCTGCGGCCTTGTCGATGATTCGCACCGGGATGTTTCGGCGGGCGAGATCGAGAGCGAGGGTGAGGCCGGTGGGACCGGCTTCGCCGACCTGGGGCTACGCCTGCCCAGTACGCCCGATGCCAGCTTGGCGATGATGTTTCTGCTCACGCAGAGTCTGCTGACAGCGGTCGAGGACGGCACCGTCGACCTGACCGACGAACAGGCGGTGGACGGCCTGACCCGGTTCGTCTACCGCGGGCTCACCGGGCGAGATTTCTGAGCGGTAGTGGGAAATCCCCCGAATCACCCACCGCCGTACTTCCGGCCCGGCTCAGGGAAGAAGAACGATGGAACCCGTGGTCTTGCGGCCTTCCAGGTCGCGATGCGCTTGCTCGGCACGGGCGAGCGGGTAGGTCGCGCCGATCCGGATGTTCAGTGTGCCGTCGGCAATCGCCGCGAGCACATCGCCCGCGCGCCACGTGAGTTCGGCGCGGTCGCGGATGTAGTGCGCGAGGGTCGGGCGCGTAATGAAGAGTGAACCGGCCAGACCGAGACGTTGCGGGTCGAATGGCGGTACCGGGCCACTGGCGCCGCCGAACAGTGCGAGCATGCCGCGTACGCGCAACGAGGCGAGACTGGATTCGAAGGTCGCGGCGCCGACGCCGTCGTAGACCGCGGCCACACCGACGCCGTCGGTGAGCTTGCGCACCTGCTCGGCGAGATGCTCGCCGTAACGCAGTACCTCGGCGGCGCCTGCCGCTCGGGACAGCGCCTCCTTGTCGTCCGAGGACACCGTGGTGATCACCCGGACGCCGCGCGCGGTGAGGAGCTGGGTCAGGATCAGCCCGACACCGCCTGCCCCCGCGTGCACCAGCACGGTTTCCCCTGGCGCCGGTTTGTAGATCGACTCGATGAGATAGTGCGCGGTCATTCCTTGCAGCAGCGCCGACGCGGCCACCGGCGGATCGACGCCGTCCGGCACCGCGAGCGCGTCCTGGGCGTTGACCGCCACCTTCTGTGCGTAACTTCCCGGCGCGGCCGCCCACGCGACCCGGTCACCGACCGCGAACTCGGTCACATTCGCGCCGATCTCGGTGACCACGCCGGTGCCTTCGGCGCCCGGGATGTAGGGGACGTCCTGCGGGTAGCGTCCGCTGCGGATGTAGGTATCAATGAAGTTGATGCCGATCGCCTGCGAATCGACCAGCAGCTGATCGGGCCCGATCTGCGCATCGGGTACCTCCACGTATTTCAGGACCTCTGGACCACCGTGTTCGGAAACCTGAATAGCGTGCATGAAATACAGTTCTACACCCAAAGAGGCGGGCCGCTTCCTACCGGTCGGTAAACTGCCTGCCATGAGTGTTCGAACCGCCACCGCCCCAACGAGACTGTCGGCGTCCCTCATCGACTCGGTCAAGGGTTTCGTCGCCGACCACGGCAAATCGGCGACGGCGGTACTTCAGCCACTCGGGCGCGTCGGCGTCCGGGTCACCCTGGTGGGCGCCGACGGGATCCTGGGTGACCGTGTTGTCGCCGACTTGGACACTGCCGAAGAACTGGTCGCCGTCGTCGACGGACTTACCGAGGCCGATGAGTGGGATCGCGAGCTCGTCTCGATCGTCACCCCGCGTCAGGGGCACTGGGCCAAGATGGCGGGATGGGTCGCCCGGCAAACCCGTTTCCCCACCGCACGCAACGAGAACTCCAGCCGTGCGTAGTCGGATTACTCGGCTGTCTTGCCGAGTCGCCGCGGTCTTGGTCGCCGGGGGGACCGCCCTTGTCGAAGTAGCGATTCCGGCGGTTGCGCAGCCGGACAACGGTGTGGCGACAGTGGTGCGTGCCTGTACACCTGGGGACTATCCCCCGTACTCGATCGGTGACGGTGCCGGTGGCTACCGCGGCGTCGATATCGAACTTGCTCGCGGATTCGCCGCCGCACTCGGTCGTCCGATCGAATTCGTGCCCGTGACCTGGGCGACGTTGAAGACGGATTTTGTCGAGCGAAACTGCGATATCGCGGTTGGTGGCATCTCCGACCAGGCGTCGCGTCATGCCTTCGCCGATTTCTCGATCACCTACGGGACCGATGGCAAGGCTCCGATCACCCGCCGCTCGAACGGTGCTGCCTACTCGTCCATCGAGGAGATAAACCGTCCCGGCGTACGGGTGATCGCGAATCGTGGTGGGACGAACGAGGAATTCGCGCGCACGAACTTCCCGCAAGCGCAGCTCACGTTGTGGCCCGACAATCTGACCATCTTCGGTGAGATCGAACAGGGCCGCGCCGATGTGTTCGTCACCGACGCGGTCGAGGGCCGCTATCGAGTTCGTCAGCACCCGGACCTGCAGGTACTGCACCCGGAGACGCCCTACGACTCGTTCGGCAAAGTGCTGTTGGTTCGAAAGAACGATCTGGTTGTGGCCACCGCGCTCAACGCCTACTTGGCGACCCAACTTGCCACCGGTTCGGTGGACCGGCTGTTCGACCAGTGGATCGGGCCGACCGCGTCCGCCGGCTGAGCGTGTTTCGGGGCCGTCGGCGGTGTGAGTTCGCCGCGGTCCGACGCCGATGTCCGCACCGGCCCGAAATGCCTGTGCGACTTCGCTCGCCATGCGCTCCGGCTCGGCTCCGGCCGGCACCTCTATGGCTGACCAGCGTCCGTACGCCGATGGAATCTCGAAATTCGTCGTGATGCCAAGTGTTCGGCTCCGCGACGTCAGTTGTCGCCGGAATGATTTCGCAGACGGTCGACGCCCCAGTACACCAGCCCTCCGGCGATGCTCAGGTAGAGGACACCCGCTGCGATCACCATGATTCCGTAATCGATTGCCCAGCTCGGGATTCTGACGATCGACAACAGCGCGGCGACCATCATCACAAGGCCGAGACCGACCGAGATCGGCGCGAGTGGCGCGAGTTCGGCGTCATGATCGGAGGGGGATAGATGCTCGCTCATGCTGATTGGTCCTGTTCGGGGTTTCACGGTTCGCGGCAGACGACTACCGGGCACGGCGCATGGTGTAGCAGGTTCTGGCTGGTCGAGCCCACCAGAAGTCCCGTAAGGCGGTTGTGCCCCCGGCTGCCGGTCAGCACGGCCTGCGCCCGCTCGGCGTACTCGAGCAATGCCCGCGCGGGCGGGCTCTTCTGGACGACCTTGGTTACGGTGACGTCCGGGTACTTCTCGCTCCATCCGGCTACGCGCTCGGACAGCAGTTCCTGTTCCTGCTCGGCCAGCGTGGCCCAGGCGTCGGGCACCGGTGTCCATTGCAGCAGGTCGGGATCGTTCCAGGCGTGCAGCGCGAGCACACCGACGCCGAGTACCGACGCCAACTCGAATGCCTCGCCGACTGCGGCCGAACTACCGGGGCTTCCGTCGACGCCGACCAGGACGGGCCGGTGGTCCGGCAGCGGGCGATCGGTCTTTCCACGCCACACGGTCACCGGACAGGTCGCCTTGTTCGCGACCATGAGCGCGGTGGACCCGAGCAAGAGTGTGCTGAGCCGGTCACCGAGGTCGGCGGCTACCACGATCATGCGCGCGGTGACACTGTGCTCGATCAGGATGCGGGCGGGAATGCCGTCCTCGACGACCTGATGGACCTCGACCAGCGGGTGATCGCGGTGCACGGCCGCGCATGCCTGTTCGACTTTGTGCTTCGCCGCGGTCCGAAGTTCAGGAAGCATCAGAGTGGTCTCCGCCAGCGCCGTGGCGGTCAGCGGACGGTCGAACGAGGGAGCGACGCCGAGTAGCACCAGTGGAACGCGCTCTCGGTCTGCCAGGGTTGCTGCCCATCGCGCGGCGGCCAGGGCGGTGGCGGTGCCGTTGATTCCGACGACGATTGCCTGGTGGTCCGCTCGGGTGCTCATCTGGTCTCCGGTTGATCGCTTCGACTGTGTCCTCCACATTCGCAGGCGGATCGGGCGGACAACGGGGTCGCTGGGCACCGATGGCAGGGACCTAAGGCCTCATCCTCCGCACCCTATCGGGCAAATCGGGCGATGGCCCGGAGGATCGCAGTGCGCATGGCAGGGCTGCCGGTATGCCCGGAATCCTCGATGACCTGCAGTTCTGCGTCGGGCCATGCCTCGGCCAGCTGCCACGCGGTGTACAGCGGGCCACTCAGGTCGAGCCTGCCGTGGATCAGCACACCGGGGACGCCCGCCAGCCGGTGCGCGTCGCGCAACAACTGCCCGTCCGCCAGCTACGCGGCGTTGGCGAAGTAATGCGTGCAGATCCGCACGAAGGCCAGTCGGTCAGCGTCCGGTTTGGCGCTGTATTGACCTGTGCTGCCGAGGTTTTCGTGCGCGATGACGGCGTCCTCCCAGGCGCACCACCGCTCTGTCGCCAGCTCGCGGGTCGCCGGGTCGGGACTTTCGAGCAGGCGGCGATAGGCTTCGACGAGATCGCCGTCGCGGTCGGCCGCGGAAACGCCGTCGCGGAAGGCTTCCCATTGTTCGGGCAGCAGGCGCGCGACGCCGCGATAGAGCCAGTCGATCTCTTCGGGTCTGGTCATCGTCACGCTGACGAGTACGATCTCGCTGACCCGTTCCGGGTGGCGTTCGGCGTAGGCGAGGATGAGCGTAGCGCCCCAGGAACCGCCGTAGAGCAGCCATCGGTCGATCCCGAGGTGCTCACGGAGCCGTTCCATGTCAGCGAGCAGATGGTCGGTGGTGTTGTGCGCCATGTCGACCTGGGGGTCCGCGGCGTGCGGCAGGCTTTCCCCGCAGCCGCGTTGATCGAACAGGATGATCCGGTAGGCCGCCGGGTCGAACGACCTTCGCGCGCCGCGCTTTCCTCCGCCGCCGGGACCGCCGTGTACGACCAGGGCTGGTTTGCCCTGCGGGTTGCCGCTCGTCTCCCAGTAGATCCGCTGGTCGTCGCCGACGTCGAGTAGCCCATGAGCATACGGCTTCGACAGCGGGAAAGGGTTCCGGGGCTTCCGATTTCGGATCAGGCGTCAGCACGACCGGCTACCGTACCCGGGCCGGTCGGTCAGGCCGCGTGTGTCGCGGGATCCATCGCCGGCGCGCCGACCCGTTCCCTGGTACGCAGCGCGGCCCACAGCGCCGCGGTCCCCGCGGTGCAGGCCGCGGCGCCGCCGACGTGCAGGACGACCAGGGCCGCCGGGACATCGGTGAAGTACTGCACTACGCCGATCAGCGCTTGCGAACAGACGAGTGCGAGCAGCACGAACAGGCGGGTGCGCACGGCCGGCGCGCTGCCGACGGCGAACAGGCCGAAGGCCAAGCCGACGAGCAACGCGAGATACCCGACCAGCAGTTGCGAGTGCAGGTGCACCAACGTGACGATCTCGACCTGCAACCGTTCGACGGGACGGTCGATGCTCTTGTCGCCCGCGTGCGGCCCCGCCGCGGTCACCAGGGTGCCCGCGATCAGCACGGCGCTGAGCGCGACACCGCTGATTCCGGTGAGCCAGCGTAGCGGCGCGGGCGCCTGCACGGTGTCGATGCCGTCGTCGGGTTCGTCGATCTTCGCGTACAGCACCGTGGCGAGCCAGACCATGACCATGGACGCGAGCAGGTGCGTCGCGACCGTCCACCACAGCAGGCCGGTGCGCACCGTGACGCCGCCGATGATCGCCTGCACCACCGTGCCGCCGGGCATCAACCACGCGTACACGAGCACCTCGCGGCGGCGCCGCGCGCGGGTCACCGCGAGCACCACCAGTGCGGCGCACAGTGTGACAGCGAAGGTGAGCAGTCGGTTGGAGAACTCGACTGCTTGGTGGATGGCGGGAACCTCGGAGACCGCGACCGGGGTGAAACTGCCCGGGAAACACTGAGGCCAGGTCGGGCAGCCGAGTCCGGACGCGGTGACCCGGACCACGGCGCCGGTGACCGAGATGCCCGCCTGGGAGAGCAGGACCGCGACCGCGATCAGGCGCTGCACCCGCAGTGAGGGCAGCGGCAGCGTGTCGACGAGTCGCAGGAATGCGCGATACAGCACGTCGAAAATGGTAGCCGGGACCGATTCGGTGGACGCACCCGGTTTACTACATTCCGTCGTTGGTCGGGTCAGTGGAAGCGGAACAGGCGGGTCGCGAGCGCGCCGGAGACCACGCCCCACAGCGCGAGTACGACCAGTCCGAACCAATCGACGCCGGTGCGCATCGCGTCCTCCAGCGATACCGCCAGTGCGCCCGAGGGCGCCAGCCGGGCCAGTACGGTCACTGCGGTCGGCAAGTCGTCGGCGGCGAACACGATGCTGGCAATGCCCAGCATGACGAACCAGAGGATGTTCGCCAGCGCGAGGACGACCTCCGCTTTGAGGGTTCCGCCGAGCAGGAGTCCCATCGCCGCGAAGGTGGCGGTGCCGAGCGCGATCACGACGGCGCCCAGTAGCAGCCCGGCTGGGTCCGGTCGCCAGCCGAGCGCGAAGCCGATCATGCCGAGCAGTATCGCTTGCAGCACGACGACAATGAGCACCGCCGCGCTCTTGCCGGCGATGACGCCCCAGCGGGGCAGCGCGGTGGCGCCGAGCCGCTTGAGCGCCCCGTAGCGGCGGTCGAAGCCGACCGCGATGGCCTGGCCGGTGAACGCGGTGGACATGACGGCGACCATCATCACCGCGGGCACGATCTTGTACACCCGGTCCGCGCCGAGGTCGCCGAACGGCAGCAAACTCAGGCCGACCAGCAGCGTGATCGGGATCAACATGGTCAGCAGCAGTTGTTCCCCGTTGCGGAGCAACAGGATCAGCTCCAGCCGGGTCTGCGCGATCATCATCGCCGAACGCGAGCTGGACCGTGGGGCGGGAGTGAACGTCCCCGGGGCGAACCGGTTGTCGGTCGGATCGTGTCGGTTCATCCGCGCAGATCCCGTCCGGTCAGTTCCAGGAAGACGTCTTCGAGGCGACGCTGATCGATCCGGATGTCGGTGGCCAGCACGTCCATTCGCGCGCACCACGCGGTGACCGTCGCGAGTACCTGCGGGTCGATTTCGCCCTCCACCAGATACGTGCCGGGGGTCGTCTCCCTGGGCGCGAACCCTTCCGGCAGAGCCGCTTTCAACAGTTCGAGATTCAACTTCGGTGGGGCGCTGAATCGGAGCTGCCCGGCCGCACCGTGCGCGGTGACCTCGGCGGGGGTGCCGGAGGCGACGATGCGACCGTGATCAATGATCACCAGTTGGTCGGCCAGCTGCTCGGCCTCGTCCATCACGTGCGTGGTGAGCACGACCGCCACTCCGTCCCGGCGCAGGGCGTCGATCAGCTCCCACACCATCAGCCTGGCCTGGGCGTCCAGCCCCGCGGTCGGCTCGTCCAAAAACACGATCTCCGGCTTGCCCACCAGCGCGCAGGCCAGCGCGAGCCGCTGCTGCTGGCCACCGGACAGGCGGCGGTAGGGGGTGCGGCGGTTGTCCTGCAGGCCGAGTGTGTGCAGCAGCCATTCGGGGTCGAGGGGATCGGCGGAATAGGCGGCCACCAAGTCGAGCATTTCGCCGGCCCGTGCACCCGGGTACGCACCGCCGCCCTGCAGCATCACGCCGATGCGGGGGCGCAGTCGTTCGGAATCGGCCACCGGGTCCAGGCCGAGTACTCGCACCGAACCAGCATCCGGCGCGGCGAATCCCTCACATATCTCCACGGTGGTGGTCTTACCCGCGCCGTTCGGGCCGAGTAATGCGAGCACCTGCGCCGGCTCGACCTCGAAAGTCAGACTATCCACCGCCGTGGTCTCGCCGTAACGCTTGATCACGCCCTCGACACTGACGGCGGGTCCGGAGGAAACGGTCACGATGTCACACCGTAAGAGGTGGGCACCTGTGACGGAGCCGACGCCCCCATCTGCCCCCGCCAGGGCAGCGTGTGGCGAGTGACCACGATGAACAGCACCCCGACGGTCACGGTGGCGATCGCGGCGCCGACGATCTGGAAGACCTCGAGGTCGGCGCCGCGCGGCATCAGGATCACGCTGACGATCGCCGAGAACGCCACTGCCGGAACGCGGAATACCGGTCGGGTCGCCCATGCGGCCAGCGGGACGATCGCCCACAGCAGATACCAGGGCTGCACCACCGGGAACAGCAGCACGATGGCGCCGAGCGCCACGCCCAGCGCGCCGACCGGATGCAGCCGCCCGGTGCAGGTGGCGACCAACATGCGCACGGTGAAGAAGCCGGCGACCACGGCCGCGATCGGCCGGGTGATACTCAGCAGTGCGGTGGTGTGGTCGCCGAGACCGAGTAGTACTCCGCCGAACCCGGTGATGATGCCGAGCACCGTCGGCAACGACATCCAGCTGCGCACGACGCTCGCGGTGTTCAGCGTGTATATCCACCCGAACCCGAGGCCGCTCACCGAACTGATGAAAAGAGTCGTGCCGATGGCGATCGCGCCGAGTATGGCTGCCGCGATCGCGACTGAACTCAGCGATGCGCCCCAGCGTCTGGCCAGGGCCATGCCGACGAAGCCGAGCACGATGATCGAGGTGAACTTGATCGAGGAAGACAGCGTGATGATGACCGCTCCGCTGATCAGCCAGGCGTAGGCGCGTCCGTCGAAGGGGTGGGTGTCCTCGACCGCCCGCAGGCAGAATTCCAGGCCGGCCAGCATCAAGCCCAGCATCAGCGCGTCATTGTGCACACCGCCGACCAGGTGGAACAGCACCAGCGGGTTGGCCGCGCCGAGCCACAGCGCGCTCACCGGTGCGACGCCGCAGCGCACCGACAGTCGCGGCAGCGCCCAGACGATCAGCGCGACCCCGCCCAGTGCCAGTATTCGGTGTACCCACACGCCCGCGATGATGTTGTCGCCGGTGAGTTCGGCGATGCCGCGGCCGATCCAGAGGAACAGGGGGCCGTAGGGCGCCGGGGTGTCGCGCCAGATGGTCGGGACGTTGTTGGTCAGAACATTGTCGATCCCGAGTCCCGCGACCGGACCTTCCTGATAGGGGTCGATGCCGCGTGCGGCGATCTCGCTCTGTGCCAGATAGGAATACACATCGTTGCTGAACAGCGGCGGCGCCACGCTGAGCGGGATGAGCCACAGCAGTAGCGTGCGATCCAGTTGCGAGCGGGTCAGCCGGTGAACAGGGGAGCCGCCGATTCCGCCGACCGCGAACCGACCCAGCAGCAGCCACGCCAGGACGACGATGACAGTGCCGGTCATGCACATGGCCAGCGAGCCGGTGTGCGCGCGGGCGAAGATGCCGAGAATTCGGACACCCGAGGTCGGATTCTGGTGTACCGGCTGCGCGCCGATGCCGAGTGCGCTGATCGCCATGAGCACTGTGCCGGTCGCGCCCATCAGGCGGATTCGGTCGAGCTGGACCAGTTCGTTGTGGTCGAGGCCGGGCACCTCCGACTCGTCCCGGTGCAGTACCGCGATCGTGTGGTCGGCCGTGGGCACGTCCAGTCCGAGTGCCCGGCGCCCGAACGCCAGTGTGCTGCGCCGCGCGCCCTCCAGTACCGCCACGAGACGAAGCCTAATGGGCCCGGCGGTACGGAGCCCGTTCGAAGCCCCGCATCGGGCCGAACGACCGTGCGGCAGCTCTGCGGTCGGCGGTGGCCGTCCCCCGACCGGAAAGGCGCGAGGCTGGTACCGACCGGGAGCGCCCGGGCTCCGGGCGCAATCGACACAGGGTCGACGTCGGCGCAGCGGAACTCGACGTTCGAAAGCGGGGACAGCACGCGCTCGAGCGCCTTTCTCGAGACCTGCCGGTCGATGAATCCGCGCGACACCCGTCGGTTCGTGACCGCCCGATAGACAGCCTTGAAGGCGCGACTCCCTTCGTTACCTGATGGTCGGCGTCACCGGGCTCCCAAGGGTGTTGTGGCCGCGGTGCGGTAGAACTCGGCTGCGGTGACGGTGGCGGGGACGGCGAGTTCGGTGGCGACCGCTGTGATGGCGGTGTCTGCGACAGTGAGGTCGGCCTGGCCGTCGGTCGTGAAGAACGGTGCGATGAACCTGTTGTAGTGGCTTCGGACCTCGGCCGCGGTGTGTCGGCCGAGGAAGGTCTGGATGTGCCGCACCGTGGTGTCGGGATCGTGGTGGATCACCTGCAGGGCGCGCCGGTGAGCGCGCACGACCGCCTGGACCCCGGGGTCGTCCGGCTGGACGTGGGTGGGGTCGACGGCCACGCCCACGGTGGGGATCTGGAAGTGGTCGCCGACCCAGGCCAGCACCTGCCAGCCGTGCTCGGCGGCCAGTGCCTCCGGTGCCACGGTGCTCCCGATGAAGGCAGCGTCGATCGTGCCGTCGTGCAGTCGACGTAAATCCATGCCGTAATCGCCGGGCGCCCGGACGACGCAATCGACGTCCTGGTCCGGGTCGAGGCCGGCGGTGCGCAGCACGATGCGAGCGAAGCACCCGGGCGCGGTGTGTGGGGCGTGTACCGCGAGCCGTCGTCCGGCCAGATCGGTCAGGGAACGCAGGCCGGGGCGGGCGAGGAACCAGAACAGTGGGCGCTGGGTGTTGACGGTGAGCGCTACCCAGGGGATATCGCTGGTCAGCCGGGACAGCAGTGCCCGGCCGAGCCCGATGGTGGCGCCGCGGCGTAGCCGCTGCTCGTCCCAGGCGCAGCCGTCGCGCAGTGCGACGTGGACACCTTCGTCGGTGTAATAGTCCTCCTGGTCGGCGATGTAGGCGATCAGTTCCTCGTGCAGGCCCCGCCCGACGTAGGCGAGATCGATGGTGTGCATGACCGTCTCCCTCTCTGATATCGCTCAGTACATGGCCATTCCGCCGTTGACCGCGGCGGTGGTGCCGGTCATGAAGGCGTTGTCCTCGCCGGCGTAGAAGGCGACCACCTGAGCGACGTCGGCCGGTCGTGCCAGGCGGCCCAGCGGTGTGGCGGCCACCTGCCGCTGCGTCTGCTCCGCGTCGAGCACGTGCGACATCTTGGTCTCGGCGACCGGGCCCGGTTCGACGACGTTGACGGTGATGCCCGCAGGGCCCAGCTCCTGGGCCAGGTAGCGGGCGAACTGCGTGAGCGCGGCCTTGGCCGTACCCAGCGCGATCATCCCGGCCCGAGGCTGGCGGCTCAGGCCGGTGCCGAGATAGATCAACCGTCCCCAGCCCTGGTCGGTCATGGCGGGCAGAACGGCCTTGGTGACAACGAACGCCGCGCGGATTTCGTCGTTCAGCTTGCCGCCCAGTTCCGCCCAGACCATCTCCTGGAACGGTTTGATCGCGTACGGGGTGAGCGCGTTGTGCACGAGCACGTCGACCCCGCTCCACTCGGCCGCGACGTGTTCGATCATCGTGTCGACCGCGGTTGGCTCGCGCACGTCTGCCTGTACGGCCATGGCCTGGCCGCCGGTGGCTTCGATATGGGCCACAACTTCCTCGGCTGCCTGGGCGCTGTGCAGGTAATTGACCACCACTCGCATCCCGCGCGCGGCAAGCGGGCGTGCGGTGGCCGCGCCGATTCCGCTGCTGGCCCCGGTCACCAATGCCACCCTGCCGGTTGCCTCACTCATGAGTCCGACTCCTTGTCACTGCCGGGGCAGATTGCCCAGTAGGCACTGTGTTCACGGTCGCGCGGAAGCAGCATCGGATACCAGGGGGCGGGCCGTCGCCGCCATCGGCATGACCGTAGGCGACCACGTTCTCCCAGCTGTCGCGGTGAACGTCGTGGTCCGTCGATTTCGCGGATCAGCCGTCCCCGCCAGCGGACCACACCGGCTGCCGGACCTTCGACCAGGTTCTACAAGACGCAAAGTTTGGAAGCGGATCCGGCGGCGAACTGGTGACAACGCCGAGGACGCCGGTGCGGCCATCCCGGACCTGAGGGCGCAACCACCAATCCACACCCATCGCCCGCACCCACAGAGTGCCGAGTTCGACGAACAACGCCCCTGCCCGCAGGTACATCACCATCGTACGGTCGCGTCCACCCCGCCACCGAGCAGTTGACGAACAAACCGCCCAGCTGTGTGAGCGGCATCGGGTCAGGTCGAGTGTGACGCATCGCACTGCGATCCGTTTCATGCCGCGCTGAGGTCGCGTGGCATGCGGTGATCAGCCGGTGAAGGAGCGGTCGCCCGCCGAGCCGTTCGGGATCGGGTGACATATCCGCAGGTCAGGGCCCGGGAGATCGGTCCGATTTACCGGAAAGTGCGCGAATCGGCGTGCGGGCCGCTGCGCTGTGTGGTCTCGGAGCGCCACCGTCTCTCCGTACCGCGCTGATCCGCGCAGGTCACCCTGCCCCGAAGTCAGGTCACCCTTATTAGATTTCGGGAAATAATTCCGCCACACTGATGTTGTGAAAACCGTGGGTTTGCGGAGAGGCGACGGAGGGGCTGGTCGAAAGGCCGGTACCTGGTCGGTCGCCGCGCCCGCGACGGTCGGCGCTGAGGGGCATACCCGCGCCGCCATCGTCCAACTGCTCTTGGAGGAAGGGCCGATCACGGCGACCGCTATCGGGAGCAAGCTCGGCCTGGCTCCGGCGGGCGTGCGTAGGCACCTGGACGCGCTGATCGACACCGGTCAGGCGCGGGCCAGCCGATCGGCGCCGTGGCAACAGAAGGGACGTGGCCGCCCGGCCAAGCAGTATCAGCTCACCGCCGCGGGACGGGGCACGCTGGGCCACGCCTACGACGACTTGGCGGGCGCCGCCATCCGGCAACTCGGGGAAATCGGCGGCGAGAAAGCCATCACCGAGTTCGCGCGCAAACGAGCCCGCACGATCGTGGCCGGGATCGAACCTGTCGGGCAGCACACCGCTGATTCGCAGAACACCGCGCATACCGAGGCCAAGGCCGAGGAGATCGCCGAGGCGTTCACCGAAGCGGGTTTCGCCGCCACCACCCGCAAGGTGGGCGCGGGCGTACAGATCTGTCAGCACCACTGTCCGGTCTCGCATGTCGCCGAGGAATTCCCGCAACTGTGCGCGGCCGAACTCGAAGCGTTCCGCGAGCTACTCGGAACCCACGTCCAGCGGCTGGCCACAATAGCCAACGGCGACTGCGCCTGTACTACGCATGTGCCGCTGCTGAGCTTGCCGATCGCCCAGAACAACACGTCAACACAAACCGCTGCACAGCCCGCAGCGGTACGAACGAACGACTCCGGAAGGAGCGCCGAATGACGACGACCACCGACCAGGTGCAACCGCTCACCCAGGAAGAGACCATCGCGTCGCTGGGTAACTACGGTTACGGTTGGGCCGACTCGGATGTGGCCGGCGCCAGCGCGCAACGAGGTCTGTCCGAGGCGGTTGTCCGTGACATCTCGGCGAAGAAGAACGAACCGGTATGGATGCTGGAGCAGCGCCTGAAGGCGCTGCGCATCTTCGATCGCAAGCCCATGCCGCACTGGGGTTCGAACCTCGACGGCATCGACTTCGACAACATCAAGTACTTCGTACGCTCGACCGAGAAGCAGGCCGCGTCCTGGGACGAGCTACCCGAGGACATCAAGAACACCTACGACAAGCTGGGCATCCCGGAGGCGGAGAAGCAGCGCCTGGTCGCCGGTGTCGCCGCGCAGTACGAGTCCGAGGTCGTCTACCACCAGATCCGCGAGGACCTGGAGGCGCAGGGCGTGATCTTCCTGGACACCGACACCGGTCTCAAGCAGCACCCGGAGATCTTTCAGCAGTACTTCGGCTCGGTGATCCCCGCGGGTGACAACAAGTTCTCCGCGCTGAATACCGCCGTGTGGTCGGGCGGGTCGTTCATCTATGTGCCGCCGGGCGTGCACGTCGACATCCCGCTTCAGGCCTACTTCCGGATCAACACCGAGAACATGGGCCAGTTCGAGCGGACCCTGATCATCGTCGACGAGGGCGCCTACGTGCACTACGTCGAGGGCTGCACCGCGCCGATCTACAAGTCGGATTCGCTGCACTCCGCGGTGGTCGAGATCATCGTGAAGAAGGGTGGCCGTTGCCGCTACACGACCATCCAGAACTGGTCGAACAACGTCTACAACCTGGTCACCAAGCGGGCCAAGGCAGAGGCGGGCGCGACCATGGAGTGGATCGACGGCAACATCGGTTCCAAGGTCACCATGAAGTACCCCGCGGTCTGGATGACCGGCGAGTACGCCAAGGGCGAGGTGCTCTCTGTCGCGTTCGCCGGTGAGGGACAGCACCAGGACACCGGCGCGAAGATGCTGCACCTGGCGCCGCACACCTCCTCGACCATCGTGTCGAAGTCGGTGGCGCGCGGCGGCGGTCGCGCCTCCTACCGCGGCCTGGTCCAGGTGAACAAGGGTGCGCACGGTTCCAAGTCGACCGTGAAGTGCGACGCGTTGCTCGTGGACACGATCAGCCGCTCGGACACCTACCCCTACGTCGACATCCGCGAGGACGACGTGACCATGGGACATGAGGCGACCGTCTCGAAGGTCTCCGAGGACCAGCTTTTCTACTTGATGAGTCGCGGCCTCACCGAGGACGAGGCGATGGCGATGGTGGTGCGCGGCTTCGTCGAGCCGATCGCCAAGGAACTGCCGATGGAATACGCGTTGGAACTGAATCGGCTCATCGAGCTGCAGATGGAAGGGGCCGTTGGCTGATGGCGACTGGTGTGATGGCAGCGGTCGAGGGCGAGAACCCGACGCCGAAGCCCGTGCAGAACCCCGGTGCCGGCGCCGCGACCAACAAGGGTGAGGTCTTCACCTCATACGATGTGGACGCTTTCGAAGTGCCCTCCGCGCATGACGAGGCGTGGCGCTTCACGCCGCTGCGCCGCCTACGCGGCCTGCACGACGGCACCGCGGTGCCCGATGGCCGGGCGACCGTCGAGGTCGGTCCGGCGGCCGGTGTGCACGTGGAGACCGTCGACCGGAGCGACGCCCGGGTCGGCGCGGCGGGCGTGCCCGCGGATCGGGTTGCCGCCCAGGCTTATTCGGGCTTCGATTCGGCCACCATCGTGTCGGTCGGTGCGGAGACCGAGGTCGCGGCGCCGATCGTCATCACGGTCACCGGGCCCGGTGCGGGGAAGACCGCCTTCGGTCACCTGCAGATCAGGCTGGACAACTTCGCGGTCGCGACCGTCGTGATCGACCAGCGGGGCAGCGGAACCTACGCCGAGAATGTGGAATTCGTACTGGGTGACAGCGCCAAGCTGACGGTGGTCGCGGTCCAGGACTGGGCCGACGACGCGGTGCACGCCACCGCGCACCACGGCAAGCTGGGCCGTGACGCCACGCTTCGGCACGTGGCGGTCACCCTCGGTGGCGATCTGGTGCGCCTGACCGCCACCGTGCGCTACGACGGCCCCGGCGGCGACGCCGAGCTGCTCGGCCTCTACTTCGCCGACGCCGGCCAGCACTTCGAGCAGCGTCTGCTCGTCGACCACGCGGTCCCGAACTGCAAGTCGAACGTCCTGTACAAGGGTGCGCTGCAAGGCGATCCGCAGTCGCCGAAGGGTGATGCCCGCACCGTGTGGGTCGGCGACGTGCTGATCCGGGCCGCCGCCGAAGGCACCGACACCTTCGAGGTGAACCGCAACCTGGTGCTCACCGACGGCGCACGCGCCGATTCGGTGCCGAATCTGGAGATCGAGACCGGCGAGATCGTCGGTGCCGGACACGCAAGCGCAACCGGGCGTTTCGACGACGAGCAGCTGTTCTATCTGCGCGCCCGCGGTATTCCGGAGGACGTCGCCCGCCGTCTGGTGGTGCGCGGATTCTTCCACGAACTCATCCAGAAGATCGCGGTGCCCGAGATCCGGGAGCGGCTGGAGTCGGCCATCGAAGCCGAGCTCGCCGCGATCGGCGTCTGAACCCGAACCACCCACCCTGCAAAGGAATTCGAAACGCGATGACCATCCTGGAAATCAAAGATCTGCACGCGGAGGTCGCCAACCCGGACGAGTCCGGTGCGCCCATCAAGATCCTGAATGGTGTGAACCTCACCGTGAAATCCGGTGAGACGCACGCCATCATGGGCCCGAACGGTTCCGGCAAATCGACCCTGTCGTATGCCATCGCCGGACACCCGAAGTACACGGTGACCCAGGGGTCGATCACCCTCGACGGTGAGGACGTCCTGGCGATGTCCGTCGACGAGCGAGCGCGGGCCGGTCTCTTCCTGGCGATGCAGTACCCGGTCGAGGTCCCCGGTGTATCGATGTCGAACTTCCTGCGCACCGCCGCGACCGCGGTGCGCGGCGAGGCCCCCAAACTGCGGACCTGGGTCAAGGAGGTGAAGGAGTCGATGAGCGAGTTGGAGATCGACGCCGCCTTCGCCGACCGCAGCGTGAACGAGGGATTCTCCGGCGGCGAGAAGAAGCGCCACGAGATCCTGCAGCTGAGCTTGCTCGAGCCGAAGATCGCCATCCTGGACGAGACCGATTCCGGCCTGGACGTCGATGCGCTGCGCATCGTCTCGGAGGGAGTCAACCGCTACAAGGAGCGCGAGAACGGCGGCGTGCTGCTGATTACGCACTACACCCGCATTCTGCGCTACATCCAGCCGCAGTTCGTGCACGTCTTCGTCGGCGGCCGCATCGTCGCCGAGGGCGGTGCCGAACTCGCCGAAGAACTCGACGCCAACGGCTACGTCCGCTTCACGCACAACTCACCCACCCCGTCGGCTTCGCCGACTGCCGTTCCCCAGTCCGCTACCGCTGGAGCCTGACATGACCGCTACGGTCCGCACTCTCGACGTCGCCCGGATCCGGGCCGACTTCCCGATCCTGAGCCGCACGGTTCGGGACGGGAAGCCGTTGGTGTATCTGGATTCCGGCGCGACTTCGCAGCGGCCCGTCGCAGTACTCGACGCCGAACGGGACTTCCTGACCACGCACAATTCGGCGGTGCACCGCGGTGCGCACCAACTGGCCGAAGAGGCCACCGATGCCTACGAGAACGCCAGGGCCACCATCGCCCGATTCGTCGGTGTCGACGCGGGCGAGATAGTGTTCACCAAGAACGCGACAGAATCGCTGAACCTGGTGACCTACGCGTTCGCCGACGACCGGTTCCCGTACCACCTAGGTCCCGGCGACGAGATCGTGATCACCGAGTTGGAGCACCACGCGAATCTCGTTCCGTGGCAGGAACTCGCGCGCCGGACCGGTGCCACACTGAGGTGGTACGGCGTTACCGAAGACGGCCGAATCGATCTCGATTCGCTCGAATTATCTTCCGCCACCAAGGTTGTCGCGTTCGCTCACCAGTCGAACGTCACCGGTGCGGTCGCGCCGGTCGCCGAATTGGTGCGCCGAGCACACGCTGTCGGTGCGCTCACCGTGCTCGACGCCTGCCAGTCGGTGCCACACATGCCGGTGGACTTCCGGGAACTCGGCGTGGACTTCGCCGCCTTCTCCGGGCACAAAATGCTCGGGCCCTCGGGCGTGGGCGTGCTGTACGGCCGCCGTGCGGTGCTGGAGGAGACCCCGCCGTTCATTACCGGCGGCTCGATGATCGAGACGGTCACCATGGAACTCACCACCTACGCTCCGCCGCCGCAGCGGTTCGAGGCGGGTGTGCCGATGACCTCACAGGTGGTCGGATTGGGCGCAGCGGTGCGGTATCTGGAGGCGATCGGCATGGATGCCGTCGCGGCGCACGAGCACACCCTCGTGAGTGCCGCGCTGGACGGGCTCGGCGCGATCGACGGAGTGCGCATCATCGGTCCGACCGACAATCTCGACCGTGGTGGCGCGGTGTCCTTCGTGGTCGACGGCATCCACGCACACGATGTCGGGCAGATCCTGGACGACGAAGGAGTGGCCATCCGGGTCGGGCATCACTGTGCCTGGCCACTGCATCGGCGTTTCGGCATCGCGGCCACCGCACGCGCCTCGTTTGCGGTGTACAACACCGTGGACGAGGTGGATGCGCTGGTTGCCGCGGTGCGGAAGGCTCAGAGCTTCTTCGGAGTTGCATAAGTCATGCGCATGGAGCAGATGTACCAGGAAGTGATCCTGGATCATTACAAGCACCCGCACCATCGCGGGCTGCGCGAGCCGTTCGGTGCCGAGGTGCACCACGTCAATCCGACCTGCGGTGATGAGGTGACCCTGCGCGTCCAGCTCGATGACAACGGCGATGTCGCGGACGTGTCCTATGACGGCCAGGGCTGTTCGATCAGTCAGGCCGCTACCTCGATCCTCACCGACCAGGTGATCGGACTGCCGGTCCAGCAGGCGCTGAAGGTCGTCGATTCCTACGGCGAGATGATCTCCAGCCGCGGCACCATCGAGGGTGACGAGGATATGATCGGCGACGGTATCGCCCTCGCCGGTGTCTCGAAATACCCGGCGCGTGTCAAGTGCGCGCTGCTCGGCTGGATGGCATTCAAAGACGCGGTGGTCCGGATCACCTCCGCGGAAGAGGCCAAGCGGATTATCGGAAACGGGGAACGTCATGAGTGAGACACCAGCAACCGAAACGGTCGAAGAGGTCGAGTTGTCGGCAGACGACATCAAACTCCTCGAGGACATCGAAGAGGCGATGCGCGACGTCGTCGACCCGGAGTTGGGCATCAATGTCGTCGATCTCGGGCTGGTGTATGGACTACGGGTCGAGGAGGACAACACCGCCATCCTCGACATGACCCTCACCTCGGCCGCCTGCCCGCTCACCGATGTCATCGAAGACCAGTCCCGCAACGCGCTCGTGCGTTCGGGCCTGGTCGAAGACCTGAAAATCAACTGGGTCTGGATGCCTCCGTGGGGTCCGGACAAGATCACCGAAGACGGCCGCGAGCAATTGCGCGCCCTCGGCTTCACTGTCTGAGCCCGCACGGCGGAGTGGTCGCCCACGTCGTGGGCGATTTCTTCCGGTACGTACTCCCAAGGGCGCGTACGGGAGGCGCCGGGTCGATGGACGCCTTGGTGGAGTCGCAAGGATGGATCGGTGGCGCCGACGCGGGGTAAGCCCTCGGCGCGGTGCGGACATTGTGGTCAGGTCATGGACCGACAGCCGGAGGATGCACCCATGTCCAGGCGGAAGGTCGTGAACAGGTGCGGGTCCTCGCGATCAGGGTGTCGCCGATCCAACTGGTAGCGGTTGCCGAGACCGAGATCCCCGGTCGCACCCGACGCCGGTTCGTGCCGCGTACGAAAGAGTCGCAAAAACCATTGGGGCGCAACCGGATACTGTAAATTCGGGCGTTCTGGACCATGATCACCTCGGCACTCGCTTCGTGGCAACGGGGGAGAAACGCGTGTTGGTGCTGGGTCGAGCCGCGCTCGGCGCGGTCTTGACGTCGGCCGCTGTGATCACCACCGAGTGGCCCGCCGCCGCGACCGGCCGGCACGGCACCGCCGCCGTGTCGCGCAGCACGGGAAAAGTAGTGGCCGCCATCGACGAGCCGAGCTGGGTAACCGCAGACGCCGCCGCGATCCGGGACTGTGGTCACTACGACTGCCAGATCATGGTGCGGTTCGTGAATGCGTGCGCGGCTGTCGCGCGGGGCGCCGATGTCACGGTGCGGAATGGGCGCTGTCGCGGTTGGAGGCCGAGCGGCTCGCCGTAGCGAAGTTCGGACCGCGCGCCGCCCTTCCCGGATCTCGGCAGCGCTTGCCCGCGCCCTGCCCGGGTCGTTCTGTCCACGTGCACGAGCTGGCGAGTCGTGATCGGTGTCGGAAGTCGTCGTCGCGCTGCGCCGCATGGAGCCGCTGCACCGCGGCAACTCGGTGCGGGCTGGGCTGTGTCGAGATTGTCGGTGTACCGCTTTGGACAAATCGGATGAGCTGGACGATGATCTGAGCTCGGAGCCGGTTCGATACGGGGAGGATCATATGTCAGTGCCGCGCAAGGCTGCCCTCGGCGTCGTTGTGGCGTCCGCCGCCACCTGCGCCTTCGTCGGCAATGCCGCAGGTGAAGCAGGTGCTGCCGGGGATTACTATGGCGCGCTTGCTCTTTCGTCGAGCACCGGCGCTGTCACATCGGCGGTGAACTATCCGGACGCCGCGGCGGCGGAGGCCGCGGCGCGCACCGAGTGCGGTGTCCGGGACTGTCGCGTGGTCGTGCAGTTCTGGAACGCCTGCGGGGCCGTGGCCCGCGGTGCGGATGGCCGCTACGGCTGGGCGTGGGCCGCCACCCGCGCCGAAGCGGAACGTCGCGCCATCGATGTCCTCGGCCCCAGTGCGCCGCCCTTCCCTGACCTCGGCAGTGCCATTCCCCGCGCTGCGAGCGTCCGCCTGACGGCCTGCACGGCGACCGCAGGGCAGGCCGGAGCGTCCGGGTAGTGGTGGTCGAAGTTCTCGCCGCCCCGCCCGTCCGTTTGCGGTTGCTCAGCGGCGCGGCATATTTCGGTCCACTCGGCTGCCGCGGTACTGGGCGTCCTGCCCGTCGGCGATAAGGACTTGTCGACCGCTCGCTCCGGGTCGTCGAGCCTGCCCGACGAGCCGTCGTGACTGGACGGTAAGCGAGATCTTCCTCAGGTCGGATATTGATCAGCGCAGGTCGCGGCGCCGGAAGGCGGTCAAGCCGACGATCAGCAGTGCCAGGTCGATCAGCAGCATCCAGATCACCGGTCCGGCCTGGAATTCCTGACCCGGAACGCGCGGCGTATGGGCGAACGGTTCGAGGTCGAGCACCCACTGGGGGCACCCGGAGATCGATCCGAGCAGCAACAGCGCGATGAAACCGACCAGCACGCCCCACGCCATCGGGGTGAATCGCGGGACCAGACCGAACAGCGCCACTGTGAGCGCGGCCAGCATCCAGATCGCGGGTAGCTGAATCAGCGCGGCACCCAGGACACCGGGCAGCTTTCCGCCGATATCGTCGGCGGCGAGGCCGTACACGATTCCGGCGACGAATCCGGCGACCGTGATCGCCACCGCGGGGCCGATCAGAGCGAATATGATGTGGCTTGCGGCCCAACGGGTCCGGCTGACCGCGGCGGTCAACACCGACTCGCAGCGCAGCGCGCTCTCCTCGTTGTGCAACCGTAGGCTCGCCGAGATCGCCAGCGCGGCAGTACCGACCGCGAGCATGGTGAACGCGAGGGTGATGAACGACTCCTCGAGTGCTTGCGAGCCGCCCATTCGGGTGAACACGTCTGTGACGGCGGCGCTGTCGCCGAGTTCGTCGCCGATGTTGTGCACAACGCTGCCGATCAGCACCGCGTACAGGCACAGCCCGGTCGTCGCCACGAGCAGCACTCCGCGGTGCAGCCGCCATCCCAGCCCGAATACTCCGGTGAGCGTGGCCGCGGCCCCTGGCCTTCCGGGGCGTTCTGCGATCAACCCCGCACCGAGGTCCCTGCGGCGCAGTAATGCGTAGGCGCCGATCGTCAGGACGGCCGCGGTGGCCAGATGCAGTAGCAGCACCCACCAGCGTTCCTGCGCGTAGGGACGGACCTGCAGCGACCATCCTTGTGGGGAAAGCCAAGTCAGGACGCCGTTACCCGCGTCGCCGACCGCACGCAGCGCGAACGTGGCGCCCACAGCGCCGAAGGCGATCATGCGGGCGATGCGGGCGCCGGCGCTCAGTTGCGCGGCAACCGCGGCAACCGCGCCGAATACGATGCCCGAGCCGGCCAATGCCAGCCCGAACGCCACCGATCCGGCCGGGGAGACGTCGGTGGTGAGCAGACCCGTGGTGCCGATCAACCCGGTGGCCAGACACGCGCCGAAGCTCAGGATCAGCGCGGCAGTCAGGTTCGCAGAGCGTCCGACAGCGGTGGATTCGAGCAGCTCGGCACGGCCGGTCTCCTCGTCGGCTCGGGTGTGCCGGATGACGGTGAGTATCACCGCGACCGCGATCAGTGTGTGGAACATCCCGGCTTTCCAGATGCCGACCGCGCCGAGGCTGTCGTTGTCGATGACCCCGTACATCGCTCGCTGGGCAGGGCTGCCCATGATCGAGTTCATGAACGAGGCGCGATCGGCCTGGCTGGGGTAGACGCTGTCGATGCTGCCGATATAGACCGAGGCCAGCGGAACCGACAACAGCAGCACCCACAGTGGCAGGATGATCCGGTCCCGCCGCAGAGCCAGCCGCAGCAACTGGCCGGTTCCGGCGAACTCGGATGTCTTCGCCGCCGCGGTGGAGTGCTGAGGACGGGCAAGCGTCGCGGTGGTCATGCCGTCACCTTCTGCGGCTCACGTCCGTCGACTTGGTAGTGGCGCAAGAACAGCTCTTCCAGCGTGGGCGGCTGGCTCACCAGGCTGCGCACTCCCAACTCGCCCAATGTCCGGATCAGCTCGCCGAGGTGCGCGCTGTCCACTCGCGCGTGCAGCACATTGCCCTCGATGGAAAGATCCACGACGCCCTCGATTCGGCTCAGATCGCCGGGATCGTGGGTGAGTTCTGCCGTGATCGAGGTGCTACTCAGATGCCGCATCGCTGCCAACGTGCCGCTCTCGACGGTTTTGCCTGCCCGAATGATCGTGACGCGCTCGCACAACTGCTCCACCTCCGACAGGATGTGGCTCGACAGCACTACGGTGGCGCCGCGGTCGCGCGCTTCGGCGACGCACCCCCGAAATACCTGTTCCATCAGGGGGTCCAGACCGGACGTCGGCTCGTCCAGCAGCAGCAGATCGGCGTAGGACGAGAAGGCCGAGACCAACGCGACCTTCTGTCGATTGCCTTTGGAGTAGGTCCGCGCCTTCTTGCGCGGATCGAGATCGAAGCGCTCGATCAACTCGGCGCGGCGCTGCTCATCGATCCCGCCGCGCATCCGGGCCAGCAGGTCGATGGTCTCCCCGCCGGTCAACGACGGCCACAACGTGACATCTCCTGGCACATAGGCGATGTCATGATGCAGCGCGACGGCATCGGCCCAGGGGTCACGGCCGAGCAGCGTCGCGGTTCCGGACGTCTTGCGCAGAATGCCGAGCAATACTCGAATGGTGGTGGACTTTCCTGCGCCGTTCGGGCCGAGGAAGCCATGGATTTCTCCTTGCTTCACTTCGAGATTCAGTCCGTCCAGTGCATGCACGCGGCCGAATTGCTTGTGGAGGTCCCGCACTTCGATCACGTTGCTCATTAATTCTCCTTATCGGAATTAGTGGATGCGGTCTTCGCGCGCTCGGCGAGCAAGGTGTCCAATGCCATCCGGTCGGTGAGCAGCCCCTCGGTGTAGATCTCGACTCCGGGCAGCATCATCTGATCGCCATAGGCGCGTAGTGCCGCGCGGAAATCGGTTTTACCCTCGTCGTCTTGATGCAACTGCAAGAACAGCATCAGGCCGCCACCGCCGACCGTCGCCAGGTAGCGAGCTCTCGCCTTTGGATCCCGGCTCGGCCGTATCGTGCCCGCCGCCACGCCTTCGGCGAGGTACCGCTCGGCGTCGGCGACCGAACGCTCGAACAACGATCTGGCCAGAGCGCCTCCGCTTTGGTAGCTGCGCACGATGTAGGCGATCACCGGCGCGAACACCTCGATCTCGGCGAGCGCGGTGAGTAGTCCGGCCGGGGTGGGGTTGCGCATGTAGTCCGACTTCGTTTCCCGCACGATGTCGAGCACGTACGCGTCGCATTCCTCGCGTAGTTGTTTCTTCGACCCGAAATGGTGGTTCAACAGCGCGGGCGAAACGCCGGCGGCAGCCGCGATGGCGCGAACTCCGGTGGAAAACCCTTGCTCGCCGAATACGACGATCGCCGCGTCCCGGATCCGGGCTCGTGCGGTCAGATCTATCTCGGAAGGTTTCGCTGAACGCATGTACAGCATACTAAACATGTGTACAGGCAGCGCGCAAGAGGTGGCCTCAAGCCGAGGGTGTGCGTCGAAATTCGCCCTGCCGCAGCCGAAGTCGACCCGCAGACACCGAGGCCCGGTCGACCTCGACGACGTCCGTGCCGGAGCCGGTCGATGATGACCCGAGTCGCGGTGGCCGATGGCCGGTGGTTCGGCACGCTGCGGGCTCGTGTACCGACTTCTCCTGCACGGGTGATCGTGAGCCGGTGCTGGCTCGTGGCATCGACGATGGGGTTCGATTGTCGGAGTCGGGCGAAAGACCTGCGGGTCGAGGTGCGCGGCGGCGATGATGCGGGGGTGGACGAGCAGACATACGTGCGGACTCGGCAGTCGCTGCACGCAGCGGCGGAGTTACTGATCGCGGGCCCCCAGCATCGGGAATCGGGCACCGTCCGGTTGCGGATCGTGCCCGGGGGATTCGGGGGCGTGCGGTGGCCGGTGTCCATCGTGGGCACCGAACTCGTGTGGCCCGAAGGGCGGACAAGGCTGGCGGGGACCTTCCGCGAGGTCGCCCAGACGGCGGGCTTCGAGCCGGGAGCGCCGCAACAGGTGTACACGGACACGACCGGGACCGATCCCGACACGGCAATCGACCTGGACAGTTCGTCGGCCGGTCTGATCGAGGAGTGGTTCACCCTCGGGGACGAGGTATTGGGCATCCTCGCGCCGGATGTGACGCCGGTGCTGTGGCCAGAGCACTTCGATCTCGCGAGCGCCGTCACCGAGGTGAATTACGGGATATCGCCGGGCGACGCCGCCCACCCCGGTCCGTACGCTTACGTCGGACCGTGGACGCCACGCACCGGAGCATTCTGGAATGCCCCGTTCGGTGCGCTGCGTCCGCATGTCGAAGTGGACTCCAGTGCCGCACTGCTGGAGTTCTTCGAGGAAGGTCGCGCCCGCGCGACTGAGGGCTGACGGCCGGATTGTGCTGGAAGCCGGCTATCCGGGCGCTGCGGTGTCTCGGTGCACGGGAGACGTCCTGCCCTGGTATCAGCAGGTTACGGCCGCACGCACAAGGTCACGCGCCCTTCCGGGCGGCGGTCTTCTTGGCGGTCTTCTTCGCCGGCGTCTTCTTTGCCACGCCGCTCTTGGACGCGGTCTTCTTCGCCGTCTTCCTCGGCTCCGCCGGTTCGGAACTCTCGCCGCCGCTCGACCGGCGTCCGCTCGCTTCGAGGCTGCGCTGTAGTGCGGCGACGAGGTCTACCACCTCGGCATCCATCGCACTCGGCGCTGCCTCGGGCTGCTCGGGCACCTTCCCGGTGCCGCTGGCGATCGCCTCGTCGAGCAGGCGTTTGAGTTCGATCTGGTACTCGTCGGTGTACTGGTCCGGATCGAAGTCGTCGGACATCGTCTCGACCAGCGTCTCGGCCATCTTGATCTCCTGCGGCCGCGGCTCGGCGACGCCGTCCAGTGATTCGAAGTCGACGGCGCGGACTTCGTCCGGCCACAGCAGTGTCTGCAGTACCAGGACACCGTCACGAACACGCAGTGCCGCGAGCCGAGTCTTCTGACGGAGCGTGAAATGCACAAGGGCGGTGCGGTCGATCTGCTCCAGCGTCGTGGCCAGCAGAACGTAGGCCTTCGGTGTGCTGGAATCCGGTTCCAGGTAATAGCTCTTGTCGAACAGGATCGGGTCGATCTGATCCGAGGGCACGAACTGCAGTACCGGGATCTCGTGTTTCTCCGCCGCAGGCAGCTTCGCGAAGTCCTCGTCGGTCAGGATCACCTTGTCGCCGTCCGGAGACTCGTAGGCTTTGTCGATATCGGCGAACTGGATGGACTTGCCGCACACGGTGCAGACGCGGTCGTATCTGATCCGACCTCCGTCCTTGGCGTGCACCTGATGGAATCGAATGTCGTGGTCCTCAGTGGCGGTGTATACCTTCACCGGGACATTCACCAGCCCGAATGCGATCGAGCCCTTCCAGATCGACCTCATGCATTCCATCATGGCCGAACCGCTACGACCCGCGTGTGTGAACCGGAATCCCGAGTGTCGCGGCGGCGAAATGCCGTCGTAGCCGCCAGGGCAGCGCGGCGAACAGCGCCCGCATCGCCGCGACAGTGCCGTTGAGGTCGGTGCGACCCGACAGATACGCACATTGCGCGGCCGGGGGCAGCGTGAAGAAGGTGTCGAAGAACACGGGGATATCGGTGGGCGGCAACGCCAGCACCGCCCGCAGCCCGGCGGCGCGCAGGTAGTGCACGGCCCGCGCGGCGGCCGGCCATACGTCCTGGCCCGACGCCACCGCATCCGCGGTGGCCAGTGTGGTGGCGACGCTGAATCCGGTCGCAGGGTGCAGGAAGCCGCCTGCCGCCCCGAATGCGTGTCTGCCTGGTCGTCCGCCCTGGACCGGGAAGCGAACTCGCTCGACCGGCTCCGAGCCGGTGAGCTGGATGCCACGGGAGCGTAATCGCTGGTGCAGGCGTTCACGCAGTTCAGTGCCCGGCAGCGCCGGACGCCCGGCCAGACAGGTCTCCTCCAGCAACATCCGCCCAGCACCCAGCGGCACCGCGTAGAGGAACGACGGCGGCGCGTCGGGCGGTGCGCCATGGTCGGTGCGCCAGTCCATGAACAGCGGGTCGAGTCCCGCGCAACGTTCGGCGGCCAGCATCAGGCCGTAGGCGGTCTGCTCGGCACGTGCGGGTGACCGGGCGATGCCACGTGCGTCGATGACACGGCCCGCCGTGATAGTTTCGCCCGATGCCAGGGTCACGCTGCCGGGCGTGATCTCGACCGCGCGGTCCGCGATCACGCGCGCCCCGGTCAGGTCCAGGGACTGCCACAGTCGGGCGGTGTCGAGTACGGCATAGGCGCGGTCGAGCGAGTGCGCACGGGTTCCCCAGGCCATCGGCCGTTGGACCATGGCGGCGACGACCTCCGGCGCGAGCCAGTCCGGCAGCTCATCGGCCCACGCCGCGTAGGTGGCCGACCACGCACGGTCCGGCGCGGGATCGACGGCGGTGATCATGAGTCCGCGCGCCAAGCCGCGATGTGCGAGGGCGCGCCCCGCCGGGCCGAGACCGCAGACGACGAGGTCCGGCGTCATGCTGTGGCCCGTCGGTCCTGCGCAGGTGCGCCTCGGTGCATCATCTGATCGGCCTCTCGTTCGCTTGCTCCGTGTCGGAGCCTAGCCGCCGTGTCGATGCGATCCGGGGCCCCGGCATCCCTCCGGTCGCGGGCGATCGCCTCGCGTGGCAGGTGATCGCCGTTCGAGGGCGGTGCCCGGATCGTCCGTGCGGATATGACGCGGGATGTGTTCGCGCGCACTGGGTTTTCGCTCCGCGTTGCTAGGATTCCGGAGCGCTGGCGCATGCTCCCCGGCTCCGGTGTCGAGGTGGCAGAAGGCGTTCGGCGTACCGGTGCGTCGTGGTGGCGCGTCGGACAGGTGGTCTACCGGCGACACCGCGGAAGTCCGAGGACGAGACGGTGCGGCGCAACGAGTTAGGGGTAACGCAGTGTTCGAGCTGACCAGGCGGCGCAGCCGGTGGATCCTGGGCGTGTTCGTAGTGCTCGCGCTGGCGATGGGAAGTCTCGGCGCGACGTTGTTCGACCAGGTGCAGGGCGGTGGCTATATCGACCCTGACAGCGAATCCAGCCGGGCGGCAGCGCTGCTGCGCGATACCTTCGATCAGGCCTCCCCGAACCTCGTATTGCTGGTGCAGACACAGACGTCGGTGGACGACGACGCCACGGCCATCGCTGCGGCGCAGCTGGCGGCCGAGCTGACCTCGGCCTCCGACGTCACGAACGTCACCTCGTACTGGACCGACAAGACACCCGCGCTGCGCAGCGCCGACGGCACGAAGGGCCTGATCGTGGCCGGTGTCCTCGGCGAGGCGGCCGAGACGGACAAGCGGGTGGGTGAACTCGCCGAGCGATTCGGCGGCACGCACGGCCCGCTCGAGGTACGGGTCGGTGGCTACGCGATGCTGCTGCACGAGACGGCGCAGGAGAGCCAGAAAGACATCCTCCTCGGCGAGTCCATCGCCTTCCCGATCATGCTCGTCGCGCTGCTGCTGGTCTTCGGAGGCCTGGTGGCGGCCAGCCTACCGCTGGCCGTGGCTGTGATCACGGTGATGATCACGGTCGGCGTGCTCTGCCTGATCGCGAGTATCACCGACCTCGCAGCGACCGCGACCACGGTCGCCACCCTGCTCGGCCTCGGCCTGGCGATCGACTACAGCCTGCTGATCGTCGGCCGCTACCGCGACGAACTGATCGCCGGGCAGCAGCCCGCGGCCGCGGTGGTGGTGACGATGCGCTCGGCGGGCCGTACCGTCGTCTACTCGGCCGTCACGGTCGCCATCGCGTTGTCGGGTCTGCTGTTCTTTCCGCCGCTCGCCGTGCGATCGATGGGGTATGCCGGGCTCGTGGTCACGGTGGTCGCGGCGGTGGTCGCGCTGACCGTACTGCCCGCGATGCTTTTCCTGCTCGGCACCCGAATCGACAGCGCCCAGCTGTGGTGGTTCCTGCGCGCGGCCCGGCCCGCGCCGGGCGAGGGCGCCTGGCATCGCCTCACCCGCTTCGTGATGATGCGGCCGGTGCCCATCGGCCTTGCGGTCACCGCGTTGTTGCTGGTGCTCGGCGTGCCATTCCTCGGTGTGAATCTCGGCTTCCCCGATGAGCGTTCGCTGCCGGAGTCGATGAACAGCCGCCAGGTCAGCGAGACGATCCAGCGTGAATTCATCGCCACCGAGCAGCACGCCATCGTCGCGGTGTTGCCCGAGAGCGCTTACAGTGCAGCGGGATTGGACGCATACGCCAGGAAGCTGTCGGAGCTCGAGAACGTCCGCCGGGTCGACACCGCCACCGGTGGCTACAGCCAGGGCGGACTGCTCGCCGTCCCCACCGCGGCCCACGACCGATTCCGCTCGGTGAACGCGGCCTACCTCTCCGTGGTCCCGGACAGCACCGCTCCCGCGGTGCTGGAGCGGATCGCGCGTGATGTGCGCGCGACGCCCGCCGGCACACCGGTGCTGGTCGGCGGCGTCGCCACGGTGAATGCGGACGCGACCGACTCGGTGATCTCGACGCTGCCGTACGCGCTCGCCTTCATCGTGCCGATCATGCTGGTAGTGCTGTTTCTGCTCACCGGAAGCGTCGTGTTGCCGCTGCTCGCGGTGGTGCTCAGCGCGCTGAGTCTGATCGCGACCTTCGGCGTGCTGGTCTGGATCTTCCAGGACGGGCATCTGGCCGGGCTGCTCGGCGTCGCCAGCACCGGCGACCTCTCGCCGATGGTGCCGATCGTGCTGTACGGCGTAGCGTTCGGGCTCGCCATCGATTACCAGGTATTCCTGCTCGCGCGCATCCGCGAGGAGTATCGGCGCACCAGATCCAACGCGCTCGCGGTCACCTCGGGACTGGAGCGGACCGGCCGGATCGTCACGGCGGCCGCGGTGCTGATCTCGCTCGTCTTCCTCGGCTTTCTGGCTTCCGACCTCAGCTTCATGGCGGTGTTCGGCATCGGTCTGCCACTTGCCGTGGTGGTGGACGCGACGTTGGTGTGCGGGTTCCTGCTGCCCGCGGCCATGGAACTGCTCGGTGACTGGAACTGGTATCTGCCGCACCCGCTGCGCGCCCTGCGCGAACGCTCGGGCATCGAGGGAAGGCTGCCCGCACCCGGGACACCCGGGCGAGAGGATTGGCTCCAGCCCGTCCGGCTTTGACCTCGGCGCTGGTCAGAGTCCGCCGGTGGACAGCAACCCGCCGTCCACCCGCACTGTCTCGCCGGTAATCCACTCCGCCTGGTCCGAGACCAGGAACCCGATCAGGCGCGCCACATCCTCTGGACTGCCCAACCGCTTCATCGGGTAGGCCTGCGCGGCCCGCTCCTCGTCGGCCGAGTACAGCATGTCGGCGAACTTCGTCTTGACCACGCCCGGCGCGACCGCGTTGACCCGAATCTTCGGGCCGAGCTGCCAGGCGAGTTCTTCGGTGAGGCGGATCAGGGCGGCCTTGGACGAACCATAGGCACCGATCACGCCGGTGGACCGGATGCCTGCCACGCTCGCGACGTTGACCACGGCGCCGCCATGGTCGCGCATCCATGCCTTGAATGCCTCCTGGATGTAGCCGAGGGCCGCGACCACGTTGACATCGAAGATCTTGCGTACCGCATCCAGGTCGGCGTCCATCAGCGAGCCGAACACCGGGTTGATGCCGGTGTTGTTGATCAGCACGTCCAGCGAACCGAATTCCGCGACTGTGCGCTCGACCGCGGCCGCCCGATCCTCGGCAGCACCGGAGTTGCCGGCCAGTGCGACGATCTGGCCTCGGTGTCCCAGGGCGCGCAGTTCCGCGGCCGCTTCCTCCAGCGCATCTTTCTTGCGTGCGGTGATCAGCACATTCGCGCCGCGGCCGAGCATTTCCGCCGCCACCGCCTTGCCGATGCCCCGGCTGGCCCCCGTGACCAGAGCGCTTCTACCCAACAGATCCGTACTCATGCCATGAGACGCTAGTGCAGCTACCCGTCCGATCCGTTACCGCCGTCACATGCGCGGTGCTGAGTGGCGGGGCTGCGGTCGACCCTGGGTAAAATCGTTGGTTCATGTGCGTATCGGGTCGCACAATCGAGCAGCAACCATTCAGCACCACCGATCCGCAAGGAGAAGCCTGTGATCACCGCGACCGACCTGGAGGTCCGGGCCGGAGTCCGCACCCTACTGTCGGCCCCAGGCCCGGCGCTACGGGTGCAGGCGGGCGACCGGATCGGGCTGGTCGGGCGCAATGGTGCCGGCAAGACCACCACGCTGCGGATCCTTGCCGGCGAGGGTGAACCCTACGCGGGAAAGATCCTGCGCTCCAGCGATATCGGCTATCTGCCGCAGGACCCGCGCGAGGGCGACCTGGACGTACTGGCCCGCGACCGGGTGCTGTCCGCGCGTGGCCTGGACACGCTGATCCGTGAGATGGAGAAGCAGCAGGCGCTGATGGCCGAGGTCGCCGACGAGAAAGAGCGGGACAAGGCCGTCCGCAAGTACGGCAGGCTCGAGGAGCGCTTCGCCGCTCTCGGCGGCTACGTCGCCGAGAGCGAGGCCGCCCGCATCTGCCACAGCCTCGGGCTCCCTGATCGGGTGCTCGGCCAGGCGCTGCGCACCTTGTCCGGGGGACAGCGCCGCCGGATCGAATTGGCGCGCATCCTGTTCGCCGCCTCCGACGGCAGCGGCGGCCGTTCGGACACGATCCTGCTGCTCGACGAGCCGACCAACCATCTCGACGCCGACTCGATCACCTGGCTGCGCGGCTTCCTGCAGAACCACGACGGTGGGCTGATCGTGATCAGTCACGATGTAGAGCTGCTTGCCGACGTGGTGAACAAGGTGTGGTTCCTGGACGCGGTGCGCGGCGAGGCCGATATCTACAACATGGGCTGGAAGAAATATCTGGACGCCCGAGCCACCGATGAGCAGCGCCGTCGGCGTGAACGTGCGAACGCGGAGAAGAAGGCAGGCGCCCTGCGCGCCCAGGCGGCCAAGCTCGGAGCGAAGGCGACGAAAGCCACTGCGGCGCAGAACATGGCCAAGCGCGCCGACCGCTTGATGGCCGAACTGGACGATGTGCGCATCGCCGACAGGGTCGCCAGGATCAAGTTCCCCGAGCCCGCGCCCTGCGGCAAGACGCCGCTGATGGCCGAGAACCTGACCAAGGTCTACGGCTCGCTGGAGATCTTCACCGGCGTCGACCTGGCGATCGACCGCGGCAGCCGGGTTGTGGTGCTCGGCCTCAACGGTGCGGGCAAGACCACGCTGCTGCGCCTGCTCGCCGGGGTCGAGCAGCTGACCGCGGGCGCGCTGGTGCCAGGGCATGGCCTCAAGGTCGGGTACTTCGCCCAGGAGCACGACACCCTCGACGACAACGCCACCGTGTGGGAGAACATCCGCCACGCCGCACCGGACGCGGGCGAGCAGGATCTGCGCGGACTGCTCGGCGCATTCATGTTCTCCGGCCCACAGCTGGAGCAACCTGCGGGCACCCTCTCCGGTGGTGAGAAGACCCGTCTAGCGCTGGCCGGTCTGGTCTCTTCGGCGGCGAACGTGCTGCTGCTCGATGAGCCGACCAACAACCTCGACCCGATCTCCCGGGAGCAGGTGCTCGACGCGCTACGCACCTACGCCGGCGCCGTCGTCCTGGTCACGCACGACCCTGGCGCAGCGGAGGCATTGTCTCCGGAACGGGTGATTCTGCTTCCGGACGGCACAGAAGATCATTGGTCGGCCGAATATCTGGAACTTATTCAGCTTGCGTGATTTTCATCACACGAACCCGTTGATCATGGCCTGCTGAGTGCTTAGCCTGGAAGGACGCTGCTCGGCGACTCGGAGGAAGCCATGAGCGACAGGCCCACACAAAGCAAGGCCACATTAGGTAGGGGCACACGCGTCACCGGGAAGTCACGTGACCGCCTACAGACTCAGCTGAAGAAGCAATACGAGGCGGGAGCGAGTATCCGGACGCTGGCGCGGTCTACCGGCCGCTCCTACGGCTTCATTCATAACGTGCTGGTGGAGTCGCATGTGCAGCTCCGCAGTCGTGGTGGAGCCAACCGCCGCAAGAGTCAGTAGCGTCCGGGGCGATGCCGAACAGGTGTCGGCGGCAAGTTTTTCGCCGACGCCGCGATGAATCGGCGCCATGCGGACCGTCTGCATCGTCGAACGACATTCGCCGACGGAAGGAACCCTGTGGCGCGGACCCTGCTGGTGCAGATCATGGTGACGTTGGATGGATACGCGGCAGGCCAGGATGGCGCACTGGACTGGATCGAGGTCGCCGACCCTGAGCTCGACGCGTATCTGGCCGAGCTGCTCGGCGGCGTCGACGCTCAGATCTTCGGGCACACGTCCTACGACGTGCTCGCCGGATATTGGCCGGACGCGCAACGGAATCCGGCGACGCCCGGTGATGCGATGCTCGCGCCCCTGGTCAATACCCTGCCCAAGCTGGTGCTGTCGCACCAGCCCGACCCGGAGCTGCCGTGGCAGCCTGCCCGTCGGATCGGTGCCGACCTACTCGCCGAGGTAGCGGATCTGAAGAACAGTCCCGGCAGGCCGGTTGTCGTGTTCGCCGGCGTGCGCACCGCGCAGGAGTTCCTGCGCCTGGACGTGGTGGACGAAATACGGCTGCTGGTGTTTCCGGTGCTGCTCGGCGCAGGCCGTCGACTGTTCGACGAGTTCGCGCCCCGCCAGTTGCAGTTGGTGGACGCCGTGTCGTTCCCGAAGTCGGGTGTGGTGCTGCAGATCTATCGCCGGAATCAATAGCCGGCGACCATGCCGTCGCCGTTCACGAGCAGGTTTGCCAGACTTCGGAAGATCGGCAATCCGGTCTTGATCTCCAGGTACGCGAATTGGCCCTGCGGATTGACCTCCAGGAAGTAGTACTCGCCGTCACAGCCGAGCCGAATATCGAGGACACCGAAGGACAATCCGAGCGCGCCCATCAGCGTGGCCAGTGACTTGCTCACTGCGGCAGGCAGATGATCGGGCACGAAATCGACCGACGTATCCAGGCGGGAGTCGACTTTGCCCAGGCCGGCCTGCGAGTCGATGCGTACGGTCCATTCGATGCCGTCGACCCACACCACCCGCAGGTCGCAGATGGCATCGACATAGTCCTGGAAGGTGGTCGGCGCCGAGCGGATCGCGGTGAGCCGGTCGAAATCGTCCCTGGTGATGATCCTGGTTTCGGCGAACTCGGCCCGGCTGGTACCGGTGCGCTTGAAAATAACCGGGCCGGAGCGTGATTCGATGAAACTGCGGGCCTCGTCCGGGTCGTTGGTGATCAACGTCTCCGGCACGGCGAACCCGGCTCGCAGCGCCGTTTCCAGTTGCACGATTTTGCGGCCCGCGGTGCGATCGGCGCCGGGGTCGTTGACCCAGTGGGCCGGGATCGACCAGAGCAGACCCTGGATGAACCCATCGCACTCCGACTGGCGAAAGTCGTTGTCGGAGGCGCGGACCCCGGCGGGTACCCGGGCGGGGTGCGGGCGCCGCCACCATACCGATCGGACGTCGTCCAGCCCGATCAGGTGCGAGAGCGAGCGCGCGGTGCCGAACCGGTCCAGCCGGAAACTTCCGGACTCGCGCGGGAAATCGCGCAGGTCGAGCTGGATCGGGGTGATCCCATGGTGCTCTCGTAGTGTCGCGGCCACCGCGGAACCGTGTAGATCATCGGATTCGGACACGATCAGAACCGAATCCTTCCGGCGGGCCGCCATGTGCTGTCCGTTCAGTCGAGACTGTCGCAGTTGATGCCGTCGTCGCTGCCGTCGAACGATTTGGTCTGGCAGTAGGTGGACGTCGCGCTCTTTCCACCTGGGCAGTCGACGAGTTGCATCCGGTCGGCCCAAATTTCGGTGAGCCTGCGCAGGTGATCGTCCCCGAGTGCTTCCGACGGCGCGTCCGCGAGGGTCATCGGCCGTTCGACCAGGTCGATGCGCAGCCGCCGGGTGAAGTCGGCGGTCGCGCCCGCGCGGATGTCCACCAGGACCGGGCGTCCGTCCTGATCGGGGTACGCGGCTTCGGAATCGGTGATCCGTACAACGTCGCAGCGACGAAACGTCCACGTTCCCTCGGTGACGCGCACGGTGATATCGCATTCGGACTCCGCGATCAGGAGGCCCTGGAGCGGAGGAATGCGGACACCGTGCGGCTCGGTCTCGGGAAGGCGGATTGCGTCGGTCATAGCGGTTTCTCCGATCTGCTCGTGATTTGCCACGACCCCCTAGCGTAGGAGCGATCATATCGTGGGCAGGGCGAAGAGCGGCTCGGATCGCGAGATTTCGCGGCTGGTGGCAAACCGGATTCCGGTATGGAATGGGCTAGCACCGAAAGATTTCCGGCAGGTCAGGAAGAGTAGCAGCGCAACCTTCCAGCTATCGGTGTGTGACGTGGAATCGGTGCGTGTAGCCCAGGATTGGCGGTGTCGACATCCGCACCTACCGTCAATAGACGGCGAGTAGGTTGGAGTAATCGGCGGGTTCGGCGACATGCCTGCTCGGTGACGCGACAAGTTTGCGGGCGCTCGGATCGGGCGGTCCGGCGATGGCGGGGGCTCGTGTGGCGTCGGTGGACTACCCGTCGACCGTGTGGCGCTCACGTCGACTCTCGATTGTCGCGGTGTGTCATCGGGCGCCGCGCTGGCGTATTCAGGCTGCTCAACGCCGGTTCGCGTTTCGCTCGGCCCACCAAGCGGGCGCGTCGACGAAATGATTGTCGAACTCCTGCTGGGACGCCGCGAGATCGGCAAGGGTGGATTCGCCTTTGCCGATCCGGTCCAGGAGTCGGAAGTACTCGAAGCGCCGCACGCCGGGCATGAGCGCGATCACGATCCGCGCCGAGCTGTCCGGAGTGGCGCCGAAGGCGTGTGGCATGAACTTCGGCACAACGATCGCGCCTCCGGCGCCTACCGTGACGATTCGGTCGCCTGCCAGTAGTTGCAGTTCTCCGTCCGCGATGTAGAACAACTCGTCGGACTGCGTGTGGTAGTGCGGCGCCGCGCCGTCGGCGCCGCGGGCCATGGTGACCTCGAGTGTGCTCACTGTGCCTCCGGCCGGTTCTGCATCGATCAGCAGGCGGATTGTGACCGACTCGGTACCCAGCGTCTCCGCGTCCTGCGGCTGACGAATGGCGACGTCCATGCGGGGGGTGGTGTTGGCGGGCATCTCGGCCTCCGTTAGTTCGGTGATTTATAATTCGCTAACGAACTATATACCGGCGAATAGACTTCGGTCCATGACCGAGCAGACAGCAGATCCCGTCGACGCGATCGTGGCGCAGTGGCGGCGCGAGCGTCCCGATCTCGACCTCGACGCCATGGCGGTCATCGGACGCCTCGGCAGGCTGATGGTGGTGGCGCAGCGCGAGATCGAGGCGGTCTTCGCCACACACGGGCTGCAGCGCGGAGAGTTCGACGTACTGGCGGCGCTGCGCCGATCGGGTGAGCCGTTCGAGCTGAACCCGTCCGTGCTCGCCGACACACTCATGCTCTCGCGCGCGGGCATGACCGGGCGGCTGGACCGACTGGAGGCGGCAGGGTGGGTGCGGCGGGTCGCGGACGCGGATGACCGCAGGGCGATCCGGGTCGCGCTCACCGACGCGGGGCGGGAACTCATCGATACCGCGGTCACCGAGCACACCGCGAACGAGACCAGGTTGCTGTCCGTGCTCACCGCGGGTGATCGGCGCGAACTGGATCGGATCGTACGGGCGCTGCTGGAAAGCATGGTGCCCGGCGTGTAGCCACACGGGGTCATCCGCCCTGTGGATCGTGCTCCGCGTGGCGAAACGCGTGTCGCGATGAAGTAGCCCGCTACTCGGGTCGTGCAGTGCCGCATGGGTCTACCGTGAAATCCCGTACCGAAGGTCGGTGCGGTGCGCTAGGAGACCACGATGATCGACATCATCACGCTCCGCGGCACCGGCGAGCCGCGGAATCCCGACGGCACGCCCGCGGGCATCCTGCACGAAGTCACCACACTGCTCGACACCGACCGATTCAGCGCTTTCGAACCGGACTGGCCCGCCGCGGTGGGCCCGGCGCCGGACGTGTGGGGCCCCTCGCTGGATACCTCGGTGCGGCTGGGCATCGCCGCCGGGGTGCGGGCGATCCAGAACTCACCGAATGTCTGCGGGCTGCTGAGCTACTCACTCGGCGGTATCTGCGCGAGCCGGATCCTGGAGGGCGTCAGATCGGGAAAGTACAAGAACCTCAACGGCACTCCACTGGAGATCGCGTTCGTGGTGAACATCGCCAACCCGTTGCGTCGTGCGGGCGAATCGGTTGGAAACCTCTGCCCGTCGTCGACTTTCGGCCTGCATGGTCAACGCGGTGCCTGGCCCGTCTCGGTCGCCGTCCGTGAGTACGCGAACCCCGGCGACATCATCACCGCGGCCCCGGCGGACTCGCCCCTGCGCATCATCGACATCGGCATCTCGCCGTTCTCCTTCGTCGAGGGCGCTCGCATCGGCGATGTCGCACCGCTGATCTTCGCCGAACTACTCGAAGTGCTGCTGCGGGACCCGATCGAGAACCTCGACCGCTATTCCACGGCGGTCCGCGGTGTTATCGGCTACCTGACCCCGTGGCCGGACGGGCAGCACGTACGCTACGCGACCCACACGATGCCGGGCACGAACGTGCGGTGGACGACGCACGCGGCGAACTACGTGAACGCGACGTTCTGACGTCGTCGACTGATCAGTGCCTGCGGCGGACCGAAGCCTCGACGAGATCGAGGACGGCGGAAAGGTTTTCATTGGTGTGACCGGAAGCGATGCGGGCGATCAAGCCGTCGAGGACGAGATCGAGGTAGCCGAGCACGACGTCGGTGGGGACGTCGTCGCGCAATGCGCCCGCAGCCTTGCGGCGTTCCAGGCGGGCCAGGGTGGCAGCGGTGAGTTCGGCGGAGCGCTGGGTCCAGCTCGCCCGGAATTCAGGGTCGGTGCGCAGTCGACGTGCGATCTCCAAACGTGTTCCGAGCCAGTTGAACTGCTCGGGGTGGGCGAGCATATCGCGCATCACCTGCACGATGCCCTGGTTGGCCGCGACGTCGGCCATCCGCTCGGCATCCTCTTGGGCGAGGGCGAGGAACAGCGCATCCTTGTCCCGGAAGTGGTGGAAAATGGCGCCGCGCGACAGACCGATCTCCTCTTCCAGACGGCGCACCGTGGCGCCTTCATAGCCGAATTCGGCGAAGCAGCGGCGTGCCCCGTCGAGAATCTGGCTGCGCCGGGCGGCGAGATGATCGTCACTGACCTTAGGCATGGCGGGTTCCTCCGAGGGAAGCGGGCGTGCGGCGCGGGGCGGGCGGTGCCACGTGCCGCGGAATGTGGAACGGTCCGTGCACCGCGGAATGCGGTGCACGGACCCTCGACGGCGGTTTCCGCCGTCCGCCGTCGTGAACCGACAGCGGACAGTCAGCGAAAACAACTCAACTGCGAATCATATTGCGCAGCACGTACTGCAGGATGCCGCCGTTGCGGTAGTAATCGGCCTCACCGGGGGTGTCGATCCGGACCACCGCATCGAAGGTGATCTTGTCACCGGTCTCCTTGGTGGCGGTGACCTTCAGGGTCTTCGGGGTAGCACCCTCGTTCAACTGGGTGATGCCCTCGATGTCGAAGGTCTCGGTACCGTCCAGCTTCAGTGACGCGGCCGACTCGCCTGCCGGGAACTGCAGCGGGATGACGCCCATGCCGATGAGGTTGGAGCGGTGGATGCGCTCGAACGATTCGGTGATCACGGCCTTCACACCGAGCAGGCGGGTGCCTTTGGCGGCCCAGTCCCGCGAGGAACCCGAGCCGTACTCCTTGCCGCCGAGCACCACCAGCGGGACGCCCGCGGCCTGGTAGTTCTGCGCCGCGTCGTAGATGAACGCCTGTGGGCTGCCTTCCTGGGTGAAGTCGCGGGTGTAACCGCCCGAGACGTCGTCGAGCAGCTGGTTGCGCAGCCGGATGTTGGCGAAGGTGCCGCGGATCATCACCTCGTGGTTGCCGCGCCGCGAGCCGTAGGAGTTGTAGTCCTTGCGCTCGACGCCGTGCTCCTCCAGGTACTGCGCGGCCGGGGTGCCGGGCTTGATGTTGCCTGCCGGGGAGATGTGGTCGGTGGTGACCGAATCGCCGAGCAGCGCGAGCACGCGGGCGCCCTTGATGTCGGTGACCGGCTCCGGGGTCCGCGGCATGCCGTCGAAGTACGGCGGCTTACGAACGTAGGTGGACTCCTCGGCCCACTCGAAGGTCTTGCCCTCCGGGGTGGGCAGGCTGCGCCACCGCTCGTCGCCCTTGAAGACGTCTTTGTAGTCCTCGAGGAACATGTCGCGACTGATGACCCGGTCGATAGTGTCCTGGATCTCCTGCGGCGCCGGCCAGATGTCCTTCAAGAAGACGTCCTTGCCGTCGGTGTCCTGTCCGAGCGCGTCGTGCTCGAAGTCGAAGTCCATGGTTCCCGCGAGCGCGTAGGCGATGACCAGCGGCGGGGAGGCCAGGTAGTTCATCTTCACGTCGGGGGAGATGCGACCTTCGAAGTTACGGTTCCCGGACAGCACCGCGGTGACGGTGAGGTCGTTGTCGTTGACCGCTTTGGAGATCTCCTCGGGCAGTGGGCCGGTGTTGCCGATGCAGGTGGCACAGCCGAAGGCGACCAGGTTGAAGCCCAACTTGTCGAGGTACGGCCACAGACCCGCCTTCTCGTAGTAGCCGTTGACGACCTGCGAGCCCGGCGCCATCGAGGTCTTCACCCACGGCTTGCGGGTCAGGCCCTTGTCCACCGCGTTGCGTGCCAGCAGCGCGGCGCCGATCATGACCGACGGGTTGGAGGTGTTGGTGCAGGAGGTGATCGAGGCGACCACGACCGCGCCGTGATCGAGCACGAAGTCGCCGTGCTCCTCGGTGCTGACCTTGATCGGTTTGGACGGACGGCCCTCGGCGCCGTTGGCGGCCGACATCAGTTCGGCGTCGTCGTCGGCGAAGGACAGCACGGCCGGATCGCTGGCCGGGAACGACTCCTCGAGCGCCTCGTCCAGGTGCGAATGCGGCGTGGACGCGGCCGGGCCGCTCACCTCGTCGCTGGTGTAGTTGTGGATGTCCTTGCGGAAGGCGATCTTGGACTCCGACAACAGGATTCGATCCTGCGGACGCTTCGGGCCCGCGATGGACGGCACCACCGTGCTCAGGTCCAGTTCCAGGTACTCGGAGTAGGCGGGCTCCTTGTCGGCGTCGTGCCAGAGGCCCTGCTCCTTGGCGTACGCCTCGACCAGCGCGACCTGTTCGTCGGAGCGACCGGTCAGGCGCAGGTAGTCGACCGTGACGTCGTCGATCGGGAATATCGCCGCGGTGGAACCGAATTCGGGGCTCATGTTGCCGAGGGTGGCGCGGTTGGCCAGCGGCACCTCCGCCACTCCCTTGCCGTAGAACTCGACGAACTTGCCGACCACGCCGTGCTTGCGCAGCATGTCGGTGACGGTGAGCACGACGTCGGTCGCGGTGACCCCCGGGTTGATCTCGCCGGTCAGTTTGAAACCGACCACACGCGGGATCAGCATCGAGACGGGCTGGCCGAGCATGGCCGCCTCCGCCTCGATGCCACCGACACCCCAGCCGAGGACGCCGAGGCCGTTGACCATGGTCGTGTGCGAGTCGGTGCCGACACAGGTGTCGGGGTAGGCCTGCGTTTTTCCTCCAGAGCCGTCGCGGACCATGACCACGCGCGCCAAGTGCTCGATGTTGACTTGGTGCACGATGCCAGTGCTCGGCGGAACGACCTTGAAGTCGTCGAACGCGGTCTGGCCCCAGCGCAGGAACTGGTAGCGCTCGCCGTTGCGCTGGTATTCGATGTCGACGTTGCGCTCGAAGGCGTCAGCGCGGCCGAATACGTCGATGATGACGGAATGGTCGATCACCATCTCCGCGGGCGCGAGCGGGTTCACCTTGTCCGGGTCGCCGCCGAGGGTGGCGACGGCCTCGCGCATTGTCGCAAGGTCTACGATGCAGGGCACACCCGTGAAGTCCTGCATGATGACGCGGGCGGGCGTGAACTGGATCTCGGTATTCGGTTCGGCCGAAGGATCCCACTTCGCAATGGCGCGAATATGGTCGGCGGTGATGTTGGCGCCGTCCTCGGTGCGGAGCAGGTTCTCCGCGAGGACCTTCAGTGCGTACGGGAGTTTCTCGGTGCCGGGCACGGCGGAGAGGCGGAAGATCTCGTAGGAGTTGCTTCCGACCTCGAGGGTGCCCTTGGCGCCGAAAGTATCGATACTTGTCGTCACTTCAGCTCCACTCGTCGGTGCGGGGGGCCGCCCGCAGGGCTGTGCAGGCGACCGAGTCTTCGGAGGTGCTCCGGCGCCGGAAGGCGTCGGGTCCTCGCCCTACGACCGTAACAGTACGCTTGTCCTGTGAAACACCGGGGGGTCGGTCGGTGTGCCGCAGGCGAGTGCTGCGACACTCCGTCGCGTACTGTGCTTTCGAGCTAGAAGGGGACTTCGCTCGCCCCTGCAGTGTTGGATGACCGTCGCTTCGGATACCGATGCGGCTCGACAGACCGGATGGAAGATGACCGCCCCGCACACCTCGGTTTTCACCCCCATGGCCGCCGAACTGCCGCCGAACGTCACCGCCGACACCGTGAGCTCGCTCAACGCAGATCTGGCCGATGACCACGTCGCGACTCTGACCGGCAAGGAAAAGGCGGAACTGGCGGTCATCGCGGCGGATGCGCGGTCGCAGGGGGTGCCGCTGAGCATCGTGGTCGTTCCCGGTAATCCAGGCCACGACTCGAGCCTGCGTGACCTTGCTACCGAGGTGGGCAAGACGCAACACGGCACCGTAGTCGTCCTCAGTGACGACTGGGTCGGCACCTATAGCGACTCGATCAGCCGCGTGCAGCTGGAATGGGCCGAGGACGGTGCGAAGGAGACGCACGGCAAGAGCGCGGAGGCGGCCGGCCTCTTCGTCGGCCGTCTGGAGACCCCGGAATCGGTGTCGTCGTGGACCGCCATCACCTGTGTGTTGCTGGCTGGGACGGTGGCTGTCGTCGGCGGGCTGTACTGGGTCAAGGCTCGACGAGCGCGAGACGAGGCCGCGGCGGCGCCAGAGGGCGAGTCCTCCGGAATCCGGACGCGTTAGTCAGATATCGGAAGCTCGGGTCTGATCGGACATCGGTCGGCCGAACCGAGCCGCTCGGGAAATCGACCGAGATTCGAGTCATCGCTGCTCGCCGCCGGTAGTCGGCGGCGAGTGTGCTGTGTGCGTCGACGCTAGTTGATTGCTAATTCTTCCAGCACCTTATTGCTAGAAGATTGCTGATGCCGTGCACCCCTAGAGATTGTGGCGTTGCGATCCGGCATTCATCAGAGATCCGGTCTTTCTGCGGACCTTTCTTCAATCGGTTGGTTTGCGACATTTGCCGGAATCCGCAGCGGCGTCCGGTAAATCTTGGAAAAAGTAAAAATTACGCGCTTGTAGTTCTGTTGCAGGAGTTTTCTTGGTGATGCAAGTGCCGTACGGTTCAAATGATCGCTACTGGGGAACACGTGTTGTCAGAGGTCATCTGTCGGCCACTGTGCGTCATGGTTCGGCTGATGCTCGTGAGGCATTGCCGGAAGCCACTCCTTGGGAGGTGCGATGCGCAATAACGGCGAGTTTGCCCACCGTCGCCAGCTGCAGATTGCTCTTGGATTGCTGACACTGGTGGGTGTGCTGGTTGCCGGGGGGCCCGCCGCCTCCGTGCCGCCCCCGCCGCCGAACCCCAGCGACACCCAGATCGCCGAGGCCGGGGCGCAGGTCGACGCCGGTGTCGCCGAGGTGGGGACGTTGATCAACCAGGTCGCCGTGCTCGATCAGCAGCTCCGACAGCTCGACGACGCGGTCGCGCAGAAGCGGGAAGAGGTCAACAAGGCGCTTGTCGATCTGCAGGACGCGCGCGACGCCGCCGACGCGGCCGCTGTGGCTGTCGCCGACTCGCAGCGTGAACTGGCCGCTGCCGCGGCGCGAGTCGGCCAGGCGCGGCAGAACTTCGACCAGTTCGCCACGCAGATTTACACCCGGCCGGGCTCGGAATCGATGGTCACCTACCTTGCGGCTGCCACTCCGGCGATCGCCCTCGACCAGGCCCAGTTGCTGAACCTGGTCTCGAAGAACCAGCGGCAGGTGCTCGACAGCCTGCGCCGTGCGCAGATCGCCCAGGGCAACCAGAATTCGAGTGTGCGACAGGCGAAGTCGGCCGCCGATGCCGCCACCGCCGCCGCGGAAGCGAGAAAGGCCGACGCGGAGACCGCGGTGACCGCCGCACGGGTCGAAGTCGAGCGGCAGGCCGCGCAGAAAGAGGACCTGCTCCGCAAGCGGCAGGACGCACAGGGGCGAGTGGATCTGGCCCGGCAGAACGTGGCGGGGCTGCGCGGCCAGCGTGACGCGTACCTGGTCTGGGAAACCCAACGGAAGGCGGAAGAGGCGGCAGTGCGCGCGGCCGCCGCTGCCGCAGCTGCGCGTGCGACGGACGATCTGGCCGCTCGGGATCGCGCCGCGCGGCTCGGGGAAGGCAGACGCCCACATATCCAGATCGAAAACTCGCCACCGCCGCGGCGGACCATGCCACGCCCGAGTGCGCCGTCGGTCGCCGGTTCCGGAGGCGTCGAAATCGTCGTCGACCGGGCGATGTCACAGCTGGGCGTCACCTATGCCTGGGGAGGCGGTGACGAGGACGGGCCGACGCTGGGCATCCGCGACGGCGGCGTCGCCGACAGTCATGGCGACTACAACAAGGTGGGCTTCGACTGCTCGGGCCTGATGATTTACGCGTTCGCCGGCATCGGAGTCTCGCTTCCGCACTACAGCGGCTATCAATACAACGCGGGCACGCGGGTTCCGGTGGATCAGCGCGAACGCGGCGACATGCTGTTCTGGGGGCCCAACGGCAGCCAGCATGTGGCGCTGTACCTCGGCGACGGGAAGATGGTCGAGGCGCCGGAGTCCGGCGACGTGGTGAAGGTGTCCCCGGTTCGCGAGGGTGGCATCATGCCCTACGCGGTGCGGGTCACTACCTGACATATCCGGCAATTCGGATGCCGGCCGGGTGGGCGGGACCGTCGAATTCCCTCCATATCGGGTCCGGTTGCGGCACAGGCAGCCATTACCTGGAATAGTTGTGGCAGCACGCACAGGACCAAGGCGAAAGCGGGGATGTTGGTGACTTCGACGGACGGTGTGAGCGGGGCGAAGATGGCGAAAGATGCGCCTGGCTCCGCGCCCAGCACCCTCGAGCGTGACGTCCAGACCTTGGAAAAGGCGATCTACGAGGTCAAGCGGGTAATCGTGGGCCAGGATCGCCTGGTGGAGCGGCTGCTCGTCGGTGTGCTCGCGCGCGGTCATGTCCTGCTCGAGGGTGTACCGGGTATCGCGAAGACGCTCGCGGTGGAAACCTTCGCGAAGGTTGTCGGCGGTTCGTTCTCCCGCGTGCAGTTCACGCCCGACCTGGTGCCCACCGACCTCATCGGTACCCGTATCTACCGGCAGGGCCGCGAGGAATTCGACACCGAACTCGGTCCGGTCGTCGCGAACTTCGTGCTGGCCGACGAGATCAATCGCGCACCGGCCAAGGTGCAGTCGGCGCTGCTCGAGGTGATGGCCGAGCGGCATGTCTCGATCGGCGGCAAGACCTACCCGATGCCGGATCCGTTCCTGGTCATGGCGACCCAGAACCCGATCGAGAGCGAAGGCGTGTACCCGCTGCCCGAGGCGCAGCGCGACCGCTTCCTGTTCAAGGTCGTGGTCGACTACCCCTCGGTAGAGGAGGAGCGCGAGATCATCTACCGGATGGGCGTGACCCCGCCGGAAGCAAGTCCCATCCTGCAGCCGGAGGAACTGATCCGCCTGCAGAAGGTGGCGGCCAACACCTTCGTGCATCATGCGTTGGTCGACTACGTGGTCCGGGTGATCGCGGCGACCCGCAAGCCGGCCGACTTCGGCATGCAGGATGTGGCCAGCTGGATCTCCTATGGCGCCTCGCCACGCGCCAGCCTCGGGATCATCGCCGCGGCCCGTGCTGTCGCGCTGATCCGCGGTCGCGACTATGTGGTGCCGCAGGACGTCGTCGAGGTGATCCCGGACGTGCTGCGCCATCGCCTGGTGCTTTCCTATGACGCGCTCGCCGACGAGATCAGCCCGGAGGATGTGATCAAGCGGGTGCTCCAGACCATCGGCCTGCCACAGGTCGCACCGCAGGCGGTCGCACCGGGCGTTTCGGCCGCGCCGCCCACTGTCGGCCCGCAGAACGCGCCGCCGCAACAGATCCCGCAGCCGCCCTCGCCGCAGCAACAGCCCGCGCCCCAGCCGTCGAACGGGCACCTTTCCCAGCCCGCCGGCACCATCCCGCCGAAGTGACCTCGGCATCGGATCCGGTTCCCCCAGTACCGATGCCGTCGCACGCACCGCCATCGTTCCGATCAGGAGAACTGACCGACCCACGGCTGTCGGTCGCGCTGAAAACCCTCGAGCTCACCGTGCGCCGAAAGCTCGACGGCGTGCTGCACGGAGATCACCTCGGTCTCATACCAGGGCCCGGTTCCGAGCCGGGGGAGGCGCGTACATACCAGCCTGGCGACGATGTGCGCCAGATGGATTGGTCGGTCACCGCTCGCACCACCCACCCCCACGTTCGGCAGATGATCGCGGACCGGGAGCTGGAGACCTGGATGGTGGTCGACTTGTCCGCCAGCCTCGACTTCGGCACCGCCGCGTGCGAAAAGCGTGACCTGGCCATCGCCGCTGCCGCCGCGATCACGCATCTGACCAGTGGCGGTGGCAACCGGATCGGCGCGGTGGTCGCCACCGGCGAGCGACTGGTCCGCATCCCGGCACGCAGCGGGCGCATCCACGCCCAGACCCTGCTGCGCGACATCGCGACCACACCGCACGCGCGCGACGGCGTGCGTGGCGACCTGCGCGGCGGCATCGAATCGCTGCGCCGCCCGCAACGCAAACGCGGGCTCGCCGTGATCATCAGCGACTTTCTCGGTGACATCGACTGGCAGCGCTCGTTGCGCGCCATCTCCGCACGGCACGATCTGCTCGCGGTCGAGGTGATCGACCCGCGCGACCTGTCGCTGCCCGACCTGGGCGACGTCGTGCTGCACGACCCGGAGACCGGGCGCACCCGCGAGTTCAGCATCACCCCCACGCTGCGCGCCGATTTCGCCGCTGCCGCGCAGCGCCACCGCCAGCAGGTCGAGCAGGCCCTGCGCAGCTGTGGCGCTCCGGTGCTCACCCTGCAAACCGATCGGGACTGGATCGCCGATGTGGTCCGGTTCGTGTCCACCCGGCGCCACAGCTTGGGCGCCCCGACCGGGCGGGTGCCACGCCAGTGAGTATTTCGCATTTCACCGCACAGATCTGGCTCGGATTCCTCGCGGTCATCGCGCTCATCGCGCTCGGCTACATTCTGGTGCAGCGCAGCAGACACAAGCACATGTTGAAGTTCACCAACATGGAGTTGCTGGAGAAGGTCGCGCCGTCGCGGCCGGGCCCGCTGCGACATGTGGCCGTCGCACTCATGCTGATCGGCCTGATGCTGCTCACCATCGCCGCGGCCGGGCCTACGGCGGTCAAGAAGGTGCCACGCAACCGCGCGACCGTCATGCTGGTGATGGACGTCTCGTTGTCGATGGAGGCGGACGATGTGCCGCCGACCCGTATCCAGGTCGCGAAGAAGGCGGGCAAGGAATTCGTCGACGGACTCCCGGAGGGGGTCAACATCGGGTTCGTCACCTTCGCGGGCACCGCTTCGGTGATGGTGTCCCCGACAACGAATCACGAAGCGGTCAAGGCGGCGATCGACAACGTCAAACTGGCCGAGCGCACCGCGACCGGCGAAGGCATCCTCACCGCGCTGCAGGCGATCGACACCCTGGCTACGGTCCTCGGCGGCGCCCAGGAACCACCACCGGCCCGCGTCGTCCTCATGTCGGACGGAAAACAAACTGTTCCCGCCTTCGAGGATGTCGACAATCCGCGGCACGAGTTCGTCGCGTCCCGGCTGGCGAAGAACAAGAACGTCCCGATATCGACGATCTCGTTCGGCACGAGCTGGGGTGTCGTCGAGATTCCCCGCGAGGACGGTGGTCGCGAACAGGTCAAGGTCGCGGTCGACGACGATGCGATGAAGGAGATCGCGCGGCTGTCCGGGGGCGAGTTCTATACCGCGTCGTCCCTGCAGGAACTGACGAAGGTCTATGACACGTTGGAGCAGCAGATCGGTTATGAGCTGACCAGAGGTGATGCCAGCCGTCCGTGGCTGCTGCTCGGGCTGCTGCTGGTTGCCGCCGGAGTCGTCACCGGCCTGCTGTACCGACAGCGTCTCCCGTAGCAATACGGTGTGAATTGTGCTGGCCCAGTGTGTGTTTCGGTGTGGTGCGGTGCGGTGATCGGGTGTTGTCCCGACCATGAGGGGCGGCAGGCAATGTCGCCCCCTACGAGGAAATGACGCGCGTTTCGACATTTTCTGCGGTCCCGGCTGTCCTGCCGGCCGTTGGTCATGGCTCCGCTTCCAGAGGCACCGGCAGCACGGCGCCGAACCGTGCGCACCGGCATGTCGGTGCGACAGACGCGGGCGGCCCCGTCGTGAGTGGTCGATCCGACCAGGTAGGTTGAAGCTCATGTCGAACATCACATCCCGGTCGGTCCTGGTGACCGGCGGTAATCGCGGCATCGGTCTCGCTGTCGCGCAGCGTCTGCTTGCCGACGGTCACAAGGTGGCCGTTACGCATCGTGGGTCGGGGGTGCCGGACGGGCTGTTCGGTGTGAAATGCGATGTGACCGACAGTGACTCGGTCGACCAGGCGTTCACCGAGGTGGAGGCGCATCAGGGCCCGGTCGAGGTACTGGTGGCCAACGCGGGCATCACGGACGACACCCTGCTCATGCGGATGAGCGAGGACCAATTCAATCGGGTCATCGATGCCAACCTGACGGGTGCGTTCCGGGTGGCCAAGCGGGCCAACCGCGCGATGCTGCGGGCGCGCTGGGGCAGGTTGATCTTCCTCGGCTCGGTCGTCGGCCTGGGTGGCGGACCCGGTCAGATCAACTACGCCGCGTCCAAGGCCGGCGTGATCGGTATGGCGCGCTCGATCACCCGTGAGCTCGGCTCCCGTTCGATCACCGCCAACGTCGTCGCGCCGGGGTTCATCGAGACGGACATGACCGCGGAACTCGACCAGAAGATCCACGACATGGCCAAGCAGTTCATCCCTTTGCAACGGCTGGGCCAGCCGGAAGATGTTGCGGCGGTGGTCAGCTTCCTGGCTTCCGAGGATTCCGCCTATGTCTCCGGCGCGGTCATCCCGGTCGACGGCGGCATGGGCATGGGCCACTGACCTCGCGCACCACCTCGTCGCGCGGCCACTCTCGGCCGCCGCGGACAACCCGATCTTTTCAACGTCAGGAGAACCGAGAACTCATGGGCGGACTGCTCGAAGGCAAGACCATTCTGGTCACCGGCATCATCACCGATTCGTCGATCGCGTTCCACGCGGCGGCGGTCGCGCAGGAGCAGGGCGCGAAGGTGATCATCACCGGCATTCCGGAGCGGCTGCGGTTGATCGACCGGATCGCCAAGCGGCTACCGCAGGAGGTTCCGCCCGCCATCGGGCTGGATGTCACCAACGAGGAGGATCTCACCGGACTGGCCGACAAGCTGCGCGAGCTGGCGCCGAACGGGATCGACGGACTGCTGCACTCGATCGCATTCGCGCCGCGCACCCTGATGGGGCCGGAGGCTCGTCCGTTCCTCGAAGGTCCTGGTCCGGACGCCGCCAAGGCGTTCGAGATCTCGGCGTGGAGCTACGCGTCGCTCGCGCGTGCGGTGCTTCCGGTGCTGAACGAGGGCGGCTCGATCGTCGGCATGGATTTCGATCCGCGCACCGCGATGCCGTTCTACAACTGGATGGGCGTGGCGAAGGCGGCGCTCGAGTCGGTGAACCGGTATGTCGCGCGGGAGGTGGGCGCGGCCAAGAAGGTCCGCTCGAACCTGATCGCCGCTGGTCCGATCAAGACGCTGGCCGCCAAGGCGATCGCGGGCACCGCGACCGACGACGCCGCCAAGCTGAACCAGCTCAACACCTACTGGGACGGCGCGTCGCCGATCGGTTGGGACGTCGACGACCCGACCGTGGTGGCGAAGTCGATCGTCGCGCTGCTGTCGGACTGGCTGCCCGGCACCACCGGCTCGATCATCTACGTCGACGGCGGCGCCAGCCACAACACCTGGTTCCCGGAGAGCATGTCGATCAACTGAGCGATTCGGGAGGAGGCACGGTGGTTCGGGCTGCCGACGCGCTGCTGCTGCTGTCGTTCGGCGGCCCGGAGCGCCCCGAGGACGTGATGCCGTTCCTGGAGAACGTCACCCGGAGCAGGGGCGTGCCGCGCGAACGACTCGAAGCCGTCGCCGAGCACTATCTGCATTTCGGTGGCGTCTCACCGATCAACGCGCTCAACCGCGACATAATCGCGGCCGTCGAAGCCGAATTGGTGACGGCGGGTATCGAACTGCCGGTCTACTTCGGTAACCGAAACTGGAATCCCATGGTGGAGGACACCGTCGCGCGGATGGCCGCCGACGGTGTCGGCTCCGCGTTGGTGTTCCCGACGTCGGCGTGGGGCGGGTACTCCGGTTGCCTGCAGTATCACGAGGACATCGCACGGGCACGGACGGTTTTCGGCGCGGGGGCGCCGGAACTGGTGAAGCTGCGCCAGTATTTCGACCATCCGCTGCTGATCGAAGCGTTCGCCGACACCATTCGCGTCGCGCGGGAACGGCTTCCGGTCGACCGCCGCGCGGGTGCGCGGTTGGTGTTCACCGCGCACTCCATACCGGTGTCGGCCGACGATGCCGCGGGCCCGCCCGCCGACGGTGGCCGCCTCTACAGTCGTCAGGTCGCCGACGCGGCCCGATTATGCGCTGCCGCAACCGGTTTCACCGACTACGACGTAGTGTGGCAGTCCAGGTCCGGCCCACCGCACGTACCGTGGTTGGCGCCGGACATTGTCGACCATCTCGACGTCTTGGCGACCGAGGGCGTCGCGGCCGTCATCATCTGTCCGGTAGGTTTCGTCTCCGATCACCTCGAGGTCATCTGGGATCTCGACAACGAGGCCGCGGCAAAGGCCGCCGAACTCGGCATGTCTTTCGCTCGCGCTGCCACGCCGGGCACCGATCCCCGCTTCGCGAAGCTGGTTGTCGAACTGATCTCCGAACACCTGCGCGACACACCATCCCGCAGGCTCGGCGATGTCCCAGGTTACGGCTGCACACGCAATGGCGCCGCGTGCGTCATCGGTTGTTGCGCGGCGCCGCGCCGTCCCATCGGTGGGAAGTAACTCGAATCGGGCCGGTTAGCATCTACTCCGTTCGCGACCGACGAATCCATTCTCCAGGGGGATAACGCTCAATGGCCTATGCCGACGTGCTGATCAACGCCGCACTGCTCGACCCGCATGCCTGGTCCGACCCGAGTGTGTGGACCGTCGCGCTGGACGCTACCGAGGCCAGGCGCCGCGGTGGGAGTGGCAGCGGAGGGTTCTCGATCGGGGGGCTTCTGCTGTGTATCGGGGTTGTTATCGTCGTCATCGCTCTAGTGGTCTGGCTGAGCAGAAGAGGAAACTCGAACCGGCCGCAGCAGCCGTATCCGCCGCAACCGCCACAGGTTCATCACACCTATCCGCCGCAGCAGGGTTTCGCGGCGCCGCCGCCGTATCAGGCGCCGCCGCAGTATCAGCAGCCCTATCCGGCGCAGCCGCAGTACCAACCGTATCCTCCGCAACAGCAGTATCAGCAGTACCCACCGCAACAGCAGTATCAGCAACCGCCCTTCCCGCCGCAGTAGGTAGCCGGGCTTTCCCGTTACCTTTTTTGTGGGCCCTGAACCGGGCCTACGGTCGCCAGGCCCGGTATGACTTCGTGCCCCTGTCTTTCGCATGATCCGGGGGGTGGTGTCGCCGGGTCCTGGTGGCGTCGACGGACCGCTGATGGGGACAGGGCCGCTGATAGGTCTCTTCGTAACGTGGGTGCCGGGCGTTGACGCTGGATCGGCGACCGTCCGGTGAGCGTTTCGATGCGATGAGGACCGAGCAAGGTGGCACAACCTTATGCCGTGTTCTGCGGCGTTGACGTGGGAAAAGGTGAACATCACGCGGTCGGTCTCGACCCGAGCGGCAAGCGATTGTTCGACAGGGCGCTGCCCAACGACGAATCCCGTCTGCGGGCAGTATTCGACAAGCTCGCTGCCCACGGCCGACTGTTGATCGTGGTCGACCAGCCCAACACGATCGGCGCCCTGCCGGTGACCGTCGCCCGCGCCTGCGGGCACGATGTCGCCTATCTGCCCGGGCTGGCAATGCGACGCATCGCCGACCTCTACCCAGGTCAAGCCAAGACCGATGCCCGCGACGCTCACATCATCGCCGATGCGGCCCGCACGATGCCGCACACGTTGCGCCGCGTCGATATCGGTGATGACACCCTGACCGAGCTCGGTGTTCTGGCCGGCTTCGACGACGACCTCGCCGGCGAAGCCACCCGCACCAGCAACCGCATCCGCGGCCTGCTCACCGGAATCCACCCCGCCCTCGAACGCATCCTCGGCCCGAGAATCGCTCACCCGGCGGTGCTCGAGATTCTGTCGCGCTGCGGTGGCCCAGAAGGGATCCGGGGCGCGGGGCGGCGCAAACTCACCGCGATAGCCACCAAACATGCCCCGCGCATGGGCACGCGCTTGGTTGAGGAGATACTGGCCGCGTTGCCCACGCAAACCGTCACCGTTCCCGGCACCAAAGCCGCGGAAACCGTGCTGCCGAAACTGGCGGATTCGTTGAAAGCGGTTCTGCTGCAGCGTCAGCAGATCGCCGCCGATATCGAGGAGATGTTCGCCGATCACCCTCTCGCCCAGGTCCTGACCTCGATGCCTGGCATCGGAGTCAGGACCGGCACCCGCATCCTGCTCGAAGTCGGTGACGCCACGGCGTTCGCCACAGCCGGCCACCTCGCCTCCTACGCCGGGATCGCTCCGATCACCCACCGCTCCGGCAGCTCCATCCGCGGTGAGCACCCCGCCCGGTCCGGCAACCACAAACTCAAACGGGCGCTGTTTCTGTCCGCGTTCGCGGCCCTGCACGATCCGGCCAGCCGCGCCTACTACGACAGAAAGAGAGCCGAGGGCAAGAAACACAACGCCGCCCTCATCTGTCTCGCCCGACGACGCTGCGACGTCCTCTACGCCATGCTCCACAACAAACAGCCCTACCGAACCCCAACAGCCCCAGCGGCTTGACGAACACCATAGGGACACCCCCCCGCGAGATCAGAATTTCGCGGCTGATGTGCGGGAATAGACGCTGGGTAAGCCAGGCCGGGCCGCGCCTTTGCCCCAGGAGGTGAGGCCGACGAGCCGGCCGTCGACGAGCAGCGGACCTCCACTGTCGTACGCGGCGGTGTCGGCGTCGGGAGAGCCCGCGCAGAGCATGGTCCGCGGATCGAAGGCCGAGCCGTAGACGGCGGCGCAGTCGTCGTCGGCGACCAAGGGGACGGTCGCGGCGCGGAGGCGGGTGTTGGCCTCGTCGGTTTCGGAGGTGGCGCCCCAGCCCAGGATCATGCCCGTGCTCGAGGCCGTCGCGGCAATGTCCACCGTGGGGCCGGGCTGCGGGCGATCCAGGGTCAGGATCGCGATGTCGTCGTGATAGACGGGTTCGCCGTCGAGGATCGTCGCCCGGAAATCCGGGTGGATCCGAAGCTCCTTGACGCGCACCGTGTTTCCGTCATTGTCACGCAGGTCATCGCGACCGAAGGTGACCGCGAGGGCTTGGGGTAGCAGCAGGGCAGGCGCGACGCAATGCGCCGCGGTGATCACCTGGTCCGACGCGATGAGTGCGCCACCGCAGAACTGGCCGGCGGCGCGGGTGACGAACAGCGACGTGACAATGGCGGCCAGCCACGGATAGTCGGTCGTCGTCGCCGGGGTACCGCCCACAATCGCCGAGGCAGGGGCAGGCAGCCCGAGGCCGATCAGCGCGGCAGCGAGGGCCCCGGCGACACGACGGGAAGGACGCATGTCACACTGCCTGCCGGGGGACGGCGGGTAGGCCTGTCGGGGCATGACACGGCATCAGTGGTTGCTGCGTGCCGACGCGTGCACCGCGACCAGCCGCGCCGCGCGGATCGCGTCCCAGAGCGGGCGCAGCAGCGATTCCTGCGCCCCGATGGCGCTGGCGGAGGTGGGGGAGGCGGCCGGTTCCCGCTGCGCCACCGTGAGGATAGCCGCGACATGGTCGGCGGTATCCAGAATGCGCCTGGCGCGCAACGGGATCGAGTCCGGGTAGTCGTGCCGGGCGTAGTCGGCGAGTTCGGCCTCGATGAGCTCACGTGGATCGGAGTCGGCCGCGCCGACGGAGGTCGTGTGGAGTTTCATCAACGCGTCGGCGGCATCGCGGACGGCTTCGCGCATGGCGTATTCGGCCTCGCCGAGTGACATGCCGGACCTCGGCGACGTGGGGATGGGGGTGCTGTAGATCGTCCACTGCAGGGTGTCCTCGTCGGCCCACTGCGGGATGAGGCCGGTGCCGTCGGTGCCGGGGACGCCGAGCAGGATGCCTTCTTCGGCTTCGATCGCGTCGGCGGCGAACGCGGTGCCCGACGGCAGTCCGCGCACATCGCCGGGGACCGGGAGCACCAGCCGCAGTTGAGCGCCGGCCTGTGCGGTCGTCTCGCGAATCACCTTGAGCAGCGCCATGACTCCGCTTCCCGGCAGGTTTCCGTGCGCCGACCAGGGCAGGTCGGTGCGCCCCCCGGTGACCGGGTCACCGGCCGCGATCGTGTGCCTCGGCGCCCAGGCGTGCAGGGCTGCCAAGATGTCGTCGGGCGCACTGCAGCCGGCCAGCCAGGAGCCGGCCCACACCGTGAGCGTCGCACTTGGAGAGCACATAATTATCGAGCATAAAGGGTTTGCGCTACGCACGGGCGTCGGTGCGGCAGAGCATTCGTGAGCTGTGCGGCACGACGGGTGGCAGCAGCCATTGCCTTCGTGCGGACATGGCCCGGCACGTGGCGCAGGGCTGGACCTCCCGGTTGTGGCTATTCGGGTTCGGTGACGAAGTCGATAAGGCGCTCCACCGCGCCGATGAGTGGTGGCTCCAGATCCCGAAACGAGGACACGGCGTCGTACACTCGCCGCCAGCCGTCCTGCGGCGTACCCCACCCCAGTCGGGTGCAGATACCGGTCTTCCAGTCCTCGCCGCGTGGCACCTCCGGCCACCGCGGGATCTCGACGGTGGCCGGCCGCACCGCCTGCCACACATCGATGAACGGGTGGCCGGTCACCAGCACATGGGGCCCGAGGCCGGTGGTCAGCTGTGTCTCCTTCGACCCGGTGACCAGATGGTCGACCAGCACCCCGACCCGCCGGCCCGGCCCGGGTTCGAACTCCACAAGCCGCTCGGCCAGATTGTCCAGGCCCGCCAGATGTTCGACCACCACGCCCTCGACCCGCAGGTCATGGCCCCAGACCCGCTCGACCAGCGCGGCGTCGTGCACGCCTTCCACCCAGATCCGGCTGCCGCTCGCCACTCGGGCACGCAGTCCCTCGACCCTGGTCGAACCGGACGCGGAGCGGGTCGGCTTGCGTGGAAGGACCGCAGCGGGCCGGACCAGTGTGACCGGCGCACCATCGATGAGGAACGCCGCCGCCCGCAACGCGAACAGGCGCACCACGCCGCGGGCGTCCTCCAGTTTCACGAACTCGCCGTCGTAGCTGCGATCGAAACCGACCACGGCGCCACAGAATCCGGTGGCGGCGTCCTCGACGACCAGGTCACGCTCCGCGGTCACGGTCGGTACCGCCCGCTTCTTCGACCGGGAATGTCCGGAGAAGATATCGTCATACCTGTCACGCGCGTTCATCCGCTCGAAGCTAGCACCACCGCTGCGGGTTTCGGCATCACAACCGTCGACCGCGCGTCCGTGGGGTAATCGGCGGCGCCGGGGCGCGTTGGTCCCGCCCGAGATCATGATCGGCGCACTAGAGTGATTGTGTGGCCGCAATTTTTTGGCTGGTCGCGGGCATCGTGCTTGCGGCGGCGGAAATGCTCACCGGGGACTTCACGCTGCTCATGCTCGGTGTCGCGGCGCTCGGCACCGCGGGGATCGCCGCCGTCGCGGACACCTCGCCGGTGGCGGATGCCCTTGTGTTCGCCGTGATGTCGGCAGTGCTGTTCCTCGGTGTTCGCCCGATCATCCGACGGCGCTTCGGAACTCCACCGCCGACGCCGACGAATGTGGACGCCCTGCCCGGTAAGACGGCGCTGGTGCTCGAACAGGTCGCCGCGCAGTCCGGCCAGGTGAAGCTCGGCGGCGAGGTGTGGACCGCCCGGCCGATGGACGTGACCGAGGTCTACGAGCCGGGTACGACCGTGTATGTCATGAAGATCGACGGCGCGACCGCCGTCGTCTGGAAGGGGCCTTGATGGCTGTACTGATCGTGACCGCCGTCCTCGTACTGTTGGTCGTGGTGGTGGTCTTCAAGTCGATCGCGCTGGTGCCGCAGGCCGAGGCCGCGGTGATCGAGCGTCTCGGCCGGTATTCGCGCACCGTGTCGGGCCAGCTCACGTTTCTCGTCCCGTTCGCCGACCGGATCCGGGCCAAGGTCGATCTGCGCGAACGGGTGGTGTCCTTCCCGCCGCAGCCGGTGATCACCGAGGACAACCTGACCCTGCACATCGACACCGTGGTCTATTTCCAGGTGACCAGCCCGCAGGCGGCGGTGTACGAGATCAGCAACTACATCGCCGCGGTGGAGCAGTTGACCGTCACTACGCTGCGCAACGTCGTCGGCGGCATGACCCTCGAGCAGACGTTGACTTCCCGGGACTCGATCAACGGCCAACTGCGCGGGGTGCTCGATGAGGCGACCGGCCGCTGGGGGCTGCGCGTCGCGCGGGTCGAACTCAAGAGCATCGATCCGCCGCCGTCGATCCAGGAGTCGATGGAGAAGCAGATGAAGGCCGATCGCGAGAAGCGCGCGATGATCCTCACCGCGGAGGGGCAGCGCGAATCGCAGATCAAGACGGCCGAGGGTTCCAAGCAGGCGCAGATCCTGTCCGCCGAGGGCGCCAAGCAGTCGGCCATCCTGGCCGCCGAAGGCGAGCGGCAGAGCCGGATCCTGCGTGCGCAGGGTGAGCGGGCCGCCTCCTACCTGCAGGCACAGGGCCAGGCCAAGGCGATCGAAAAGGTCTTCGCCGCCATCAAATCCGGCAAGCCGACACCGGAATTGCTTGCCTACCAGTACATGCAGACGCTCCCCATGGTCGCCCGCGGTGACGCCAACAAGGTGTGGCTGGTACCCAGTGACTTCGGCAAGGCGCTGGAAGGGTTCGCCAAGAGTTTCGGCACCCAAGGCGAGGATGGCGTCTTCCGCTACGAAGCACCCCCTGCCGACGGCTCGGAGGTCAAGCCGGAGGATGACTCCGACGTCGCGGACTGGTTCGACACCGCGCCCGATCCGACTATCGAGCGCGCCGTCCGTGCCGCCGAAGCCACGGCGCGCACTCCGGTCGAGGGCATCGCACCGACACCACCCCCGCGAGGATTCGAACCTTCCCCGCATCAGCCGGTAATCCCTCCGCAGGAGGCTTTCCCGGCGCACCAGCCCGCACAGCCGCCGCAGCAACCACCGTCCTACCGCCCGGATGACCCGCATGGCCGTCCCTGGCAGCCCCCGGAGAACTTCTCGAAGTAGGGCCCGCCCGGCCCCGACCCGGATCTCAGGCGAATCCGGGGCGGGGCTGTCGGCTCAGCCGCTCGGTTGTCTGGCGGGGAACTCGGAGGTCGATCGCCTCGATGGAATCGAGTGGCAGACTTTCTGGCATGACGACACCGGGATGGGCCGAGGTGGACCGCTATCTCGTGGACACGCTCGTTGGGGAGCAAGATTCGGCGGCGCTGACGGCAAACAAAGCGGCGGGCCTGCCCCCGATCGACGTGTCACCCGCGCAGGGGAAGCTCCTGCATCTGCTGGCCAGGACGGCCCGGGCGCGGCGGGTGCTGGAGATCGGGACGCTCGGGGGATACAGCACGATCTGGCTCGCTCGCGCGGTCGGAGCGGATGGGCGGGTGATCACGCTGGAGTTCGCGGCCCAGCATGCCGAGGTCGCGCGCGCGAACATCGACCGGGCGGGTGTCGGCGACCGGGTGGAGATCCGCGTCGGCGCCGCACTGGACAGCCTGCCGGTGCTCGCCGAGGAGGATCCGGAGCCGTTCGATCTGGTGTTCATCGACGCGGACAAGGTCAACAATTCGAACTATGTGCTGTGGGCGCTGCGACTGACCCGGCCGGGTTCGGTGATCATCGTCGACAACGTCGTGCGCGAGGGCGCGGTCGCCGACGAGCGTTCCGAGGACCCGAACGCTCAGGCCGGCCGCGACCTGATCGACTTGCTCGCCGCCGAACCCAGTCTGGACGCGACCGTGGTTCAGACTGTTGGTAGCAAGGGCTGGGATGGCTTCGCGTACGCCGTTGTGAACGGCGCCGGCGACTGACGGGGCGCGGTGGGACTGCGCGGGACGGTGGAGGCGAAGGGCGTGTCCGAGGAGTCCGGTCCGTGCGGTGGTCGCGGCCGGCCTCCGATATCGCGTTATGTCGAGGTCGAGGTCGGGTGACGCGCCGCCCGTACCGCGAACCCGTCGCACAGCGCATCGAGCCCGGCGAAGAGCAACTCCTCCTGCGTCAGGTCGCCGACGCCGCTGCCTTGCAGTTCCGTCAGCACGGAGGGGGTCGGCAGCTGTGCCATCCCGTTCAGTAACGCCCGCAGGCCGTTGTCGCCCGCGGGGTTCATGCCCTTGCGCGCCATCAGCGCGCCACTGATCTCCGGCAGCGTGGCGCCGGAGATGTAGTTCCACACGGTGAAGGACATGGTCGTCGCTTCGCGAGTGCCGACCCCGAGTTCCAGAAAGCCCTCGACCAGCCAGGCCAGGCAGGCCAGGCTCTGCGGCCCGAAGCTGTAGCGCGGGGTGGCGAAGGTGAGCAGCACCCACGGATGTGCGCGGTAGAGCGCCCAATCGATCTCGCCGGCGATGCGCACTCGATCCCGCCAAGTCCACCGCTGCCCCTCCGGCGACGGGTACGGATTGCGCCGGGCGACCTCGTCGGTCATCAACGCCAGCAATTCGTCCTTGTGCGCGACATGGCGGTACAGCGACATGGCGCCCACACCCATTCGCTCGGCGATGCGCCGCATGGATAGCGCGTCCAGGCCCTCGGTGTCGGCGAGCGCGATCGCGGTATCGACGATCGCGGTGCGGTGCAGCTTGGGTTCGGTCATCCCACGACTCGCTTTCCGTTCCAGTGGGCGGTGCGTACACTGTACCCGGATTAGTGCGTACGGTGTACGCGACACGGGAGAGGGCGTTCGGAAATGACAGACCTGGAGGCAGTGCGGGCCGCACCGGCCACACTCGGCTCGCGACGCGCCTGGCTGGGCCTCACAGTGCTGCTCCTGCCGGTACTACTGGTCTCGATGGACATCTCGGTACTGTTTCTCGCGCTTCCGACCCTCACCATCGACCTCGATCCCTCCGCGGACCAGCAGCTGTGGATTCTCGATATCTACGGGTTCCTGATCGCCGGCTTGCTGATCACCATGGGCAACCTCGGGGACCGGATCGGGCGGCGCAATATCCTGCTGGCGGGCGCCACGATCTTCGGAATCGCGTCGATGCTCGCCGCGTTCGCACCGAGCGCGGGCGTGCTCATCGGTGCGCGGGCACTGATGGGCCTCGGCGGCGCGACTCTGCTGCCGTCCAGTCTCGCACTGATCTCCAGCCTGTTTCCCGACGCACGTGAGCGGGCCACCGCGATCGGCGTATGGACGGCGTTCTTCGCGGGCGGCTCGGCTGTCGGGCCGATCATCGGCGGTGTGCTGCTGCATCAGTTCTGGTGGGGCTCGGTGTTTCTCATCAACATTCCGGTGCTGCTGATCCTGCTCGCGGTCGGCCCGTTCGTGCTGCCCGAACATCGGGCGCGCACGCTGGGACCGCTGGATCTGCCGAGCGTCGCGCTATCGATCGCCGGCATCCTGCCGGTGGTGTATGGCATCAAGCACGCCGCGACCAAGGGGTTCGATGCGCAAGCCGTCGTCACCGCGCTGCTCGGCGCGGTAATCCTGGTGGTGTTCATCCGCAGACAGCGCCACCTGGACGAACCACTGCTGGACCTGCGGCTGTTCGGCAGGGCGCAGTTCTCGGTGGCCATCGGTGCCAGCCTGGCCGGCATGATGTCGCTGGCCGGTATGAGCTACCTCACCAGCATCTACCTGCAGTCGGTGACCGGGCGCTCGCCGCTGGCCGCGGCGGTACTCGGGATACCGATGGCCATCGCGGTGTTCCTCTGTTCGATGGGCGGTGTGGGGGTCGGTCATCGTTTTGGCGCGCGCCCCACCTTCGTGTTCGCGTTGCTCGCCTCGGCGGTCGGCAACCTGATGCTGCTCGGCATGGGCGTGCACGGCGGGCTCTGGTGGTACCTGACCGGATCCGCCATCGCGGGGATCGGTTATGGCGTCTCCTTCACGCTCGTGTCGGACGTCGTGGTGTCGTCGGTGCCGCCGGAGCGGGCAGGGTCGGCCGTCGGCATCTCGGAGACCAGCTTCGAACTGGGCAACGCGCTCGGTCTCGCGCTGCTCGGTTCGCTCGCGGCACTGGTCTTCCGGTCCGGCGTCGGCTACGCGGACACACTGGGCGAGACCATCCAGCGTGCCGACGGTAACGCCGCCCTGATCGAGTCGGCCCGCGAATCCTTCGTCGGTGGAATGCATATCGCGGTGGCAGCGGGTGCGACCGTGCTTGTGGCGATGGCGGTGGTCGCCCTGGTCGCCTCGCCCGCGAAGCGCTGACCGGCCCGGGGAGGCGCACCGTCTCGAATGCTGCCGTCACGACATCGGCCGCGGCTACTCGTGCCGCGCCGCCTACCGCATCTGCCGGGTCCGCCGCGACGGGAGAGGGAGGCTTCGCGCGGCTGGTGACCATCTGTGCGCGATCACCGGTCGTGGGGTCTGATTCGGGCATACAGTCGGATTCGTGGACGAAACTCCGGTGTCGCGCAACAGGCGGCCGTTCACCGAGCGGTTGGCGACGTGGCTGCTGTATCCCAGCTCCCGTCCGCGCGCACAGTCGCTGCGTGCGGCGGTCGACGGCAAGATTGTGCTGGTCACCGGCGCGTCGTACGGCATAGGCAAGGCCAGCGCGCACAAGCTGGCCGCAGCGGGCGCGACCGTACTGCTCGTTGCCCGGTCCGCCGACGAGCTGGACCGGCTCGCCGCGGAGATCACCACCGCGGGCGGTACGGCCCATGCGTATCCCGCCGACCTCACCGACATGGACGCCGTCGAACAGCTCGGTCGCGGGCTGCTCGACCAACACGGCCACCTCGACGTGATCATCAACAACGCGGGCAAGTCGATTCGTCGTCCCATCGACGAGTCCTACGATCGCTTCCACGATTTCACCCGCACCATCGACCTGAACTACCTCGGGCCGGTGCGTTTGCTGCTGACTGTGCTGCCCACCATGCGCGCCCGCGGGCAAGGTCACCTCGTCAACATGTCCACCTGGGGCGTGCTCATGCCACCGGCGCCACGGTGGGCGGCCTACGGCGCGTCGAAAGCCGCGTTCGACGTGTGGTTGCGCAGCGTCGCGGCCGAGGCCGCGAGCGACGGCGTGACCACCACCTCGATCTATATGCCGCTTGTGCACACCAGGATGAGCGCGCCCACCGACTTCAGCCGGGTGCCCGGACTCACCATCGATGAGGCTTCCGATCTGGTCTGTCATGCCGTGACCGCCAAGCCACGCGAGATCGCGCCATGGTGGTCGGCGCCGGTGCAGGCGTGGACGGACCTGAACCGCCCCCATGCGCAGCGGTTCCTGGAACGTCGGTTTCGCCGCTGACCCTGACGCGTCCTAACACTCGCGAAACGTCCTGGACACAGGCGCGACACGTCGGGACATAGGATCGACGGGTGCGCGAATCCGGTGCGACGAGTCTGGCGACGCTGTTCGCATTGGCGGACTCGCGGTTGCCGATCGGTGGGCATGTGCATTCCGGCGGTGTGGAGGAGGCCGTTGCGTCCGGCCTGGTCCGCGACGCCGCGACCATCGAGTTGTACCTGCGCCGCAGAGTCAGGACCTCGGGTTTGGTCGCCGCGTCGTTGGCCGCGGCGGTGTGCGCGGGAGAGTTGGATCCGCTGCGCGCGGAGGCCGAAGCCGACGCGCGGACTACCGCGCCGGGTGCCAGAATCGCCTCGCGAGCGCAGGGTCGCGGCCTGCTGCGTCTGGCCGAGCAGCTGTGGCCTCGGCCGGAGTGGTCGACACTGAGCGCCACACCGCACCTTTCCACGGTCTTCGGCATGGTAGGCGCCGCCTGCGCGGCGACACCACAGGAAACGGCGGGCGTCGTCGTGTACACCACGCTCACCGCTGCGGCGACCGCCGCCCAGCGACTGCTGGCGCTGGACCCCGCTGCGGTCGCTGTGGTGACAGTGCGCCTCGCCGAACTATGTGATCGCACCACCGGCGAAGCCGTGACCGGACTCGCCGCGGCGTCCGACCCCTTGCAGGACGCGCTGGCCCAGCGTCACCTGCTCCGCGAGCGTCCGTTGTTCGCCAGCTGAAGCCACCGACAAGGAGACCGCGCCATGCCCCCGCACCTGATCGACGGCGAGCCGCACGACCACGTCCACGATCGCCCCAGGCGTGCCCGCAGGCCGGGCGAGGCCCTACGCGTGGGCATCGGCGGCCCGGTCGGCTCGGGCAAGACCGCCCTGGTGGCCGCCCTGTGCAGACAGCTGCGTCACGAGCTGTCGTTGGCGGTGCTGACCAACGACATCTACACCACCGAAGACGCCGACTTCCTCCGCAAGCACGCGGTGCTGCCGGACCAGCGGATCACCGCGGTACAGACCGGCGGCTGCCCACATACCGCCATCCGCGACGACATCACCGCGAACCTCGACGCCATCGACGACCTGGTCGCGGCCAACCCGCCGCTGGAGTTGATTCTGGTCGAATCGGGTGGTGACAACCTCACCGCGACCTTCTCCTCCGGACTGATCGACGTGCAGATCTTCGTCGTCGACGTGGCGGGCGGTGACAAGGTGCCGCGCAAAGGCGGACCCGGAGTGACCTTCTCGGATCTGCTCGTGATCAACAAGACCGACCTGGCTCCGCTGGTGGGTGCGGATCTCGGCGTGATGGAGCGAGACGCGGCGAAAGTGCGCGAGGGTCGCCCGACCGCGCTCATCTCGCTCACCGAAGACCCGGCGGCCACCCCGGTGCTGGCCTGGGTACGCGAGCAAATGCGCGCGGTAGCCGAACGGGACCGCGCGACGGGCACCGAATCCGCTGTTGCGTTCTGAGTTACGGATCATCGCCGCCGCGGCGACGCTCCCGCAGATCCACGCGAGCGGCGGGCTGTCGGCCCGCCGCACCGGCCCGCGCACGGTGCATCTGATCGGCACCGCCGCCACGCCGCTCGGCGGCGACGAGCTCGACATCGTTGTCGTGGTCGCGCCGGGTGCCGAGCTGGTGGTGCGGTCGGTCGCGGCGACCATCGCGCTGCCGAGCGCGACGACGCCGCTGTCTATCGGGCGCTGGGACCTCGAGGTCGGCAGCGGGGGAGCGCTGGATTTCGATCCCGAGCCGATGATCGTCGCTGGCGGCGCCCGCCACCACACCGTCACCACGATCAGGCTGGCGACCGACGCCCGGGTGCGCTTACGCGAACGCGTCCAGATCGGACGTGCGGGTGAGGACAACGGCCAGTGGCGGGGTGACCTGATTGCCGACGTCGACGCCACACCGCTGTTGCGCCATCGCCTGGAGCTGGGAGCGGGCGCACCGGCTGACGACGCGCTGGCCGCGCCGCGTGCACTCGAAAGTGAGCTGGTCTATCCCGACGAACGTCCAGTGGCGACAAGCGGATTGACGCAGACCCGGTTGCCGCTCGCGGCTGGTGGCAGCTTGTTCACTCGCACCGGGTTGTCGCTCACCGTTTCCGAGTGACAGAGCGCCAGCGTGGGCCTGCCGCTCGCGCTGTCGCGAGGCGTGAATCAGTTCGGAATCGGTGTGATAGGGCAGAAGGAGGGAGCCCGAGTCCGTTGTCGAGCCCCGACCTCCGTGTCCCGAATGGGCCGTTCTGATCAGTTGGGGACGACCCGCGGGGGCGCGCTGAGGGCGTGCACCGCACCAAGGGTGGCACCGATGCCCGCACCGAGGGCGGTAAAGGGGACAGCCATGAGGGCCGCCCCGTATGCCGCCCCTACGGGCCCCGCGGCGAGGCCGATCGGCGCGAATGGCAGGCCGATCGCCCCGCCGATAACGCCGCCGGCAGCAGCCCCGATCAGCGCGAACGGGCTGGCGAACGCCGCACCCGCCGCCGCACCGATAGCGGCGGCCCCGATGGTCTGGCCTGCGATACGGTCCGACCGGGTGCGCTCCATGCCGATCGAGTCGAGAAATGTCGCCATATTCGCCTCGGCTATCGCGGCGCCGTCGTTGAGCTGGATGGCCTGCTCCCGGTAGAGCCAGTCCGGCGCGTCGACCTGTACATCACCGAAGCGGAATTTGCCCGGTGGCGGCGCGATCGGTGGCACCGCGGTGACCGGAACAGGCAGGTGCAGGGCGCCGAGCGGCGCGAGATACTTCTGGTCCGGCATCGGCCGTGCCCACTGCAGTGAGCTCAGTGTGTCGTCCGGGATGCGCAACCCTTCGTACGGGTGCACGTTCGGCGCCTCGGCCGAAGGCCACTGCGCCGGCTGGTTGTTCTGCTCGGGCTGGTCCGGTTGGCCGGGCTGGTTGTTCTGCTCCGGCTGGTTGTTCTGCTGCGGCTGGTCCGACTGAGACTGATCCAACGGGTCCGTCTGGTCGCTTTGCTCCGAGTGGTCGTTCTGCTCGGGTTGATCCAGCTGCTCGGGCGGCTCGGGCTGGATGACCGGGGTGCGCCGAGCGGTCTCGGCGTTCGCGGTGCTGGGTCCCACAAGCGCGAGTACTAGTGGAACCGCTCCCGCCGCGACCATCAAACCCACCTTCTGTCGCTGCGGGTCGCGCATCCTGTGCCTGCCTGTGCCCATAGCTCACCTTTCGTACCGAAAGACTTGTGACGCCCCCACATCGTCTGCTGGCCACGCCGGATCGGCGGAATCCCGGCGACATGGAGAGTGAGCATAGCTGAGGATTTGCTATTCGGAGGCCTTTCGCGAAATCGCGGTCACCGACACCCCGCCGCGATCGGCATCGGCACCCATGGCACGCCGAACAACCGCCGCCGCGATCGCAAGGGGCCCACCGCTGTTGATTCGACAAGAGGATGTAGCCGAACCAGAAGGATCGAACCAGTCGCCTACCGCGGCGGCGCCGCAGGTGTTCGGACCGGCAGTCCTGATCGTCCACGCGGCACTGTGATTGCGCCCCGCGCAACGGGTTTCATCATGCGGTCACATCAGTGTGGGCACGTCGGTGTGGGCTTTGTCCACGGCGACCCGGCTGTTGCTGGAGGCCCCGAGGGCGGCAGCGAGTTCTTCGGCGTCCTCGTCGTCACCGTTACTGATGGCCTCCAAGGCAAGTCGCGCGAACACCCACTGTTCGGTGGCGGCCATTTGTCCGCGGCTGCGTCCGAGGAACGTGACGAACCACTGGATGACGGTGATGATCCGGCTGCGGTAGCCGACCAGGTAGTACAGGTGCAGCGCCAGCCAGGCCAGCCACGCGATGAACCCGCCGAATTCGAGCTTGCCCACTTGGCACACGGCGCTGAACCGCGAGATAGTGGCCATGCTGCCCTTGTTGAAGTACTTGAACGGCTTACGGTCCTGCGGTGTCCGACCGTTCAGTTCGGCCTTGATCTGCTTGGCGGCGTACGTCGCTCCCTGGATGGCGCCCTGCGCCTGCCCCGGCACGTTCGGCACCGACATCAGGTCGCCGACCACGAAGACGTTCGGGTGGCCCTTGACGGTCAGATCCGGCTCGACCACGACCCGGCCCGCCCGGTCGACCTCGGTGCCGTCGGACTGGTCCGCGATCATCTTGCCCAGCGGACTGGCCTGCACACCGGCCGACCACACTTTGCACGCCGACTCGATGCGGCGCACCCTGCCGTCGGAGTCCTTCACGGTGACGCCGTGCGCATCGACATCGATCACCATCGCGTTGAGCTGGATCTCCACGCCCATCTTCGCCAGGCGCCGTTCGGCCTTGCCGCCCAATTTGGGCCCCATCGGACCCAGCACCGCGCCCGCGCCTTCCAGCAGCACGACGCGCGCGTCACGCGGATCGATGTTGTGAAAGGTGCCCTCCAGCGTGCGGTCGGACAACTCCGCGATCTGTCCGGCCAGTTCGACGCCGGTCGGTCCCGCGCCGACGATCACGAAGGTCAACAGCCGGTCGCGCTGCTCCTGGGTGGTGGCCAGCTCGGCCTGCTCGAACGCCCCCAGGATGCGTCCACGGAGTTCGAGAGCGTCGTCGATGGTCTTCATACCGGGGGCGTAGGTGGCGAAGTGGTCGTTGCCGAAATAGGACTGCTGCGCGCCGGTCGCCACGATCAGGCTGTCGAATGGGGTGACCGTGTCCTGGTCGAGTAGCCGCGAGGTCACCGTCTGGTTGGTCAGATCGATGTCGGTGACCTCGCCGAGCAGCACCTGCGCGTTCTTCTGCTTGCGTAGCACCAGTCGAGTGGCGGGTGCGATCTCGCCGACCGACAAGATGCCGGTGGCGACCTGGTAGAGCAGGGGCTGGAACAAGTGGGTCGAGGTCTTCGAGATCAGGGTGACATCGACGTCGGCGTGCTTGAGGTGCTTGGTGCCGAACAGGCCGCCGAAGCCCGAACCGATCACCACCGCCCGGTGACGACGGTTCTCGACAGTCTGAGTGCTCATCGTCCTGCTCCTCGATGGACCGGGAACTCATCCCCGGCGACGGTTTCTGACACGCCCAACCGTAGTCGGCGCGCCGTCGACCGTCACGATGAGATCCTGGTTTCCGGGGGGAGTGCCGAGAGATGTCGCACCGCGGTCAGGTCCACACGGAGCGGATCGTTGTCGCGAACCGGCCGAGCGAATGCGCGGAAGAGAATACGATGGACCCTGTCGCTCAGGGAGGTTTGCCATGGTCGCTGGTGACCGTGTGGTCAGCCGGAAGACCAGCGTGCGGGTCGGTTTCGAATCCGAGAACGAAGCGCTGATCGAGGTACCGCATGAGCATCTGATCGACCGGGCGCTCGGTTTGCTACCGGAACGGAATCACGTGCTCGCCACGCCGCCCCAGGGCAGCGCGACCGCGCCGGTCCAGGGTGACGCCGGGCTCCCCTATCTCGGGCGGGCGTTGCACTACATGCGCTGGGGGCCGGCTGAGATGATGGAGCGTTACCGCCGATACGGACCGGTCTCGTTGAACACCTCGCTCGGCGTCGACCGGGTGCTGGTCGCGGGGCCGGACGCGATCGACGAGGTGCTCGGTAGCCGGCGTCGCGACTTCGGCCAGGGTTGGGACTACTTCATCGGCCCGTTCTTTCGGCGTGGGCTGCTGCTGCTGGAATTCGACGAGCACAAATTCCATCGCAGGATCATGCAGCAGGCCTTCACCAGGGACCGGCTGGAGGCGCATCTCGCGGCGCTGACCCCGGTGGTGCGCACGAGCATCGATCGCTGGGTTCCGCGGGAAGGTAGCGCGGAACGCACCGTGCGCCTGTATCCGACGATCAAGGATCTCGCGCTCGATATCGCGGCGGACAGCTTCATGGGCGTCGACGTCGGTCCGCGGCGCAAGCAGCTCATCGACGCGTTTGTCGCCTGCACGCATGCCGGTCTGGCGATCATCCGGCACTCGGTGCCCGGCGGCAACTGGCGAGCCGGGCTGCGCGGGAGGAAGGTGCTCGAGGAGTACTTCACCGCGATGCTCCCGGAGAAGCGCCGCACCGAAGCACCGGACTTCTTCTCCGGTCTGTGCCACGCGCGCAGCGAGGACGGCGGAGTTTTCGGTGACGCGGACGTGGTCAATCACATGATTTTCCTGATCATGGCCGCACACGACACCACGACGACGACAGCCACCGCGGTCGCGTACTACCTGGGTAAACATCCGGACTGGCAAGCGCGGGTGCGGGCCGAGGTTCGCGACCTGGACGACCGGATCGGCGACGGGCCGCCGACCATCGCGGACCTGGAGGGGCTGCGTGATCTGGATCTGGTGGTCAAGGAGAGCCTGCGGCTGCTGCCGCCGGTTCCCGGATTGTCCCGCCGCGCCGTGCGCGACACCGAGATCGCCGGCTATTACATCCCGGCGGGTGCCTCGGTCGATATCGCCTACCAGGTCAACCACCTGCTGCCGGAACTGTGGACGCGGCCGGAGCTGTTCGACCCGGAGCGGTTCGGTGAGCAGCGGCGGGAGGACAAATCGCACCGGCTGGCCTGGCTGCCGTTCGGAGCGGGCGCGCACAAGTGCATCGGAATGCACTTCGGCACCTTCGAGGTGAAGACGGTGACGGCGGCCCTGGTGCGTGAGTACGAGTGGCGCATCCCGGAGAAATATCGGATGCCCTGGGGATTTACCGCGATTCCGTTCCCCAGGGACGGTGCGCCCATGACACTGCGCAGACGCTCGGCCGGCTGAGGAGAAGGTCATCGGCCGGCCCGAGCGCCGTTCGTCAGCGGTTTGCGAAGAGCAGTTCCGCGACCTTGGTGTCGGTGTCGGCGCCCTCGGTGTAGCCACCGGCGTCCCCCAGCGAGCTCATGATGGCCAGGGTGTAGCGCTCGTCCGGTCCTGCGAAGCCTACCGAGTTCACCACCCAGCCACCCTGTTCGGCAGACCAGCCGTTCTTCAGTCCGGGCCGCATCTTCTCGCCCGCGCCCCACACGCCCCAGTGCTGGTTGGAGTCCACCGCGCGCATCCGATCGACCAGGTAGTTGCGGTCATCGGGGTGCATGTGGTTGAGGATGTGGTCCATCAGTCGATCGAGGTCGGCGGCGGTGCACTTCTGGAACGACCAATCCGGGAAGAGCGCGGTATTGGTCGGCTGCGGGACCAGCGTGTTCATGCCGTTGGCGCGGAACGCGTTGTTGAATGCCATGCGGTCGATTCCCGCGTACTTGATCCACAGCCGATCCGCCGCGCCGTCGTTGGAGGTCGCGAGCATCGATTCCATCAAACCGCGATCCTCCGGCGACAGTGCGATGGACCCGGTCCGTGCGCGGTTCAGCAGATCCGCGGCGATCGCGAGCTTGATCGTGGACGCGGTCCACACCGAGTCCTCGGCATTGCCGTTGGCGTACACCCCGCCGGAGACCCGATCGCGCACGACGTAGCCGGTGACGCCGGGACGGCTGTTCAGGTAGGCGTCGACCGCGGTGATGCGACTGCTCATATCGCAATCGAAACCGGGTAGGCACGCCTGCGTATGCGCGAGCGGCGCCGCGCCCGCGGTCGGGAGCATGGCGGGCACGCTCGGTACGAGGATGGCCGCGGCGGCGAGGACACAGGCAGAGACTGCCACGCGGGGAACGGCCCGGGTGACGGGCGACGGGTAACGCACGAGGGATCACGATCGCACATCACGAGGCCGGACGCACGTCTTGAGCTCGGCTGCCGGTTGTGCTAAGAGTCGGTTGCTCGGTTGTACCGCAGCGGATTTCGGCGATCACGACTCGAGTCGGGTGCTTCAGCGGAAGGCGGCGCGCAGTTCTTCGACCGTGCGCCCGTTGAGGCGGTAGCAGTGCTCGAACGCCTCGGTGTGCCGGTCGCGGGGCCAGGTATGGAGAACGACGGTACGACCGTAGTGGCGCGAGTTGACGAGTTCCCAGCGGTCACCGGCGCGGCGGACTGTGAACCCGCCTCTCGGAACCAGCGGAATCACCAGCGCATCCATGAACGCGAACCAGCCTTTCGGTGCAGCTCTGTCGTTCCTCCCCGGGCCAGCACTCTCGCATATCCGTCGCGCGGATTCCGCATGACACGGCGAAGGAATGCGTTCTCGTGTGGTCTATTTCACTCCCGGTGGGATGGGGCGGTGGAGTGACGCGGCGGCCACTGGGCGTATAAACGTGCAGGACGCGTGCCACCGGGGATCCGCGAACAGCCAGCGTAGTCCGACACCCAGCGACCGAGAGGGCGTAGATGCCGCTGCACATCCACCGTGCCGAGCGCGCCGACCACCTCGCCGAGGCGCTGGCCGCCCTGCTGGTGATCGCACCGGCCGATCCGTTCACGGCCGAGGTGGTGGCGGTCCCGGCGAAAGGCGTGGAGCGCTGGCTGACCCAGTCGCTGTCGGTGGTGCTCGGGGCGGGCGACTCGGCCGACGGCGTCTGCGCGAATATCGCCTTTCCGTCGCCGGTCACGCTGGTGGCGGACGTGCTCGCCGCGGTGAGCGGGATGCGCCCCGCGGACGACCCGTGGGTGCAGGAGCGGGTGGTGTGGCGCCTGCTGCGGGTTATCGACGGCTCGTTGTCCGAGCCGTGGGCCGGCGTGCTCGCCAGGCATCTCGGCGCATCGGACGTCGCGGATCGCGAGCACCGCATCGGCCGTCGATACGCCACCGCGGCGCACCTCGCGGCGCTGTTCGACAGCTACGGTGCGCAACGGCCCGCGCTGATCACCGACTGGGCTGCGGGTCTGGACACCGACGGGGCGGGCGGTTCGATACCCGACGACCTGCGGTGGCAACCGGCGCTGTGGCGGAAACTGCGCGCCGAAATCGGGGTGGCGAGTCCAGCCGAGCGGTTGAACGGCGCCTGTGCCCGGTTACGCGCCGAACCGGATCTGGTAGCGCTGCCGCCGCGGTTATCGCTGTTCGGCGTGACCAGACTCCCCAGCGATCAGCTCGCCGTGTTGTCTGCGCTGGCCGAGCGCCGCGAGATCCATGTATGGCTCACGCATCCGAGCCCGGCCATGTGGTCGTCCTTGGCCGAGACGTCTCCGGTGTGCCGGCGTGCCGAGGACTCCAGCGCGTCGGCGGTGGCCCATCCTTTGCTCGCGGGCCTGGCCCGCGATATCCGGGAACTCCAGCAACGGTTGGCCGAGCCCGCTGCGACCGGCACCGACACCTACCACACCCCGAGCGCCGCAACAGCGGATGTGTCTGTGCCGGAGGAGGACTCGCGCACACTGCTGCGCGCGCTGCAGAAGGGTATTCGAGACGATCAGTGGCCGCCGGCGAGCGGCGAAGTCGGCGCCGACCGCTCCGTGCAGGTACACGCCTGTCATGGTCCAGCGCGCCAGGTCGAGGTGTTACGGGACTGTCTGCTCGGGCTGTTCGCCGCCGACGAGACGCTGGAACCCCGGGATGTGCTCGTCATGTGCCCCGAGGTCGAGGCGTACGCGCCGCTGGTGCGCGCCGCGTTCGGGCACCGGACGCCGGAAACGCCTGAGACGCACGGTGATTCGGAGCGAACGGAGCCACCGGCGCATCGGCTGCGGGTGCGCCTCGCCGACCGGGCGCGCGGCGTGACCAATCCGCTGCTCGCGGTGATCGGCGTCCTGCTCGAGTTGGCCGACGGCCGGGTGACCGTCACCCAGGTGCTCGACCTCGCGGACACCGAAGCAGTACGGCGCCGGTGCGGATTCGACGACGACGACATCGAGCGGCTGCGCGAGTGGGCGGCCGAATCAGGGGCGCGGTGGGGGATCGGACAGCGCCAGCGACAAGCGTTCGGGCTGGCCGATTTCGCGCAGAACACGCTCAACAGCGCGGTGGATCGGATCCTGCTCGGCGTCACGGCGGACGAATCCTCCGACGACTGGTTGGATCTCGCGCTTCCCCTCGACGATGTGGACAGCAACGATGTCGATCTGGCGGGGCGCTTCGCCGAGTTCGTCGATCGGCTCGCGGTGTGCCTGCGCGACCTGCGCGGTCCGCGGCCCGCGCACGAGTGGGCGGCGGTGCTCGCCCGGGCGCTCGACCTGCTGACGGACGTGCCCGACGTCCAGGCATGGGTGCGTACCGAGGCGCGGCAGGAACTCGCGGCAACCACCGAACACGCGGGCGAGGCGTCGTTGCGGCTGGCGGATGTCGCCGTGCTGCTGCGATCGCGGCTCGCGGCGCGCCCCACCCGGGCAAACTTCCGGACCGGTGAACTGACGGTCTGCGGCATGGTGCCGATGCGATCGGTATCGCACCGGGTCGTGGTGCTGCTCGGACTGGACGACGACGTGTTCCCGCGTGCGGGCGCTGTGGATGGCGACGATGTGCTCGCCCGCGAACCGCTACTCGGCGAACGGGATCCGCGCAGCGAGGACCGGCAACTGTTGCTCGACGCCGTCCTTGCCGCCCGCGACACGCTGGTGGTGTTCCACACCGGCGCCGACCCGGTCAGCGGAACGCCGCGTCCGCCCTCGATCCCGGTCGCCGAGTTGCTGGATGTGCTGCGAACCCATGTCGGTGCGACGGCGATGGACGAGGTGGTCACTCGACACCCCCTGCAGCCCTTCGATGTACGCAATTTTCGGGCCGAGCGGCCGTTCAGCTTCGACACCGTGGCGCTGGCCGGCGCCCGCGCGGCAGGACGGCCCGCACAACCACGCCCGCCCTTCCTCGCTGCGCCGCTGCCCGCGGCGGAGGCCGCGGATGTCGCCCTCGCCGACCTGATCTCGTTCGTCGAGCATCCGGTGCGCGCCTTCCTGTGGCAGCGACTCGGCATCCGGGTTCCGGAGCACGAGGAGGACATCGCCGATCGACTGCCCATCGAGCTCGACGGCCTCGCGAAGTGGGAGCTGGGCGAGCGCCTCCTGGCCGCGCGCCTGACCGGCGCGGACCCGGCGGGTTTGCGCGCGGCGGAGTGGCGGCGCGGCACGCTGCCCCCGTTCGGTTTCGGTGCCGCCGTCCTCGACGAGGTCGAACACACCGTGGACCGGCTGTTCCGCGCCGCGCAGGCGGACTACGCGGGCGCGGCGCGGGCCGTGGACATCGCAGTGGATCTGGGCAACGGCCGTAGGCTCACAGGCACGGTGCCCGAGGTGCGCGGCGAAACCTTGGTCCGTACCACGTTCTCCCGACTCGCCCCGAAACACCGCATCGGTGCGTGGGTCGCGCTGCTCGCCCTGGCTGTCACCGAGGACCGGAGCTGGCGCGCTGTCAGCACCGGTCGCGGCCAATTCGGCCGTCCCGCATGGCGATGCGAGCTCACCGCACCCGATATGCCCGTGGCCAGGACGATCCTGCGTGAGCTCGTCGCTGTGCGCGACGCGGGTTTGACCGAGCCGCTGCCGATCGCGCCCGCGGCGACCGCGGTTTACGCCGAACGGCGATTCCGTGGCGCGAACGTCGACGACGCTGTCGCCGCCGCCGAACGCGAATTCAACGGCGGCCCCACCGGCCCCGGCCCCTTCGGTGACCACACCGACCGCCATCTGCGCTATGTGTGGGGCCCGACACCCCGCCTCGACGACCTCATGGCCGCACCGGCCCTGGCCGGCGAGCCCGGCGAGACCACCCGCTTCGGCGCGCTGGCGCGGCGGATGTGGGCCCCGCTGCTCGGTATGGAACGCCAGGGGCAGCCGTGATCGGTCACAGTGACGCGGCTCGACGTGCGGCGACCGGGCACACGTCGCCCACGACGGGTGTCGGTCGGCGATCCACTGTCGGCTGCCCGGCAGAATGGCACCTCGGGCGTGCGGACCGCATGTCGGGGATCGTTCCCCCGGCCGCGTTGCCGGTCATTTCGGCGGCGCCCGCCGAGCACGCGACACGTGGTGGCGCAGGAGGGAGGCACGCATGACCGTGCAGGAGACCTCGTTCGTCGCGCCAGGATTCGCCGCCGCCGACCGGTTCGAGCCGTACGGCCCGCTACCGAGCGGGACTACGGTGCTGGAAGCCAGCGCGGGGACCGGTAAGACGCACGCCATCGTCGGGCTCGCCGTGCGGTACGTCGCCGAGGCGGGCATCGATGTGTCGCAGGTGCTGCTGGTGACGTTCAGCCGGGCGGCGACACAGGAGCTGCGCGAACGCACGCGCGACCGGTTCGTCGCGGTCGCGACGGGACTGGCGGATCCGAACTCGGCGCGGGCGCACGCAGACGAGCTGGTTCGGTATCTGGCGCGGGCGGACGACGACGAGGTGCGTCGGCGACAGCGGCGGCTGTTGACAGCGCTGTCGGATTTCGACGCCGGCACTATCGCCACCACCCACAGCTTCTGCCAGCGCATGCTCGACGAGCTCGGCCTCGCGGGCGAACACGATCCCGGCGCGAGGCTGGTGGAGACCGTCGACGATCTCGTCGGCACGGTCGCCGACGATCTGTACCTGAACCGGTACGCCCGCGCCGAACCACCGTTTTCGTTGAAAGAAGCGCGCACCTTGGCACTGGCCGCGGTCCGCGACCGGCATGCGGTGCTCATCCCGGACGACGGGTCCGCAGCGGGCGAGCGGGCGGTATTCGCCGACGCGGTGCGAGCGGAGACCGAGCGGCGCAAACGGCGTGCCGGGCTGCGCGACTTCGACGACCTGCTGGTGTTGTTGAATGATGTGCTCGCCGATCCGGAGCACGGCCCACGCGCGTGCCGCCGTATCCGGGCGCGCTATCGCGTCGTGCTGGTCGACGAGTTCCAGGACACCGACCCGCTACAGTGGAACATTCTGCGTCGGTCCTTCCATGGGCACACCACCTTGGTGCTGGTCGGTGACCCGAAGCAGGCGATCTATGCCTTCCGCGGCGCCGAGGTGCTCAGCTATCTGGACGCGGTCGCGCATGCCGATACCCGCAGGGAACTCACCACCAATTGGCGCAGCGACGCGGGGCTGCTTGCCGCGCTGCAGCACCTGCAAGGCGGTGCCGCGTTGGGGCACGAGGAGATCAGCGTCCACCCGGTCGCAGCGACCAGGAAGTGGTCGCGGTTGTCCGGTCCCGGGGAGTTCACCACGCCGATGCGGCTGCGGTGTCTTCCGCGGACCGGCGCCGGGCCGCTGAACAAGTCCGGCTTCCCTGCCGTCGGTCGTCTGCGGGCCGAGGTCGCCTCCGATGTGGCCGCCGATATCGTCGCTCTGCTCGAATCCGGTATTCAGCTCGACACAAACGCCGATCCCGTTGCCGTCGAGACCGATTCGGACGAGTGTCCGCCACCCGACGCAGCGCATCGGCCGATCGGGCCCGGCGATATCGCGGTCCTGGTGCGCACCAGGTCACAAATCGACGTCGTGCGCGCCGCGCTGGATCGGGTCGGCGTCGCCTCCGTGCTCGCCGGCGGCACCAGCGTCTTCGCGACGAGCAGCGCGACCGACTGGCTGTGGTTGCTGCGCGCGCTGGAACAGCCGCACCGCGGCGACCGGGTCCGCCTGGCCGCGTGCACACCGCTACTCGGCCGCACCGCGGCCGAGATGGACCGCGGCGGAGCGGATCTGGTCGGTCGGCTCAGTGCGCAACTGCGTGACGCCGCGCGATTGTTCACCCGCGCCGGATTCGCCGCGGTTTTCGAGAAGATCTGCGCCGAAGCACAGCTGGCGCAGCGGCTGCTCGCCGTCGAGAACGGCGAGCGACAACTCACCGACCTGCGCCATATCGCGCAACTGCTCGATCAGGTTGCGCTCGCCGAAGGACTGGGGCTGACCGCGTTGACCAGGTGGCTGGCCGACCGGGTGCGCGATCCCGCCTCCGGCGCCGTCGCCGACCGCAGTCGTCGGCTCGACCGGGACGACGCCGCCGTCCAGATCGCGACCGTACACGCCAGCAAGGGGCTCGAATTCCCGGTGGTCTATCTGCCGTTCCCCTGGGACAGCGCGAAGAATCCCTATCCGGCGACGCTGCTGTTCCACACCGATGACGGAACGCGTGTGCTCGATGTCGGCGGTCCGGACGCCCCGGGATACGCCGAACGCAAGGATCGCTGCGAAGCCGAGGAGGCGGGCGAAGAGCTTCGGCTGCTGTATGTCGCGCTGACCAGGGCTATGTGCCAGATCGTCGCCTGGTGGGCACCTGCGATCAGTACGGCGGCCGCACCGCTGCACCGGATGGTGTTCGGGCGGCCGGAGGGCACCGCGGTGGTGCCCGGCCGTGCCGCGGTTCCTGCGGATGCTGTTGTGCCGTCAGCTCTTTCGACGTGGGCGGGCCGAGCGGCGCCCGGGGCGATTTCGGTGACCGCGGTGACCCGCGCCGACGATGTCGGGCCACACCGGGTGCGCACCGAACCCGGAACCGGTGAGCTGGCGTCCGCGCACTTCGATCGCGCTGTGGATCAGCACTGGCGGCGCACCTCGTATTCGGCGCTGACCGCCTCGGCGCACGGACCCGCGGTGGCGGAGGAGAGCGAACCCGAAGACGCCAGGGGCACCGCCGATGAGCCCAGCGGTGTCCGACCGATCGCCGAATCCGAGCCGGATCCGGCCGGGGCCGCGTCGCTGATGAACGCGTTGCCCTACGGTGCGGAGTTCGGCACTCTCGTGCACGGCGTACTGGAGCGGATCGACACCGACACCACGGATCTGGACGCCGAGGTGCGCATCCGGTGCCACGCAGCCGTGGACGAACTGATGGCCGAGGCGGACCCGGATCTGCTCGCCACCGCGCTGCTCGCGGTGCTGCGGACCCCGCTCGATCGTGGCTGCCTTGCCGACATCCCGTCCCGCGACCGGCTCAACGAGCTGGAATTCGAACTGCCGCTGGCGGGCGGCGATCGGCCCGGCGCCCCCGCAGCGACCTTGCGGCGGATCGCCGAACTGCTCCGCGTCCACTTGTCCCCGGACGATGATCTGTTCGGGTACGCCGACCACCTCGCGGCGCTGGCGGACATGCCGCTGCGCGGCTACCTGACCGGCAGTATCGACGCCGTCCTGCGCGTCGCCGAGGGCGCCGACTCGCGGTTCGTCGTCGTCGACTACAAGACCAACCGCCTCGGCACCGGCGACTTGACCGTCGCGCATTACACCCGCGACCGTATGACCGCCGAGATGCTGCGCTCTCACTATCCGTTGCAGGCGCTGCTGTATTCCGTGGCACTGCATCGGTATCTGCGGTGGCGACTGCCCGGCTACGATCCGGCCCGTCACCTCGGCGGCACGCGCTATCTGTTCGTGCGGGGCATGATCGGACCGGCGACCCCCGCGGGATGTGGCGTCTTCGACTGGTATCCGCCGGCCGATCTGATCGTCGCGCTGTCGGCGTTGTTGGCCGGGGCGGACCGACGATGACCTCGATCCAGGTGGCGCAACGCGGAACCGGCTTGTTGCGCACCTTCAACGAGGCCGGCGTGCTGTCGGCCGCAGACGTGCATGTGGCGCTTCGGCTGGGCCGACTGGGCCGGGAGTCGTCCGAGCAGGTGCTGTTCGCCGCGGCGCTCGCTGTGCGCGCGGTCCGGTCCGGCTCGGTGTGCCTCGAGCTGCACCGGATGCGGGACATCGGCGTCGACGCCGATGAAACCTGGGATGCGGCCATCGATCCGGCAACGCTGCCGTGGCCGGACATCGCCGCGGTGGTAGCCGCACTGCGGGTCAGCCCGTTGGTGCGCGGTGGACCGGCGGGACCGCTGCGGCCGCTGCGGCTGGTCGAATCCCAGAGTGCGGGCGACGCCGGGCCGCTGCTCTATTTGGACCGGTACTACCAGCAGGAGAAAACCATCCGGCGGGCGCTCACCGAACGATCCAGGCATCACCCGGTACTCGACCCGGACATCGTGCGGCATGAACTGGACCGGCTGTTCGACGAGCCGGTCGGTGCTACGCCGGACCGCCAGCGTCTCGCGGCCGCACTCGCCTCGACGCACTGGACCACCGTGGTCGCGGGCGGGCCCGGTACCGGCAAGACCCACACCATTGCGCGGATAGTCGCGTTGCTGGACGCGCACCACCGCAAGGCCACCCCGAAATTGCCTGCTCTGCGCATCGCGTTGGCAGCCCCGACCGGCAAGGCGGCCGCGCGGCTGCAGGAGGCGGTGCGGGAACAGGCCGAGTCCCTCGGGCTGCCCGAACTCACCGCCGCCACCCTGCACCGACTACTCGGGTGGCAGCGCGGCCGCACCACGCGGTTCAGGTACCACGAGTTCAACCGGCTGCCCTACGACGTGATCGTCGTGGACGAGACCTCGATGGTCTCGTTGACCATGATGAGCAGGCTGCTGGCCGCGCTGCGCCCGGACACTCGACTGGTCCTGGTCGGCGATCCGGATCAGCTGGCCTCGGTCGACGCCGGGGCGGTGCTCGCCGACCTCGTCGCCGGCCCGGTCGCGAGCACGCCCAACCCGGTGCTGGATCGGATCATCGGCCCGGAAGCGACTGTGGCCGAATCGCCTTCGGAGCTGACGGTGTCGGAGCGGACCCGTCTGCGTGGCGGTATCGTCCGGCTGACGCGCGGCCGCAGGTTCGGCGGCCGGATCGCCGACCTGGCCGTCGCGGTGCGCGCCGGCGACGCCGACACCGCGCTCGAACTCCTGCGCGCGGGAGGCGCCGAACTGTCGTCGGGTGCGCCCGACGATATGGCGGCCGTGCGCGACGACGTCGTTCGGGCCGCCCGCGCAGGGACGGCGGCTGCACTGGACGGTGATGCGGTGGGCGCGCTCGCCGCACTCGAATCGCACCGGTTGCTGTGTGCACACCGCCAGGGACGTTTCGGTGTCGAACGGTGGGACCGCATGGCTGCCGAATGGGCCGCCGCGGCGGGGGCCGGACCCGATTCGTTCCAGGCGCCGTGGTACCCGGGGCAGCCGCTGCTGGTCACCGCGAACGATCACGAGGCGCGTATCTACAACGGCGACACCGGCGTGGTCGTGCGTATGCCCGACGGATCGCTCCGTGCGGCGCTGCAACGAGGCAGCGACCCGTATCTGGTGCACCCCACGCAGTTCCCCGCGGTAGTGACGGTGTTCGCCATGACGATCCACCGCAGCCAGGGCAGTCAGTACGACACGGTCTCCATCGTGCTGCCCGAGCCGGAATCGACCCTGCTCACCAGGGAACTGCTCTATACCGCGATCACCCGCGCTCGCCGTCACGTGCGGATCATCGGAACCGATCAATCCATCCGGGCGGGCATCGCGCGTCGTGTCCTGCGCGCCAGTGGGTTGTCGCGCCGGGAAGAGGACCCGGGCACTCGATAGTGGTATCCGAGCTTCTCGATCACGTCCGGTAGAGCGGCCTACGGGTGAATGAGCCTTGCCATTTCACCAAAAAGGTGGCTGCCTTCGTGACCAGCGTAGGCATTTCCCCCATGTCGTTTCCAGCGACGGTGTGGGAGCGTCGTGAAGTGGCCAAGATGCTGTCGATTCGCTGTCCGCCCCGGACGGGCGGCGGTATCGCGGTCGCTCCGAGGTGATCAGGAGCGTGACGACAGCGTCGATCCATCGACGCGAGCCAACAGTGGGGCGCCTCGACGGTCTTGCGGAATCGCCGCTGGCAGATCGGTCGTTCGGCCTGGAGTGAGGTTTCGATTGTGCAGCCGGGCAACAGGTCTCGGCGTCGCCCCTCCCGGTTGCGGAGGGCAACCGAAGAATCCATCATCTGATATTCCCGACATGGGCGGGCTCGACGTTTCGTCGACGCCGGCGGCGGGAGGGCCGGATGAGCATCTAATAAAGAGATCAACGGAAAAATGGAGTTCGTTCATGTGTGGCATCGCCGGATATGTTGACTGGTCGAGGCGAATCCGTGGTGGCGAGGTCATAGACAGAATGACCCGAACCCTGTCGCATCGCGGACCGGACGACGCGAACAGCTGGATCGGTGATCACACCGCGATCGGGCACACCCGATTGTCGATCATCGATCGATCCGGCGGGATGCAGCCGATGGTGGAGGTCATCGGTGGCCGATCGGTCGCTCTGACGTACGGCGGTGAAATCTACAATTGCCCCGAATTGCGCCGCAAGCTCGGCGCGCTGGGGCATGAGTTCCGAACGCGGTCGGACACCGAGGTCGTGTTGCGCGCCTATCTGCAATGGGGCGAAGCCTGTGTCGATGAACTGTCGGGTATGTTCGCCTTCGCGATCTGGGACGAACGTGACGATCGGCTGCTGCTGGCCCGTGATCGCCTCGGGATCAAGCCGCTCTACTACGCGGCACTGGCGGATGGCGTCGTCTTCGGCTCGGAACTCAAGGCGGTGCTCGCGCATCCCGCGATCGAGGCGACGGTCGATCGAACCGGGCTGGCGCAGCTGGTGGCGTTGGTGCCGATGACCGTGCCGGGCACCACGGTGTTCCGCGACATCGTCGAGGTCGAGGCGGCACATGTCGTCCAGGTCCGCCGTGCCGGGATCCGCACACGCCGGTACTGGTCGCTCGGGTGCGAACCGCACCGTGACGATACTCCCGCGACCATCGAGCGTATTCGTGAATTGTTGTCCGACAGTGTTTCCCGGCAGGTCGTGGCCGACCGGCCGCTGTGCACGCTGAATTCCGGCGGCGTGGATTCCGCGGCGGTCACCGCGCTCGCTGCCGAGCGGGTCGACGGCCTGCTGAGCTTCGACATCGACCACGCGGTGGAGACTCCTGGCGGTGTCGCCTATGGAGTATCGGCCTTCCACGTGGATCGGGACAACCCCTATGCGCTGCTGACGGCCGAGCATGTCGGCGCACGTCACGAGACAGTTGTCGTCAGCACCGACGATCTGCTCGCCGCGCACGACGCGACGCTCACCGCCATGGACGTGCCCTCGTTGGGCACCCTCAACACATCCCTGATCGCGCTCTTTCGCCGGATCGGCCAGGTTGCGCCGGTGGCGCTCAGCGGCGAGGGCGCAGACGAATTGTTCCACGGATATCGCTGGTACCACACCGCCGAGGACTATCAGCACGATGGCTTTCCGTGGCATCGGACCTACCGGCCGATCATCGGTCTTCTCGGTGCGGCGGCGCGTGCCGACATCAAGCCCGACGAGTATCTGGAAACCTGCTATCAGTCTGCGCTGGAACGGGTTCCGGACAGTGATCTCGTCGGGCTCGATCGGCGAATCGAGCAGGTATCGGCATTGACCTTCGATTTCTATCTGAACTTCCTGCTCCGGCGCGCCGACAGGACGTCGATGGCGTCCGGCGTGGAAGTTCGCGTACCGTTTCTCGACCACAACCTCGTACAGTATGCGTGGAATATTCCGCGGCTGATGAAGCGCACGGGGGGCATCGAGAAGGGCGTACTCCGCGAGGCGGTAGCCGACCTGTTGCCCAGCGAGGTCGTGTCTCGTCGCAAGAGTGGGTATCCGGCGTCGATTACTGCCGGATATCAGCGCGCGATGTTCGAACGCCTGCGGGAGAAAATCGAAGTCCGGGACTCCTTTCTCGGCGAGGTGCTGGACAAGGCCGCGGTATCAAGATTTCTGGATACCAATGCCGGGGACTTCTCGGACTGGACCGCGACCCAACAGGCGAGCTATCTGGTGGGTATGGACGACTGGTTCACCAGGTATGGGGTACGCGTCGTGTAGTGGTGGTCGCCCATCGGGCATCCGCGGACTGCCCGATGCCGATCGGGTCGGATGACGGCTCGACGGCACACCGATCACAGATAACGTCCGAGTAACGCGGTAATTCGGCCTGCGGGGGATCGGGTGCGGCGATTGGCGCCAGGCGACACTACCAACCCCCGCGGTCGACTTCCTCGTCGCGTATAGGCCACTTGTCGCCAGTCGAGATCACCGACGACGCAAGGAGATGAGAGGCCTCGGACAACTCCGAGTCTTTCGTTCGGCGCCGATTCCAGCGAAATGATGTCGCCGTCTGCAGGAGTACTCGAGGCTCGATGTAGGGGATATCCCGAACGATCCGTAGTGGTGCCGAACGGATCAGTCGTTCATTGAGCAGGTTCGCGGCGCATGATGCGGGAGTGGTCGAATTCCCGGCCGCGGAACTTCGGAATTTTGCCGGCAACGCCGTGTCCACCGAGGAGCTCGGCGCGCGGCGTATTGCTGCTGTACACGGTGTGTCAACGGCTCCGCCGCAGCCTGAATTCCGACGATCGAGCGGTCCTGATACGCCCCTTCCGGTCCGCCGCTCCGGAGAGACCGCTCGGCTCTCAACCGGCGAATCGGAGATGAGCTGGCAGAGCGTCACGGGTTCGAGGTGTATGGCTTCGGTATGCCTGGCGTCGATACGGACACGGTCCGCGACATCTCCTCGGCACTGGACGACATGCTCGCCAAGTATCCGCGCACAAAGATCTTGTCGGTGGAAATCAGCAATGTGGAGGGAGATATCGCTCAGGCACTGGAAGATGTGTTGCGGCACAGCGGCGTCAAGGGAACCAGGATACTTTTCTCCGACAGATTCGCCACAGATCGAAACCTGCTGTCCACGGCGGTGCGCGATGCGGTGCAGCGGGGCCATTGCAATTCGATGCCCGCACCGCCGGCATACAGCGCGATAGTTCACGAATTCGGTCATGCCCTGAGTTTTTCAGGTCGGTCGGCGGCAGTGGGCAGGGCTGATTCCGATCTGCTCGAACATTATCTCCGGACCGACGGTAGCCGACTCTCCGGGGGCGGCATCATGGAGTCGTATCGGACATGGCGTGCTCAGCTGAGCGGATACAGTTTCTGGCGGGGAGAATTCGATCCGATCGAGGCTTTGCCCGAGGCATTCACCGATGTGGAGCTGAACGGCGGCAGTGCTAGCGAACCCGCACAGGTGCTGTTCCGAACACTGGTGGACGCCGCGGAGTCGCAGTGGCGGGGAGAAGGGTTGATGTGAGAGGTAGAGGATTGTCGGTCGATCAGGTGCGGCGTAACTTCGATTCCGGTCTTGCCCGGGCAGTGGAAGGCTTGGCGCCACCCTCTCGCACGGGCCTCGGGCCCGATGTCGAGGGCGCATTGATCGCGATAGTGGTGGCCTACCCGGCCGGGAATGAAGAGCTGATCGCGAATGCCCGGCGCGCGTTTGCGCGCGAATTGGCCGGACGCGAGCACGATAGTTAGGTAGGCGGTGGTCTCGGTTGTCTTCCATGGGTGGGGCTTTGTGGTGGAGACCCGCGACATCGTCGAGGTCGACCGCGGCGCACGTCATCCAGGTCCGCCGCGAGGGGGGTACTGGTCGCTCGTGTGCGAACCGCACCGCGACGGTACTTCAGCCACCATGGAGCTGGTTCGTGAACTGTTGTCCGACAGGATTTCTCGGCAGTTCATCCCCGGCTGCGGAGTTCTGATGCGGGCCGGCGCCGTGTAGGTGCAGGGCACGGGTTCACAGTGTAGGGATTTGCCCCATGCTGAGTCGGTCGGAGAAGTGGAAGGGTTGAACTGTGGCACAGACCCTCCGACTGCATCCCCGAACCGTCCGGTGTCGATCGCGTCGTATGGCGGCGCGACGGAATATCGCTCGCAGACAACTGACGAAGCGCCGCTGAACGCTCGGTCTGCGTGTCGTGAGCGGCGCTTGGCGTCAGGCAACGCTTCCACCCGCTGTGGTCGACTCCATCGAGTGCTATTTCCTCCCCCCAACACGCGCACTCGGTGTCCACCCCCAGGTATCCGCCCTTCCCGGTCCGTGTCTTTCCGTTCGTCCGTGTATCGGTGCGAACCAGAACCGTACCTGCGTGTCCGCACACTGAATTTCCGACCTGACAGGCAGCACATCCGATGACATCCACGACGCGTTTGCTTCGCGTACAGGCCACTCGCGGCCGTGTACTCGATGCGGCGACCGAGCTCTTCCTCCGCAATGGGTTGCACGCCACTACCACCGACATGGTCGCGCAACGTGCCGGACTCTCCCGAGGGACTGTCCAACGGCTCTATCCCCGCAAACGCATGCTGGCCGCTGAGGTAACAGAGCGCCTGTGCCGTCGCGCTATCGACCGAATGCACCAGCGCCAGCCGCGGGACATCGACGACCTGATCGTCATGCTCACCTCGTGGGCGCACCTCATTGTGTCCCGGCCCCGCTGGATCACCCTCTACATCGAACTCAGGTTCATCGATGATGCGTGCCTGAGCGCCGTATTCCATCGACGGGCACGATTGCGTGAATCCCTGTCCGAACTCCTCGACAAGGTTGATGCCTGCGATCCGTCACGGTCCGAAGCCACAGCGGAATTCCTGCTGACCATCATCCTCGGTATGGCCCTTCAGCACGCCCACGGTGCTGGTCCCGACCTCGCTGACATCCGCTCGCACATTCGGCTCGTGGTGGGCGGAGCCGGGACCAGATGACCGCCGGCATATGGAGGTCGGAGCCGTTGAGAAGCACTGTGTTCGGTGTCCGTTCCGGCGAAGGCGCGCAAGCGCTGTATCGAACCTCGGTGGAGGAGGAGTCGGAATGGCGGAGAGAAGGGTTGAAGTGAAACGCGCAGGATTGCCCATCGACCAGGTGCGGCGTAACTTCGATTTCAGTCTGGCCGGGGCGCTGGAGGGACAGACTCCCTGTTGTCGAACGGGCCTCGGGCCTCATGTCGAAGATGCGTTGATCGCTATGGTCCTGGCATATCCGAGCGCCGGTGAAGAGCTGATCGCGAACACCCGGCGCGAGTTCGCTCGAGAAGTGGCCAGACGCGAGCACGACAGGGGGTAGCGGCCGCCCGGTTTCCGCTCGAGTAGCGGAACAACCGGGAGTCCGAGGCCGAGTCCCCAGAGGGTATTCGTCTCTCGCCAGGTCGACACCGCGGTGGTCCGGCCCGGTCGTTCGCCGGGGCCGGAGATCCACAGGGGCGAAGCTTCGACTTGGCCGCGGATTCCAGCAGCCTTGCGCCGCGTCGGCCGCTGACCGGGGCGGGCTGATCGACTCGAGAGCGGTGCCGCGGAACGACGCGGCGCCAAATCATCGGCTTCGGACGTCAGCGTCGGTGCCCGCCCAATCGGAGACCCCGTCGGAAGGCGCGGTCGTCGATCGACCCCCCAGGAGCGCATGCCAGACGCTTGCCTCCATGGGTGGATCTTCTGGTAGATACCAACAGTCGTCGACCCGGCGCGCCCATAGGTCGTCACGCGGTGTGCGAGGTCTGCTGGCTGACCGTTGATTCTCTGCCTTGGCGGTATCAGCAGGCTGGACGGGTATCAGGGTCGCGGTGGTGCGTTCCATGGGGTCCTGTTGACGCCGGACGCCCAGAGGTCGGTGTACTGGGCGGCGCTGATCTCGGCTTGGACCGCTCTCCACCGGGTGGGATCGGCCGGCGCCTGCATCAGGCTTTCAACCGCCTCCGCGGATCGTCTGGCGTGTTCGGTCCCGATGTATGCCATCATGCGGCCGCCGCTGTCGAGTGTGGCGCCCTTTTCTTCGGTCGCCATTTTTCTTATCGCATGTAGTTCTTCCATTGTGGGATCCGCGAAATAATTGTGGACTCGGATCCGCTCCGCATCCGTGAGGCCGGGAATGACCCTTTCCCCGTTGGCTTCTCGAAACTTCAGCGCAAACCCCTCGAGCGTTGCGAGACTGGCCGGCGAGTGGCCCTCGGTCTCGGCGAGTCGCAATGCCGTGACGAGTCTGCCGACGGGCTTGGACAGGAGAGTTTCGTCCTCGGCGTCGCGCAGTACCCTCGCATGGAGCCGGAGGGCTGTGTAGATCTGATTTCTGTCGGTGAATTTGGCAGCGACGAGGGCGGCACCAGCGTTACCGAGGCTTCCGCCCATTTCGAGCACACCGTGAACGGCAGCGGCGGCACCTCGAGCGGTGCCTATGCCGCCGCCTCGTTTGCCTGCATCGACCGCGGCGGCCCTGAGCTGCTCGCGGTCCCTGAGCATCGCTAGCTCCCCTCGGTACCTCAGCCGCGTGTCGGGGTCGAACGGTGATTTGCGCCCCATGAGCAAACCCACTATCGGGCTCGAATTCAGGGTGCTCACTGTGGCGAGGTTGGCGAGTAGTGCAGCGGGGAGGGAGTTTTTGGCACCTCCCGAACCCATCCCCGGACCACCGCCACCACCGCCGGATCCGGACGGGCCCTGCAGGGCCGAGGCGACTCGGTTGGCCGCCCTGTTGTTGCCGCTGTCCAGGCTGCCGGCCAGGCGTCGCAGCTGGACGATAGCGCCGAGCATCACTATCCCGGCGAGGACGAATACCGTCATGACCTGGTTTCGGGCCGCATGAAAAATATCGCCCAGGAATAGGCAGTAACCACCGAGAAACACGGTGTAGCCGGCCATCCTCCCTGCGGACATCCACGTATCGACAATATTGCGGACCAGGAACGTCTGCGTGGGCCCGTAAATGAATCCGCCCGCGGCGAATCCGAGAATTGCCATGATGGCGTGATAGATGGAGTTCAACGCGCTCCATACGATCTTGCAACCCAGATAGGTTCCGAAGAGCAGGACGATGGTTCCGAAGATCAGCAGTAGCAGCCCCGTGGTGACCTGACCGAAACCGGGATCGGTGGCTTTGGCGTGGGCGCTCGAGTCGCCGCAGGCTCTCATCGCTTCCACGACGCGCGCATCGTCACCCGTCCGGACTGTCGCCGACCAGGCCGCGCGGCAACGGGGCGATTCATCCACCACATGACCGAAATTCCATACCTGCAAGGGCCGCCGGACGAAATTGTCCGCGAGGGTTCCCTGGATACCCGACACCACGGTGCGGGGATTCGGGTCGGAGTCGCCGTTGAGTCCCGCGGCGATCGAGACGCCGACGTCGCGGCCTTGGGCCAAAAGGCCATGCGAGGAAAGCACATCGGCCAGCGGATCCGCCAGATATGTCGGTCCGAGTACCGCCACGCCTACCATGGTTGCCACCTGTATCGCCGCTTTGGCGTGATGTCCACGCACCACGAACCAGGCGACAAAGAACGCGCCGACCGCTGCCGCTGTCGTCAACACCATGGGGGTGGCGACCTGATCGGCCAGTCGGTCGGCGGCGCCGGTCCATGCTCGGCCGAAGACGTCGAGCCATTGAAAGGTCAGCGCATAGCTGATCACCCAGAGCGCAAGCACCACGATCGCCATGTATCCGGCGAACTCCACACCGAGTACCAATGCCAGCGTCGTTTTATACGGGTTCAGAACGTTGCCGTGATCGGTGACGAACATATAGTCGGCCATGGACACCCCCGAGGAATCCCGGATCTCCATCCAACTGAGCCCGTCGATCGCGGACGTTCCCGCCACAACCGTGCTGTTCTGCGCGGTGGCGACGGCCCCGACGATGCCCGGGATCACCAGCAGGACAGCGACGACGACCAGAAACCACACGGTTCTGCGTCGTCGGAGTGTGGCACCGACCCAGGCACCACACCGTCGTGCCACCGTCCGCGGTCGCCACCGCGCGGGATCCCAGAACACCGACGCCGACCGGGATCGTCGACCTCCCGATTCGACATTCGTCGTCATCGAAGATCGCCGATTCCGTTGGCACAGGCGCGCGACGGCTGTGCGAACCGCGGCATCGACATGCGGCTCGGGCTGCAACGAACCGACTCGGACCGCATCTTGGGTGGATGTACGTCGTTGTGCTGCACAGTGTGTGGGCGGTTGCCGCACCGGCTCCGATGTTGGGTGCAGATGCGTAGTACGTCCTCGAAGCGTTGGTGCCGAACCTGATCACCCGAGGTCGCGGGGCTGAATCGAGTATTGACAGCAGGAAATCCGAGCACGCCACGACGGTTCCACGGCGGCGCAGTCGAGGGTAATGGGGGAGATGCCTACGGTGGGCCGTCCAGTCGGCAGGACAGGTTTCGTCGACACTGGCATCCAGCCATAAAAATTGTCGTCGGTCGGATCCGAGTCGACAAGTGTCTCGTGCAGAATGGTCGGTCATTTCGGCGCCGTACGCAGGCGCCCGCGACCCGGTCTTGTTCTCAGCGAATCGGAGTGATGTCGATCGCCGAAGTCATCGATTCTGCGAGTGCGGCGAACCGTGGCTGATGGAACGCTGGTCGAGGACGGCGTGTTGGGTCCGCAGGTCAGGCGTGGACGCTGCGCGAAAAGGCCATAGGCGAACAACTTTGGCCTGGTTCCGGAAACCGGCCGCCCACCCTCCGGCTACGCGCAGAAGGTCGGCTGTGTCGGTGTGGTTCTTTGCCAACGGAATGCTGGTTCGCATATCCGGCCCGGGCTTCGGTGGCCGCACCTGGCACGCCGCACACCGGCACGAGCGTCGTCGACGCAGTGACTCGTATCGCAATCGGCGCTTAGACGTACGGCGAAGACAAGCAGATGACCGATTGGATGCACACAGAACCGTTCCAGGACTTCATAAACCAGACAATCCGCTAGTATCGGGCTCGAGGAGGATGCCCGGCTGTTAGCTGTGGTCGATCCGCTGGATGGTGACCTTGTGGAGGCTCGATGGCGGCGATCGGCGCCCATGGCGGCCGACGTGTAACTCTGGTAGGCCGGGCCTGCGAGCTACAGCGTGTGGATGAAGTGCTGGCGAATGCGCGGTCGGGCGCCGCGGGCGCGGTGGCCGTGGTGGGCGAACCGGGTATCGGCAAGACCCGCCTGTTGGGGGAGTTGTGTGACCGAGCGACCACCGCGGGTTTCGACGTCTTGACCGGACGCGGAACCGAGATGGAACGTGAAATTCCGTTCGGGCTGATTGTCGAGGCCATCGATCACAGGTTCCGGTCGCTCGACTCCCGAATCATCGTGGATTTGGGTCCGGATCGGATGGCCGAGCTGGCTGCGGTGCTGCCGTCGTTGTCCGGACACGGCAGGCAGCTCGCGAGCCGACTGGAAGTGGAGCGCTTCGAGTTCCATCGCGCGGTGCGCGCCACGTTCGATCAGCTCGCGTCGCGCAGGCCGACGGTGTTGGCCCTCGATGACGTGCATTGGGCCGACCCGGCCTCGGTAGAGCTGATCGGTCACCTGCTCAGGCGCCTGGTGCCGTGCATGGTGCTCGTTCTGGCATATCGTCCGCAGCAAGTGGGGCGTTTGTTGCTGGATGCGGGTACGCACGCGGCGCGCGAAGGCCTGCTGTCCGAGCTGGACCTGGCGCCGCTGACCCTCGATGAGGCGGCCGAAGCGCTGGGGGAGCGGCCGGATTCCGCGGTGATCCGGGCGCTGCATTCCGAAAGTGGCGGAAACCCCTTTTACCTGGAACAGCTGGCGCGGATGTCGAAGAAACCTTTGCCGAGTCCGCTGCCTGATGGGAACGTGACGCATTGGTCCGGCGCTGATATCCCCACCCCGCTCCGAATGACGATCACCCAGGAGCTGACGGGATTGGCGGTCGAAGAACTCAGGGTGCTTCGGGCCGGAGCAGTGGCCGGTGACCATTTCGATGTCGGTCTGGTCGCCGCGATCGCCGAGTCCGACGAGGCTCAGGTGTTGAAATGCCTTGATGAGCTCGTCGCCGTCGATCTGGTTCGTCCGGACACGACGCCGGGTCAGTTTCGTTTCCGGCATCCGATCGTGCGCCGAGTGGTCTATGACGGGGCGATGCCGGGCTGGCGGTTTGCTGCGCACCGGCATGCGGCGCGCGCACTGGATCGGCGTGGCGCCGCGCTGGCGTCGCGAGCTCATCACATCGCACACTCGGCAGTGGTCGGCGATGACGACGCTGTCGGGCTCCTGACCGAGGCCGGGCGCGCTGTCGCGCCGCGTGCGCCCGCGGCGGCCGCGGGGTGGTTCGAGGCCGCGGTGCGCCTTTTGCCTGAGACCGGTGCAGACGAGCGGCGGCACGAGTTGATCGTGTCGCTGGCGGCCGCGCTCGGATATTCCGGTCGCTTGCGCGACAGCCGCACGGTGCTGGAACAGGCGCTGCCGCTGCTTCCGGTCGATGCGCTCGGTGCGCGGGTGCGGATCATCGGCATGATGGCCAACGCCGATCACGGACTCGGACGAGCCGAGGACGCGCACCACCTGCTCGTCACAGCTCTCCGGGAGACAACCGAAGGCAGCGCGGAGGCGGTGCCGTTGGAGCTGGCGCTGGCCGAGAACTGCCTCATGCGACGGCAATGGGGGGAGGGCATCGAGGTGGCTTCGCAGGCTCGCAGCAAGGCCGAAGCGCTCGGCGACTCCCGGCTACTGGTGGCGGTGAATGCCATGCTGGCCTTGTTGACCAACCACCAGGGCGACAAAGCGCGCTCGCAGTATTTCGCCGGCCTGGTCGCCGACCATATCGATGTCAGTGACGTCGTCCTGGCGCCCGAATTGCTCGAACCCCTGGCCAACCTGGTCGATGCCGAAGTCGGCATCGACCAGGTTCGGGCGGCCGTCCGCCACGCCGAACGCGGGTTGACGATCAGCCGTGCCACCGGTCATGGCCATGTCGTCGCTCGATTCATGTTCGGTGCGGCGCTGGCGAAGATGCTCCTCGGCCAACTTCGAGAAGCCCGGCGTCTCGCGGAGTCCGCGGCCGAGATGGCATTGCTGCTCGACAACGACCAGCTCCGGACAACCGCGGAAGGTATTCGGTGTTATGTCGAGACGTTGAGTGGTGATCTGCCGGCGGCAGTGCGTGCGGGACGTGCTGGGGTGCAGGCGGCCGAACGCACACCGGGCGCGCACTACGCATGGGCGGCGCGCGCGTCTTACGGCCAAGCGCTCATCGAAGCGGGTGAGTTCGGCCGTGGTCGCCGGGAATTATTGTCGATCGGCGGCCCCGATCTGTCCGATATGCCGCCCACAGCGCGGTCGTTCTTCGAGCCGGCACTGGTCAAAGCCGAATTGGCCGCAGGCCGCATCGATGCGGCCGCGGCGATCACCCGGCGGATGGAGGACCTCACGTTCGGTCTGCAATCCCGGACGGGACAGGCCCACTACGCCAAGGCGCAGACACAGATCGCGCGAGGCGAATTCGCGGTCGCGGCCGCGACCGCCCGACAGGCACAGGAGTGCTTCATCGAAGCGGAGTGGGCCGTGTTCTCCGCCCGGGCACAACTTTTGGCAGGCTGCGCCCTGGCGCGAGCCGATCAGAGCGCAGCAGCGATCGACGACCTCGAACTCGCCTACGGCATATTTCGACAAACCGGAGCTGCCCGACTCGCCGACGAGGCCGCGAAGGAACTCCGAAACCTGGGAAGGCGCGTCCAGCGCAGACCAGAGACCGATGAAGCGGTCAGCCCGTCCACCCTGACCGAACGCGAGCGCGATATCGCCGAGCGAGTAGCGCGGGGATACACCAACCGGGAAATCGCGGCCCAACTTTTCATCAGTCCCAAGACCGTCGAGAAACACCTCGCGCGAGTCTTCGCCAAACTCGGCACGTCCTCCCGTGCCGCTGTGGCGGCGGCAATGAACAGCGCCCACAGTGATTCCGAGTAGACGGTATTCCGTGCAGTGGCCGCAGGTCGGTCGGTATGGTCACCGCGTGGTCACCGCGGTGAGCGGGGACTGTCCCGCTGAATCACGACGCGGTGCCGGCACGAGTCTTTGTCGGCCCGGATCTGGCACTGCGAGTGGTCTTGTCGGTCGGGGTGCTCTTGGGGGTGCGGGACCTGACCCGGCTGACGAGAAATCCACCGGCTCCTAGTGCGGCGGCGACCGGCCATTCGATGGTTCCGGCGATCGCGAGCGCCCCGAGACCGGTGTAGTACAGGTAGTTGGTCGGCAGGGTCACGGAAACCGGGCCGACTTCGACCACGGCGCCGGGTCCGGGCACGGTCAGCGATGCGCTGGCGAAAGGCAGCTTGATCGACGAGGTCGGGGTCGACGGTTCCGCCTGGGCGGTGGGAGTCTTCGCCATGCGGAGGGTTTCCCGGCGCAGCGGATTCGGTGGGGGACACAGGCTTCTCCTCCTGACGTCACAGCGGTTCGATCCGGTTCGATCCAGGAGCGTTCATGCTCGACGCAATGCTCGCGCCGAGCACTCAATGATCTCTCTGCGGGGTGGCGCCGGGCAAGGTGTCGGCGTCCGGCAGGCGGCGGGGAGTGGCATATTCGGTCAGCCACCGAGGGAGGAACACCGAGGCGACGACGGTGGTCGTGGTGGCGGCGATCACTCCGCTCCAGGCCACCGGCCCCAGGGGTGTGCAGCCGAAGAAGTGGCTGATGCCCGGCGTCTGGACGATGCCGACCAAGACGACAGCGCTGCCTGCGGCGGTGGCGATGACCAGAGGACTGCGGTGGCGGGTGAGCAGTGTTTGCGCCAGTTGGGTGCCCACCAGCGCTGTCAGGCCCATGGTCGTGGACCGGCGTCGGGTCCCTGGGGTCCAGCAGCCGATCATCCAGGCGATGGTCGCGGCGGTGGCGGTGACGGCACCTCGGTTGATGATGGCCTGCACCAGAGGTCGGTCCAGGGAAGGGGCCGGCTCGGTGAGCACCGCGTGCCGGTGGGCGCGGTGTGCGGCGTCGAGTTCCTCGTCGGTGACGGCCGCCGCTTCCTCCGGGGACCGACGCTGCGGGGTCACCGCGACGGCCAGGGCGGGAAACATATCGGTGAGCAGGTTGACCAGCAGCAGTTGCCGGGTACCGATCGGTGCGCGGCCACCGAACGCGGTGCCGAGGATGGTGAAGGCGACTTCGCCGGCATTACCGCCGAGCAGCATCACCAGTGCGTCACGCACGCTGCCCCACATGTTCCGGCCCTCCACGAGGGCGTCGAGTAGCACGGTCAGGTCATCGTCGGTCAGCACCAGGTCCGCGGCGCCCCGCGCTGCGGAGGAACCGCGGCTGGTCACGCCGATCCCGACATCGGCCATTCGGATCGCGGCGGCGTCGTTGGCGCCGTCGCCGACCATCGCGGTGACCCCGCCGGCGCGTTGCAGGGCGGAGACCACTTGCACCTTCTGCTCCGGGCTGACCCGGGCGAATACCTGTGCGTCGGCGACCAACTCGGCCCGGGAGTCCTCGTCGAGGGCAGCGAGTTCGGCTCCGGTGACGACCCGGATATCGTCGGCCAAGCCGAGCCGGTGGGCGATGGCACGGGCCGTGACCGGGTGGTCGCCGGTGATCAGCGCGACTTTGTGGTCGGCGGCGAGGAGTTGCTCGAGCAGCGGACGCGCCGATGGTCGTGGCGTGTCGGCCAGACCGAGGAATCCGAGCAACTCCAGTTCCGATGCGGCGTCGTCGACGGCGTCGGTGTCGCTGTCGACGGCCAAATCGGCTCCCGCGACACGGTGGGCGATCGCCAGTACCCGCAGGCCCTGTTCGGCAAGGCTGTGCACAAGGGCTTCGGCCCGGTCCCGTTCCGCGCTCGGGTCAACGAACCGGCAGCGGGCCAGTACCACCTCGGGGGCGCCTTTGACCACCAGCAACTGCCGTGGTGTTCCGGCCCCATTCGGTTGCGGCGCACCGACGGCAGCCGCGTAACCGCGTCCGGATTCGAAAGGCATCGCTACTGTCACATCCCAGTTCGCCGCAGCGGCGGGCACCGCGGCGACCGCGGCGAGGATCGCTTCGTCAGTGGCATGTGCATGGCCCTGGTCGGGACCCGGACATGGACAGGCGCGGCCTGCTGCTTGCAAGACGCTCACGACGTCCGGGGCGTCCGGAGTCCGGACGGGATCGTGCGGGTCCTGATGCGCGGTGGCGGCCGCGACGACGCGCAAACGGTTTTCGGTCAGGGTCCCGGTCTTGTCGAAGCAGACGGTATCGATGCGGCCCAGGGCCTCGAGGGTGCGAGGGGTACGCACCAGCACACCTCGTGCGGACAAGCGCCGAGCAGCGGCGAGTTGGCCGACGGTCGCCACGAGCGGAAGCCCCTCGGGGACCGCGGCCACGGCGATCGCGACGCCATCTGCGACGGCATCGCGCAGCGGGCGGCGTCGGAGCAGGGAAAGGCCGGTCACCACACCGCCGCCGACGAGAGTAAGCGGCAGTACGGTCGCGGTGAGTTCGCGCAGTCGGGCTGCCACTCCGGCCGGCGCCGCGACCTGCGCTACGGAGGAGATCGCGCGGTGGGCTGCAGTGCTGGCGCCGGTCGCCACGACGATCGCCCGGGCGCTGCCCGCGACGACGATCGAGCCCTCGAAGATCATGCTCGATCGGTCGGCCGGATCGGTGACGGGGACCGGCTCCACCTGTTTGGCGACCGGCACCGACTCGCCGGTCAGGGACGACTCGTCGACCTCGAGGTCGGTGGCCACCAGCAACCGCGCATCGGCGGGAACCACTTCCGGGGCGCGTAGGTCGATGACGTCGCCTGGGCGTAGCCGAGTGGCGGGCACCGTCACGGTGGGTTCGGCAGTGCGGGCGAAGGCCAGCCGGCGCCGGGTATTGGCGATCACCGGTATCACGACGCGGCGCGCGACTTGGCGCTGCTCGGCGAACAACTCCGCGGCCGCGTTGTCTGCCCGCACCCGCTGCCCACCTCCGACCAGGGCGTTTCCTGCCATCACTCCGGTCACCAGCAGCGCATCGACGCTGCTGCCCAGAATCGCCGATGCCGCCGCGCCGACCGCCAACACCGGGGTCAGCGGGTCAGTCAACTCGCTACGAGTCGCGGCTGCCAACCGAACGACTCCACCCGCCGGCCCCCGCAGCGGGGCCAGCAGCGCACTGTCGGACAGGTCGTCGAGCCGCCGACGCCAGGCCGGGGTGACCGGGGCGGGCGCCGCCAGCGGCCGCCGCCCGCCGGTGAGGCGCTGGTAGACGATCTCGGGGTCGAGCGCGTGCCATGCCGTCAACGGTTGTGGGTCCGGATCGGGTCGACGCAGCACCGACCGCGCGGTGACCGTCCCCGAGAGCAGAGCGGCGGCGCCAGCTGCGTTGACGGGACTGAGCCAACGGCCCAACCCCATCCGGCGCCGACTTCCGGTCTCTCCGGTCACCAGAAGCAGACCAGCCAAGGTGCTGCCTGCTTTCGCCAAACGCACCGCTGCCACACTGGCTCGGCGGGCTGCGGGCAGGGCGGACAAGACCCGCACTGCGGCATTCAGGTCGGTCTCGGTGATGATGTCGGCGGTCCATGGAGCGGCGGCCTTCGGATCATCGAGGGCGACACCGACATCGGCGACGGCGAGGGCCGCCAAAGTGTCGGCCGAGGCGAAGTCGGGATGCAATGCGGTGATCAGCATGACCGGGCCGCGATCGGCGCGCAGACTGCGGACGACCTCGAGCAGTGCGGTGCCCGCTGGATAGCTGGCAGCCACCCCCGCGGCGAGTTCGTCCGTCCCGGCGACATGACGCAACACCACCCGTGTCCCGGTGCGTTGCGCGGTCTGCATCAAAGCGACCGCGTACGGGTCGAGTTCCCACCCCACCGCGACAGTGCCGACGAGTTGTCCGCCGACCATGAGGTCCGCGTCCTCGATTCCCTGCGCCGGTGCGCCGGATGAGCCCCGACGGTTGTGCCACCGCAGCCGTGCGCCGGTGGCGGGCGGTTCGTCCCGGTGGGGATCGGGGGCTCTCTCGCCATGCAGCAGAGCGTCGGCGACCTGGTAGACGCGGTCGTCGTCCCAGTGCTCCGAAACGGTGCGTGCGTGCAGCACCGTGCGCGCGTCTCCACGCAGTGCCGCACCATCGATGATCACGACCTGTATCCGATCGAGCCGCCGCAGCGCGCCTGGATCCAGGACCAATAGCCCGGCGCGGGCAAGGCCGCGACCCAACACCGCGGCGAACGCTTCCCGGCCCAGATGTGCGGCCTTCGGCACACCGGCCAGCACGGCCTCGGCCACGTCCTGCGCACGTCCGCCGGCGAGCAGGGCTCCCGCCGCGGCCATCAGCGAACCGTTCGCGGCCTGGTCCGCGTAGTCTTCGACCACGCCACCGACGGCCGCCTTCGCCGCGTCGACGGCGACATCGACCGCGGCGTCGACCACGACATGGGAGATCTCACCCGCCGCCGCAGCCGCCCAACTGTGTCGCGGCGCATCGGCGTCGCGGACCAGGGACGAGCGGACCGGCACCATCGGGGCCTGCGGCCGCGTGGGGACGGCAAGGTCCGGCTCGCGAAGCGCCCATGTCCGTCGGTGCGCCAACGCTTCGGACACCTGGACGACCCGTTGCGTGAAATCCAGCAGCGGAGATCCCGGTGCGTGACCGAGCCCATGGGTGGCCGCCGTCGCGGTGTTGAGCAGGAAGTCGGTGGCCACCCTACCCAGGTGTTCCTCGAGCATGGCCACCACGCGCGGTTGATGATTGATCACCGCGGCCGCGGCTCGGGCGGCTTGTGGCACAGCCGGCACTCGCGCCAGCACGCCCGCGACCGAACCGACGACCGCCGCCACATCCATCGCCCCCGCCACCAGCGGAACCACTACTGCCAACCGATCGCCCGGGTCGGCCACCGGCCGCCACCGCGGCTGCACTACGACGCCCGTGTCCGCGGCTGCGGACACGGCGGCGATCCGGCGAACAGCCGACCAGATCTCCTCCACCCCGACGTGTTCCGCGCGATCGACCACCAGTCGACCCAGCGCGCTCTCCACATGCACCGCAGTCACTCCCGGCACCGCGGCCACCACCGCCTCCACCTCCGCGGCGCGTTCCGCCCACACCGACAACGGCAACACCGAACCCAGCTCGAGGTGCAGGCGACGCCCCTGCGACCACGCAACCGACGGCCCGCCCCCGGCAATGCGGGCGCTCGCCACCGCACCCACCACATCACGACCCACGGTGACAACGGGGCTCACCAACGCCTGCGCCGCGTCCACAGCCGTCTCCGCCGCGGAGGCGCCGGCCCGCAATGCCACGGAACCCGCACCCCACATCAACCCGTTCACCGTCGCCACACCTATCACGTGCGCTCCTTCGCATCGCGGACCACCACAACGGCACCTTGTACCAGCCCATTGTTCACCGCAATCCACCCGCAAACTCTCAGAGAGGCTGTATATGCGATGTATGTCAGCAATTCTGTCCTAGATATGCGAAATTTTTCCGGATCAGCCATTTCTGGGCAACTGAGTGCGGCTCGGTAGGGAGGTCGAGTATCGAGGGCGCTGCCATAGCTCGTTGTCGATGCGCGGCAGTGAGTATGTGCTGGACGGCACGAACCCGTCGCCGCCGGGCAGCTATCGAACGGCGTCCGCCCGGTGTGCCGGATTTCGGCCGCACCCGCTGATGGCGCCTGGCTCGATCCGCCCGCGTGATGTCTTATCCTGCGAATGTGACAGGAGAGCCGGCGCAACCGGCACGTCGAATCCAGTGGTCCCTGGCGGTGGTCGTCAGTGTCCTGGTGGCGGCGGCTGGAGCCGTGACCCGACCGTTCTCCTGGTCGGCGAACGTGCTGGTGGCACTTCCGGTGCTCGCGATCCTGGTGTCGGCGTGGCGTGCGACGCCTCAGCACACGCGGCGCACGGCCCGACTGCGCCGCGCCGTGGCCGTCTGGTCGACGCTCCTCATCGCAGCGACGGCGTGGGAGGCGTATGCGTTTGTGCGACAACCGGATTGGATACGGCCCAGTGTCGACCACCCCACGTTGTCCACGCTGCTGGATCCGGCACTCGAACACGGGCCGCTGCGGTTCGTCGGATGGCTGGCGTGGCTGGGCATCGGCTGGTGGTTGGTGTCTCGATGAGTGATCGTGCGGTCGTCATCGTCGGGTTTGTGTTGCTGCTGCTGGCTGGACTCGGCGTCGTCGTGTTCGCCCGCGCGCGTCGAGAACTGATCGCGTCGCTGGGGGAGACGATGGCCTACCTCACCCGGGCGCGAGCGGCGAGAATCGCCGCCGTACTCGTGTGGGCATGGCTCGGCTGGCACTTTCTGGCGCGTTAGCGCCGCGTAGCCCGCACCCGAAGCGGCAATGTCGAGATCCGCCGGTCTCGTGTTTCGGGCGGTCCCGGGGTTACGGGCAGGCGCTCCTGGTCGGCAGCGTCAGCGGTATTCCCGGGCGGATGGTTGCTGGGCCACCGGGAGTCTCGACAGCAACCGGATCACCCGCGGTGACCTCGACCGTCGTGCCTTCCGGTCGAATCCGCAAGGTCAGCCTGCTCTCGCGTACCGCGAGGTCGCGCACCGTCATGCCGTCGGGAAACCCGCTGGGCAGCATCGGGTCCAGCCGGGGACCCGTCTCGGTCCACCGCAGCCCGCTCGGACCGTAGAGCAAACCCTGAAGGAATCCGCCCGCGCCCGTGACGAAGATCCACGCCGGTTGGCCGACCGTGTTGGCGCCCGATCGCTCGCCACGTGCCTCGGACTGGAACACATACGGTGGCCGGACATATGGCTGCACCGACTGGTCCAGAAACTGCTGGGTGCGGCAGGGGTCGTACTGCGCGCTGAGGATGGCGCCGACACTGTTGCTCATATTGGGGCCGTCGGGATCAGTGCGGTCGAAGTAGTACGCCAGGGTCGCCTCGGGCGAATAGCCCGGAGCCGTATAGGAGTACGGGTAGCTGATCAGCACCGTGTCGGCCTGCTTGATCTTCGCCCCCTGATACCCGAGATATTCGGCGGGCACGCCCGGCGCGATATCCGGCGGCATCGCCATGGTGGCGGCGATATCGGTCCACCGTGGATTCTCCGGCAGTCCGGCCAGCCGGGCGGCCGACATCGCGGTGCGCATCGTGGCCATCACTCCGGCGTTGGTCAGCGCGCTGTCCGCCGAAACCGTGACGTATTCGTCGGCGCCCGCCGCGGGCGCGTAGTGGTAGCGGCCGTCGGGCAGCTTCGGGCCGATTCGTGCGACCTGGTAGTTCGCGATGGCGGTGATCACCGGCGCGCCGCTGTCACGCAGCCATTGCTCGTCGCCGGTGGCCGAGTAGTACTGCCATTGTGCGAGCACGATTTCGTTCCCCAGATGTTCCTGGACCAGTCCGCAGACTCCTGGTGACGCGCATCGCTGTGTCGGTCCGTCGTTCCAGGGATACAGCGCGCCGGTCAGCCCGTAGGCACGTGCGTTCGCCTCGGCTTGCGGCAGCGCCGCGACGCGGAAATCGACCACGGTGCGGGCCAATTCGGGATACAGCGCGAGCAGGGTGGGGAAGATCCAGGTCTCGGCGTCCCAGTAGGTCAGGCCACCGTAGTCGTCCGAGGACAACCCCGCGGGCTGCACGGACCAGCGCTGTCCGGCCCGGACGCTGGACAGTACCGAATACAGTGCGGGCCGGATCCAGTCCCGATAGTCGTCGCGGCCCGGGATCTCGATAGCGGGCTCCCACAGGCGATCCCAGGCCGCGGCGTGTTCGGCGTGGGCCGCGGCGAAACCATGTGCCGCGCCGGAGTCGGAGATCTCGGTGGCGATCGCGCGCGGGTCCGCACCGTCCGTGCTCGAGGCGATTCCCACGTACTTGGTGACCGTGTAGCTGCGGCCCGCCGCGACCGTGCCGTCGAATCGTGTACCGGCCGTGAGCCCGTTCGCGGGTAGCGCGGTGCCATCCAGCTCATCGGGGGTTGTGACCGTGGATACGAGGAAGGCGGTGCTGTCGGTGCCGTCGGCGCGCACGCCGACCGTGATCTGTCTCCGGTCCGGATCGGCGTCCGCCGTCGTCGCGGTGACTCGGCGCGCCGCGGCGCCGTCGATCAGGTCGGTGACCGTCAGCGGCCCCGAGAAGCGTGGGGTGATGGTGAGCTGCTGGACCGCGAGGTTCGGTTGCGCCCGGGACACGAAGGTCCGGTAGGTCAGATCGAGCCGGTGTTCCGCGTCGGGCGCCCAGGTGGCCTCGGTGGTGGCGGTGGCATCGCGGTAGTTCAGGCGCTGGCGGTAGTGCGTGAGCGTGGCCGGGTCGACGTCGGCCTGGTAGGTCCGGCCCGCGACGTCGAGGGTCAAACCCGACCACGCGGGGAGCGCGGCGATCACCTCGGTGTTGTTCAACGACCCGGACTGCCTGGCATAGAAGCCCGCGAGATACGTTCCGGTATAACGCGGTTCCAGTAACGGGAACGAGGTGCGCACCAAGGCGCCGTAATCGTGATACCCGCCGCCGCTCGGTGGGATCATCGCGCCGATGCGCCCGTTGCCCAGATACGGGGCGGCGCGAAAGTTCTCGGGCTCGAACGTCTCCGATACTGCCGACCAGTCGTCTCCGACCGCCTGCTCGTCCTGCGCGACCGCCACCGCGGATATTCCGGGTAACGGTACAAGCGCACAGGTCAACAGCACCGCACCGAAACTCGACACGAGTCGCATCGGGCCGACAGTACTAGCGGGCGCCGCGAGCCCACCGCAACGACACGGGGGCCGCACCGGGCCCACTACTCGGGTACCGGCAACCCGATGCGCCCGTGGATCGCCGAGCACAGCGCGGTCGGCGATGATGAACTCGCGCGCCGAAGCACGTCGTCGATCGCACTGTGCGGTGGCGGCGGACACCGCGGTCCATTCCGGTGTGGACGAACAGCTAGGCCTCGGTGTGGGCCGTCGAGCGCGCCGTGGCGATCCGTTCGATGACATGCGCGGCGTGTTCGTCGAAACGTTCGCGCGGAATCGGGATCGCGCCGTCCAGCCAGGGGCGGTAGAGGTAGGCCAGCGCGCCGAAGATAGCGCTGGCGTTGAGCGCGTTGTCGAAGTCGTCCGGCGGCGGGTCGGCGTAGTCGCCCGCGCCGACGATCATCGCGATCGGCCCGGTGAACAAACCGATGAGTTCGCCGGCGCGCGGCATCAGCACCGGCGTGGCCTGCGATTCCACGAACATGATCCGGCCGCGGCGGCGGTCGGCCACCAGATAGTCGGTGAACACCCCCACCATGTGGCGGAACATCGCGCCCCGTTCGGCCGGCGCGCCGGGCAGCTCTGCGAGCAGCCGGTCGCGCGCGCCGAGGACGACGGTGTCCAGCACGGTGGTCAGCAGGGCGTCCAGGTTGGGGAAACTCTCGTAGAAGTAGCGCTCGGTCAGCCCAGCCTGTCTGCACACGCCGCGCATCGAGGTTTCGGCGGCGCCGACGGTGGCCATCAGCTCTGTGCACGCGTCGATCAGCTGTTCCCGACGGGCGGCCACCCGGTCGGCGGGGGAGCGTCCGCGCCAGCGACGCATACCCGGAATAGACCCGTCCGCTTCGACCATGGCGCCATCCTCTCATAGCAACCGAATTGACATCATGTGATGTTGACAGCAGTTGATGTCACCAATAGATTGCGAGAACGCTGATCAACGATGAGGGGTGTGATATGAGATCTGCCGCTTATACCGACCAGACACACGCGATCAACGCGCGCGCAGTGGACTTCGACTTCGCCACGGTGCCGATGCATTACATCCCCGGTGAAGCGATGGCCACGCACATCATCAACGTCATGCACCTGGTGCTACCCGAAGGCGAGCGCGCGATGGCGCAGGCGCTGGCCGAGGCGCTACCTCTGATCGAGGACGAGCGGCTACGCGAGGAGGTTCGTGGCTTCATCGGCCAGGAGTCCATGCACGCGAGTTCGCACGAGAAAGCGCGCCAGCAGTTGGAGCGACTCGGTCTCGACGTCGGACCGATGGTCGAGCGCGTCGCGTGGCTGATCGACCGGCTGCTCGGCGACCACGGGTTATCGGGCCGGGCCAAGCACGAGTGGCTGTGCGAGCGGCTGGCGCTGTTCGCCGGAATGGAGCACTACACCGCCGTGATCGGCGAATGGCTGCTGACCAACGACAAGCTGGAAGCCAAAGGCATGCATCCGGCGATGCTCGATCTGATCCGCTGGCACGGCGCCGAAGAGGTCGAACACCGCAGTGTGGTCTACGACGCCTACATGTACGTCGACGGCGGCTACGCGCGGAGGGCGCGGCAGGCGCTGATCGCCAGCTCCGGGTTGCTCGCGCTGTTCGTCATCTCGGGCGGCTACCTGTTCCACAAGGATCCGTCCAGAAACAAGGGGCGGTTATGGCCGCTACAGTTGGCCAGCGCGTCGGTCCGCGGCGTGGTGCCCAGTTTCACCACCTTTCTCACCGAGATTCCGCGCTATCTGCGGCCGGGCTTCCACCCGTCGCAACTCGGCCCGAAGGACAATGCGCTGCGTTACCTCGCGCAGTCGCCTGCGGCACGGGCGGCGGACGTATGACGGCCATCGGCGGGCAGTTCCAGCCCGGGGCCGCGCTGCGACTGATCGGCTCGGCGGTCGACGTGTACAAGCGGATCTTCGTCGAAAGTGGCACCGCGCAACTGCTTTCGCGCCCGCACCCGGTGCGGCACTCCGGCTACGACTACGAGGTGGTTGTCGACCGGATCGAGCAGGAGGCCGATCGGGTGGTCAGTCTGCGGCTGCGCGATCCGGACGGTGCGATGCTGCCGGCCTGGACGCCTGGCGCACATCTCGACGTCTTCCTGCCCTCCGGTCGCCAGCGGCAGTACTCGCTCACCGGCGACCCTGCCGACCGCCGGTCCTACCGGATCGCGGTGCGCCTCATCGTCGGCGGCGGGGGCGGATCCTCGGAGATCCACCGCCGACTTCGGGTGGGTGACCGCCTGCGCGTGCGCGGGCCGCGTAACGCGTTCCCGTTCGTCGAGGCATCGTGCTATCTGTTCGTCGCGGGCGGTATCGGGATCACGCCGATTCTGCCCATGGTTGCCGCGGCCGAGCGTGCCGGAGTGCCGTGGCGGCTGATGTATCTGGGCCGCACCAGGGCGCGGATGCCCTTCCTGTACGAGCTCGCCCAGTTCACCGGCGGTGATGTGGTGGTGCGCCCGGACGACGAGTTCGGTCACCCGGACCCCCGGATGATCTTCGAACAGACGCCGACCGGCGCCGCGGTGTACGTCTGCGGCCCGCCTGCGCTGGCCGAGGATGCGCGCGCGGTGCTCGCCCTGCACGACCCGACGGTCTCGCTGCACACCGAGCGATTCTCGCCACTGCCCGTGCGTAATGGCGAGCCGTTCCGTATCCGGCTGCACCGCAGTGGATTCGACGTGGAAGTCGCGGCCGACGAGTCCGCGCTGACAGCTATCCGCCGGGTGTTGCCCGACGTTGCGTACTCCTGTCAGCAGGGCTTCTGCGGCACCTGCAAGGCCGGCGTGCGCGCGGGCGCGGTGGCGCACCGGGACCGGCTGCTGCGCGCCGCCGAACGCGAGCACTCGATGCTCACCTGCGTATCCCGTGCGTGCGGTGGCGAACTAGAACTGGATCTGTGAGTTCGGCGGGCAGCGGGGCCCGTGGGTGAGAGGAAAGACATGACGGTGGCAGCCGATCCGGAACACGTCCCGATCCTGGTGATCGGGGCGGGGATCGCCGGGGTGGGGCTCGCGGTGTCGCTGCGCGACGCGGGAATCGACGATTTCGCGGTGCTGGAGCGCGCCGCCGATCTCGGCGGGACCTGGCGGGCGAATACCTACCCCGGCTGCGCCTGCGACGTGCCGTCGCAGTTGTACTCGTATTCGTTCGCGCCCAACCCGAACTGGTCGCGCACCTACGGCACCCAACCGGAGATCCTGGCTTATCTCCAGTCGGTCGCGCGACGCCACGATGTAGTGCGGCACATGCGTTTCGGCACCGAACTGTTGTCGGCCCGATGGGACGACACCAGAAGTCGGTGGCGGATGAGCACCACTCGCGGCGAACTGACCGCCGATGTGGTGGTGTCGGCGGTGGGACCGTTCAGCGAGGCGCAGATCCCGCGGCTCCCCGGCGCGGAGACGTTCGAAGGGACTCGGTTCCATTCGCTGCACTGGGATCACGAACACGATCTGACCGGCGATCGGGTCGCGGTGATCGGCACCGGCGCTTCGGCAGTGCAGTTCATTCCGGAGATCCAGCCGACGGTGGGACGCCTGACCGTGTTCCAGCGTTCGGCGCCGTGGATCGTTTCGCGGCTGGATCGGCGCACGCTGGCCGCCGAGCGAGCATTGCTGCGCCGTATCCCGATGCTCGGCAAGGCGATTCGCGGTCTCTACTACACCGGCATCGAGGGATTCGGCCTGGTCGGTTTCGTAGACAAGCGATTCCGACACCCCTATGAAGCGCTGGCGAAACTCCAGTTGCTACGCCAGGTTCGTGACCCGGCGCTACGCCGCAAACTCACCCCCGACTATGTGATCGGCTGCAAGCGCGCGATCTTCTCCGACGCCTATTACCCGGCCCTGACCAAGCCCAACGTCGAGGTGGTCACCGACGGCATTCAGGAGATTCGCCCCCACTCTATCGTCACCACCGACGGTACCGAGTACGAGGCGGACACGATCATCTATGGCACCGGATTCGGCGTGCCCCCCGCGATCTTCGACCGCGTGTACGGCGTCGACGGACGATCGATCGGGGATCGCTACCGGGAACGGCCGAGCAGCTACCTCGGTGCGACGCTCGCGGGGTTTCCGAACTTTTTCTGCACGCTCGGGCCGTTCGGGGCCGCAGGCAATCAGTCCGCGATCTATATGATCGAGGCCCAGGTGCGCTATATCGTCGATGCGGTGCGCACCATGCGTGCGCGGAATATCCGCCGGATCGACGTGCGCGAAGAGGTCCAGCGGGCTTTCCTGAACGAGGTGACCGAACGCAGTCGCGACACAGCCTGGCTCACCGGCGGGTGTCGTAGCTACTACCAGACCGCCGACGGTGGCAACGCTGGGCTGTATCCGAACTGGAGTTTCGAATACCGTCGGCGGACAAGCCGATTCGATCCGGAGTCCTACGAGGTGCGGGTACGGTGAGCACCATGGTCCTCGGCATAGTGCGCGACCTGCTGCTGCTTCCCGCTCAATCGCACGTGGAACCGTTGGACGTCCGAGATCGCGTAGTCGTGATCACCGGCGCGGGCACCGGTATCGGGCGTGCGCTTGCCGAAAAGCTCTACGCCACCGGCGCTTCGGTGGCCTTGATCGATATCGACGAGGCCGCCGCCGCGGCGGTGGGCCGCTCGATGGGGGAGCGTGCGCTTGTGGTGCGCGCGGACGTGTCCGATCGAATCGGTATGCGCGAAGCGATGTCCAGGGTGCGTCAGCGCTTCGGCCGGATCGACGTGGTCGTGGCCAACGCGGGCGTGGTGCCCGAACCGGCGACGATTCGGACGATGAACCCCGCTGATTTCGACCGGGTCATCGGCATCAACGTCACCGGCGTGTTCAATACCGTGCATCCGGCACTGGATGACGTGGTCGCCGCCAAGGGGCATGTCGTTGTGGTCTCCTCGGCAGCGGCGTTCGCGCCGGGTATGGGTGGTTCGCCCTATATGGTGAGCAAAGCCGCGGTGGAGCAATTCGGGCGGGCGCTGCGCGTCGAGTTGGCCGCGGTCGGCGCCACCGCGGGGGTGGCGTATTTCGGCATCGTCGAGACCGCGATGACGCACGGCACGCTCGACCAGGACGAACTCGGCGCCGACCTGGGCGCGCTGCTGCCCTGGCCGCTGAATCTGCGGATCACTGTGCGCGACGCGGCGGAATCCATCGCGCAGGGTATCGCGCGCCGCGCGCCGCGCACTATCGCGCCGCCGCAGTGGGAGCCCTATGCCTTGTTCCGCGGCGCGATCAACGTGGTGCTGGACAGTCGGCTCGCGCGCGACCCGCGGGTGCACGCCTTGATCCAACGCGTCGAACAGCGAATCGCCGAGAGTCGTCCGGTCAGCCCGGTGCCGCGCTGATTCGCGTGGCTCAGGCGCGCCGGGAAGGCGTGGCGGTGGGCCCGGACAGATCTTTGGCAAGCGCAGCGTAGCGCGCGCCGGCTCGGGTGCGCGTGCGGTCGGGCAGCGCTGGGATACATCGGTGTCGAGAGCGAGGAGTGGCTGCTCGACGTCGCACGCTCGTGCCCGGCGCGACCCCACAGCCGTGGTGTCTGTGGTGGTGAGGCGGCGCCGCACGACCGTGGCCTAGTCGCGGGTGCCGATCACGACGGTGGCGAAGTAGTCCTCGGACTGGGCGATGCGGCCCGCGAGTCCGCGCTCGGCCAGAACCGATATCGCCACGGGCCCCTGTTCTTCGCTGGTTTCGATCAGCAGATGGCCGCCGGGGGCGAGCCAGGATCGGGCGGCGTCGGCCACGCGGCGGAAGATGTCCAGACCGTCGGATCCGCCGTCGAGGGCGGTGCGTGGTTCGTGATCGCGGGCTTCCGGCGGCATCCGCGCGATCGCCGCGGAGGGGACATAGGGGGTGTTGCACAGCAGGATGTCGATGCCTCCGCGCAGGTCTACCGGCAGGGCATCGAAGAGGTCGCCCTCGTAGACCGGGGCGTCGAGCGGGGTGAGATTGCGGCGCGCGCAGTCGACCGCGACCGGATCGATGTCGGCGGCCGCCAACGTCACCTGGCGGGACTCGTCCGCGAGAATCGTCGTCAGTGCCAGCCCCAATGCGCCCGACCCGCAACACAGGTCGACGACCACCGGGTGGCCGGTCCTCGAGCGGATCAGGCCGACCGCCTCGTCGACGAGAAACGCGGTCCGTTGCCGCGGCACGAAGACGCCGGGGCCCACGGCGACCCGGAGACCATGAAATTCGGCCCAGCCGAGCAGATGCTCCAGCGGGGTGCCGGAAACGCGCTGGGCGATGAGCACCTCCAGCGTGGCGCCGGTCTCCGCGGCGGCGGCGATGAGCAGCCGCGCCTCGTCTTCTGCGAACACGCAACCTGCCGCGCGCAGTTGAGCGACCACATCGGTCCTTCGCGCTGACATCACCGGCACATCCTGCCGTGCGGCCTCGTGATTCGCCACCGGTTTTCGGCGCGCCCGACAGCGGGGATCCGAGCCCTCCGGGGTGCTCGGGCGGGTGCGGATCCCCGGTCGGTCAGTGTGCGGTGCTGAGCTGGAAGGTGCGCGTGGCGTCGAGGTAGATGCCACGTTGGGCCTGCTTGCCCGGCGGCGGTAGTTGGGAGACCAGCTGTTCGAGCGAGGTCATCGCGCCCACGACGTGCGTGCCGGCGACGATGAAATCGGCGACGGCGCGCCGGATATGGTTGGGCGAGGTGACCACGACCGCGCTCGTAGCACCCACGTCGCGCAGCATCCTGGTGCTGAACACGGCGTTCTGCACGGTCGATCCCGCGCGGGACTCCACACTGATCCGCGACTGCGGCACGGCGTGGGCGACCAGCCAGTGACGCATGGCCTCGGCCTCGGTGATTCCGTTCTGCGGATTGCCGCCGGTGACGACGATGGGCGAGAGCGGAGCGGCGATCGACTGCAGCCAGGCGGCGGTGAGCCGGTTCTCCAGTTCGGGGCGCAGCGCTCCGTCCGGGAGCAGACCGTACCCGAGGACGACGATGCCGGTCTGCGGCCCGACCAGTGCGGGCAGTGGATTCGGCAGGGTGCCGACCGCGGCGCGGACCGCGCCGAGGACATTGTGGGTGCCCTGTGCCATGGCCGGATCGACGACGTTCAGCCGCGCGAGGGCGTCGGCGAGCGCGGGCAGGTCGCCCGCGTAGTCGGACCAGATCGCCTGCAGGGCGAGCGCTTCGGCGTGACCGGGGTCGGCGCCGATCAGGGTTCGCAGGTCGGCACGACCCGCAGCGTCGTCACCGTTGGTGAAGTTGCGCAGGGCGGAGTTCAGGAGAACGTCGGTGTTCGGCGCGGCGTACGCGGGAACACCGGCCAGACCGGTGAGAGAGAACGCCGCGAACGAGGTCGCGACGAGGAGTTTCCAATGCCTCGAGATCTTCACTACAGTCGACACCTTTCCGCCGATCAACGGGTTGGCACGTGCTGGCAGTTAGCCGTGGGCAAACAACGATGACGATACTGTGGTCATCCTTGATTTCGGGTGATTGCTGGGCGGGTTCCGCGACCGAGTTGCCGGCGTGCGGACCCGCCGGCGCAGTGGATAGGGCGCGCGCACACCTCGTCGCGGCGGCCGGGATAGGGTGTGTCAACGTGGATACCGTTTCGCTGTCCGGCAAAGAACTCGCCGCCGCTGTCAATGCCGATACGAAGGCCCGCGCCGCCGCGCTCGGCGACGGCGGCGCCGCGCCGCGCCTTGCCCTGGTCGTGGCGAATGACGACCCGGCCAGCGCCTGGTACGTCAACTCGCTGCGCAAGGCCGCCGAGCGACTCGGAATCGCCTGCGACACCGTCGATCTCGGAGCGGATGCGAGTGCCGATGCGATCCGCGCCGAACTCGCCGCGCGTGGGGCGGATGCTGCCACCGACGCGATCATGCTGCAGACTCCGCTTCCGACGGGCATCACTCTCGACGACGTGAGTTCCGCGATCGTCGCGACCAAGGATGTCGACGGGGTGAGCCCGCTGTCGCTCGGTCTGCTCGCCGCCGGACTCGACGGTTTCGTCCCCGCCACTTCCGAGGCTGTGGTCGAGCTGCTGAAACAGCACGAAATCCCACTCTCCGGCCGCCATGTCGCGGTCGTCGGTCGCTCGAATATCGTCGGAAAACCGCTCGCGCAGTTGCTGCTCGCCGAGGACGCCACCGTGACGGTGTGCCATTCGCGCACCGCGGATCTGGCCGCAGTCACCGCTGCCGCCGATATCGTGGTCGCCGCGGCGGGCCGGATCGGCCTGGTGTCCGGCGAGCATGTCCGTGACGGCGCGGTGGTCATCGATGTGGGCACCAACGAGGCGCCCGACGGCAAGATCGTCGGCGATGTCGACGCAGACTCGGTGCGCGGTAAGGCCGCGGGGCTCAGCCCGGTCCCGGGTGGAGTCGGCCCGGTGACGACAGCCCTGCTGATGCGTCACGTGGTGGTGGCCGCGGAGAACGCGCGCAAGAACTGAGAGGCGGTGCCACAGCGGCGATTTCGCTTCGTAGGCCGCGGTGCGTCCGCACGGTACTCGGCCGATGTTCGTGCGGTCGCGGCTCAGCCGCGGCTGATGGCACTGATCAAGGTGCGGCTGCCGTCTGTGGTCGTGGTGACGATCTGCGGGTTGTAGGCGAGCGGGTCGTGGCCGGGACGGTGTTCGGTGATGACCACGACGTATTGGCCCACGAAGGCGCCGGGGGTGATCGCCAGGCAGTGTGTTGTACCGGCGGGGATCGAGTCGATGCCCTGTTGGATGGCGTCGGCGGTGGGGACGGCGGCGGTCGCGGTGGCGGCAGCGCGGGCCTGCTCGCCTGAGCGAGTGACGTAGTAGGCGTGCTGAAAAGCGAAAATCGCGGCGGGTCCGGAGTCGAAGCCGCCCACGCCGTTGCCTTGGATCCGGTTGCCGACCCGTTCGGCGGCGCATCGGGTGGCGGGCGCTGCCGTAGCCGCGTTCGCCTGGGTCGGCGCGGATCTATCGGCCTGCTGGTCGACGCCGTCGCCCCAGAAGTGGGTGACGGCGGCGAAGGCGAGTGCGGCCGAGCCGAGGGTGCCGAGCAGCGGTGGTGCCCATCGGCGTTTCGCACGCAGTGAACGGGAGCGATCGATCAGGCTGTCGAATTCGTCCTGGTAGGACTCGAACTCGGGCTCGAACGCCGGCTGTGGCGCGCCAGGCGGCCGGTCGACCCACGTGGACCAGTCACCCCGGTACTCCTCGTCGTCCACCGGCGGCCGACCCGGTCTGATGAACCGGGAATCCATCCGGTCGTAGCCGGGTCTCGCGCTCATGTCCGGTCGATCCATCGCCCCACCTTCATCAGGTCACACCGTCGAATTGTCCGCACTGTCCGCGGGACGTCCGTCCGGCCGAGTGCGGGATTGCTCCTCGGGAGAATACTGCCCGCTTGCCGAACTCTGTTCCCGCCGCGCCTCGAACCGCCTTCGATCGACGAGGTAGCTCACCGGTGCGCGATCCCCGGGTCGCCCATGCCGATGGTGGCGATCCCATTCGGCGTCGGACGGGGCGAGAGTGACGCAGCCGTGGCTGACGTACGGATTGCCTTGCTGATCCGCCGACCACGGTGCCGAATGGATGAAAACGCCACCCCAGGTGGGGCATTCGGCGAACTCGCCGTTGATGATGTAGCCCGCCGCCGAGCTCAGCGGGATTCCGGCCGGATCCGAACGCTGTGTCGCCGACGGCTCCCGGTGGGGAGCGACGGGACCAGGGCGGCTGCGGCACGGCTGTTCGAAGGGAGCGTGCGAAGCGGGGTCGCCCCGCGACTCAGCGGGACGCGGGGGATCTGAGCGGCTCAGGGTCGGACGAGACCCGCGCGTCGAAGTCCGCTCGCGCGGTCAGGATCTGGTCCTGATGCCGGACGGCCCAGGTGCCCATGGCGTGGCTGAGTTCGCTGATGCTGGCACCGAGTTCGGTGAGGGAGTACTCCACCCGAGGCGGCACAGTGGGGTAGACCGCTCGGCGGACCAATCCCTCTCGCTCGAGGTTGCGCAGGGTGCGGGTCAGCATCTTCTGGGTGATGCCGTCCAGGCGGCGGCGCAACTCGTTGAAGCGGATCGGGCCGTCGTTACCGCGCAGGACGCTCAGCACGAGCAAGACCCATTTGTCGGCAAGGACGGTGAGCACCTCGCGCGCTGGGCAGCGGTGTAGGTAGCTCTGCACCAGGCTGGAAGAACTTGCCTGGTCACTCATGGTATCCAATGGGTACGTCGGTATCGAGAAGGTGCCTTCTTTCCAAAAGGTACCATGCGCCGGAGAATCGTCGCATGCTCGCGATTACCCAGACACGTTTCGGTGGCCCAGAAGTGCTCGACATCGTGGAGGTCGACAAACCGCGTCCCGGCGTGGGGGAGATACTGGTGCGGGTCGCCGCGACCAGCGTCAACCCGGCCGACTGGAAGGTGCGTGCCGGGCTGGTCGACGGGTTGGGCACACCGCCGCTCACGCTCGGCTTCGACGTTTCCGGTATCGTCGAGGAACTCGGCCCCGGCGTAGACCGGTTCGGAGTGGGGGACGCGGTATATGGCATGGTGCTCGGCGGGGCGTACGCCGAATACGTTGTCGCGCAGCCACATACGCTGGCACCGAAACCGCGGACCATCGACCACGCGCACGCGGCGGCCTTGCCGTCCGCCGCGCTGACGGCGTGGCAGGCGCTGGCCGCGATCGGCGCGGGGCAGCGAATTCTCGTGCATGCGGCCGCGGGCGGTGTGGGACACCTTGCCGTGCAGATCGCGAACCATCGAGGCGCGTATGTGATCGGCACCGCCCGGTCCGCCAACCACGACTATCTGCGTGAGCTGGGCGTCGCCGAGCTGATCGATTACACCACAGCCGATTTCGGCACCCTGGTCCGTGATGTGGACATCGTGCTCGACCTGATCGGCGGCGCATACGGCTCCCGTTCGGCGGCGACGCTACGTCCCGACGGCAGATTGATCGACACGCAGGGTTCGGATGCCGGGGCGGATCCGCGCTACGAGCGCTTCTATGCCGAACCCTCCGGGGTGTCGCTGCGGGAGATCGCCACCATGGTCGAGCGCGGGTCTCTGCGCGTCACGATCGACCAGGTATTGCCGCTGGCCGAGGTCGCGACAGCGCACCAGCTCAGTGAATCCGGCCGGGTGCGTGGCAAGATCGTGCTCGCTCCGTGGAATCCGCCCGTCTGAAGCCTGGCGGAACGCCAGTCTCGGGTGCCCTCCGGGCGTCGCCGCCCCGACGCCTGCGCTACTTACGCACCGCGTGCACGACATCGGCATGCAGTGCGTCCGCGCGTGCGGTGAGCTCGTCGATGCGTACCAGGACGGCGGCGAAGCGGTCGCTCTCGCCCGCGGGGAGCGACGCCACGTTGATCTCGATGTTGAGCTGCGAGCTGGCCGCGGCGGCGCGGCAGGCGTCGGCGGCGGCGCCGATATCGGTGATCACATTCGGGTTCCCGATCGGGAACAGCTCGGCGGCCAGCGACAGCACCTCGTCGGCTTCGTCGACCACCGCGGCGGGAACTCGCGCGGCTTCGACCAGCGCGGCGTTGATCGCGGCGGTGCGGGCGGCGAGTCGCTCCGGGCTGTCCTTCGGCAGTTGGTAGGCAACGCCGACGGCGGTGAACGCCGCAGCGTCGGCATCGGCCAGCGCGAGCGCGCGCCCGCGCGCGGCATCGGCGGCGGCGATGATGCGGTCGACCACCGGGCGGTTGTCGGCGTCCTTGGCGCGGGTCGTGTAGCGCGCGACCATCGCCACCAGCGCGGCGCCCTGCGCGGCGTGCAGCGCCGCCACCGCACCGCCGCCCGGGGCGGGAAGCTTGGCGGCCAAGTCGGTCAGGTACTGCGCGAGGGTGGCCTCGCCGAAGGACGACGCAGTTTCCGTGGACGACGTGCTGGTCTGCGACACGAGGATGATGCCTTTCGTTCTGCGGCGAGGAGGACGATCCGGGATAAACGCTACTCGGTTGTGCCGATGGTTCCGGTGGCGACCACTCCACTCGCGCGTTCCCGTGTGGCCGGTGGCGGGCCGCGCGGCACCCTCGTTAGGTTGAGTGCTATGAGGATCGGATTGGGCATCAATTACTCGGGCGGTTTCCAGGAGGCCGCGGCTGAAGTCGCGGACCTGGAGCGGGCCGGTCTGGATATCGTGTTCGTGCCCGAGGCGTACTCGTTCGACGCGGTGAGCGCGCTCGGCTACCTCGCGGCCAAGACCACGCGCGTACAGCTGGCCTCGGGCATCCTGCAGATCTACACCCGGACTCCGAGCCTGACGGCGATGACCGCGGCGGGCTTGGACTTCGTCTCCGAGGGGCGGTTCGTGCTCGGTCTCGGCGCGTCGGGCCCACAGGTGATCGAAGGCTTCCACGGCGTGCCCTACGACGCGCCGATCGGTCGCACCAGGGAGTTGGTCGAGATCTGCCGCAAGGTGTGGCGGCGCGAGCGCCTGGAATACCAGGGCAAGTACTACCAGATTCCACTACCCGACGGGGAGGGCACCGGACTCGGCAAACCGCTGAAGCTGATCAATCACCCGGTGCGGGAACGCATTCCGGTGCTGCTGGCCGCACTCGGTCCGAAGAATGTGGCGCTGGCGGCGGAGATCGCCGAGGGCTGGCAGCCGATCTTTTTCCTGCCGGAGCGGGCCGAGCAGGTCTGGGGCGACGCGCTCGCGGCGGGATTCGCCAAACGCGATCCCACGCTCGGCGAACTGGACGTGTACGCGGGTCCGGCGCTGGCCATCGGCGAGGACGTCGAGCCGCTGCTGCAGTTCGTGAAGCCGCATCTCGCGCTGTACATCGGCGGGATGGGTGCCAAAGGCAAGAACTTCTACCACACCTTGGCCACGAAATACGGCTACGGCGCGGAGGCCGACCGTATCCAGGAGCTGTATCTTGGCGGCCAGAAGGAGGAGGCTGCCAAAGTCGTGCCGGACGACCTGGTGCGCGACATCTCGCTTGTCGGTCCCGCGGGCTACGTCAAGGAGCGGGTCGCGGCCTTCAAGGAGGCGGGTGTCACCGTGTTGAACGTCGTCCCTATGGCGGCGACACCCGCCGAGCGGGTCAGGCTGATCGAACGGTTGCGTGAGCTGGTGTGAGCCGGCCGCTGCCGTTGTCGAGGAGTACGGCAGCGGCAGCGGCCCCGGTCAGCTCAGCCGGAACGCCGCGAGGGCGGCGTCCAGGGTGGAATGTAACGCGAACACCTGATCCAGGCTGGTCATCTTCAGCTGGCGGCTGGTCGCGGGGCCGTCGGCGACGACCGCGATCGAGGTCGCGGCGCCTGCGCGTTGGTGGGCCGCGACCAGCGTCGCCATGCCCGCCGAGGCGAGGAAGCTGACCGCGGTGAGGTCGATGATCAGGGCCGCGGGTTTACCGCTGAGGATGGCCTCGATCGCGTTCTCCAGCGCCGGTGCAGTCGCCAGATCGACCTCGCCGGCCACCGTCAGCACCGTCGCGGCATCGTGCGCCGCAACCGTGGTGGTCATCGTGTCCGCGAGGGGATACGCGTCTCCGGAAGTGTTGGTCACAACATCACAACACACAAATCGCAGCGGATTTGCAACATTTGAGTGTTCATAGAGCTAACGATACCTCGTTCGCTGCCCGGTCTTCCCTGGTAGCTGCGGCGTCCGCGGCCGGTGGTGGCCATCGGCAAACGGATGCGTCGCACCGGTGAGCACTGAGACCGCTTCCGTCAACTAGGCCAGTGACGCACGCACGGGTGTTCCCGGTCTCGGTCATCGATCCCTCGCACCCAGCGCCTCACGCGTGACGGGTGGCCCGAGGGCGGCGGCGAGGTCGGCGAACTCCTCGATCAGCAGGCTGTGTCGGTCTGCGCCCCAGGCCAGGCTCACTTGGTTGGGCGCAATATCGCGCACCGTGAGGTAGGCGATGTCCGGACGTGTGTAAAAGGTCATGACCGACAGTGGAAGAATGACGATGCCGCGGCCCGCGGCGACATGTTCCAGCTTCTCCTCGACGCTGTGGAAGACAGGCACATCCGCTCGCCCGATCCGAAGCTCGGTGGCGACGCCGCGCCATTCGGGCACCAGGTCGGGGACCTGTAACAGGTGTTCGTCGGCGAGGTCGGCGACGTCGACGGTTTTTTTGCCGGCAAGCCGGTGGTCGGCAGAGACCACTACGACCCGCGGTTCGGTGTGCAGCGGTCGCACGGACAGACCCTGCGCGTCGATCGGGAACCGGACAAAGCTGACGTCGACACGGCCGTCATGGATCGCGGTGGTCTGGTCGTCCCAGGTAGTGCGGACCAGTTCGAGGGTGAGGTCGGGATGACGGTCGGCCATGGCCCGCACTGGCGGGGTCACGATGAGACCGGGCATGAAGCCGACAGTAAAGGTGTCGGCTCGGCGGGCCGCGCGTAGCACCCTGCGGCGCAATGCCTGTGCGCCAGCCAGCAACGGGCGGGCATCGGCCAGCAACTGTTCTCCAGCTGGGGTGAGAGCAGTCGAGCGTCGATCCCGCACGAACAGCTGCACGCTCAGTTCGTCTTCCAGCGCCCGGATCTGCCGCGACAGCACCGGCTGGGCGATGTACAGCTGTTCGGCCGCCCGGCCGAAGTGCAGCTGTTCGGCCACCGCGACGAAATAGCGTAGCTTCCGGAGATCGACATCAGCCATTATGCCTTCAGGGTATTACAGCGGCGGAGATAAGTCTTGGACCCGGTTGGTCGCCGAGAGCCAAGGTAGAGGGGCCACTTTGGAACGGAAAGGATCAGCCCATGCCCCTGGCGGGTCAACATGTCGTCGTGCTCGGCGGCACCTCCGGTATCGGATTCGCGGTCGCCTCCGCTGTAGCCGATCAGGGTGCGAAAGTCACCGTTGTCTCGAGCCGCCGCGTCAATGTCGAACGCGCGCTGGCCGCATTGCCCACTGGTAGCACCGGCCTGGTCGCCGACCTCACCGATGACGGCAGAGTACGTGATCTGTTCGGTGAGTTCGGCGCGCTCGACCACTTGGTGTATACGGCTGGTGAGGAGTTGTTGTCGTCCCCGCTGGCCGATCTCGACGTAGCCGCAGCCCGAAAGTTCTTCGAACTCCGCTACTTCAGCATCCTGACCGCGGTCCAGGCTGCGGCGTCCAGGCTGCGGCCGGACGGTTCGATCACGTTGACGACCGGCACCGCGGGTCCGCGCCCGGTCCCCGGTTCGATAGTGCCGTCCAGCCTCTGCGGCGCGATCGAAGCGTTGACCCGTGCCCTCGCAGTTGAACTCGCTCCCATTCGGGTGAACGCCGTCCAGCCTGGTGTGATCCGGTCGCCTTTGTGGACCTTCCCCGACGATATCCGCGACCAGTTCTATCGCGACACGGCGGCGAACACCCCGCTGCGCCGTATCGGCGAAGTCGATGATATTGCCCAGGCATATCTCTTCTTCCTCACCCAGCCGCACGCTACCGGCTCCGTGCTTACCCTGGACGGCGGCGCGGTGCTCAGTTGAGTGACTGAAGCTTCTCTGGACTTATTCTTAGAGCAGTCGACCAGGAGAAGGGCTCTGCGCGATACGGATCGACCTCGGCATGGTGTCGTCTTCGGGCACAGGCCATGCCATGAGGTACTTCAGAACCGATGCTCGGCTTTGATGAATTGCGCAGCGCGCTCGCCGATCACCACGCACGGGGCCATGGTGTTGGCGCAGGTGACGCGCGGCATGATGGACGCGTCAGCGTCGCGCAGGCGGTCGATGCCATAGACCTTGAGGTGTCCGTCGACCACCGACATAGCGTCGCGTCCCATCTTGGCCGTCCCGGACTCGTGCCAATAGGTCGTCACGGCATTGCGCAAGTAGGTCTCCAGCTCAGCACCCGACAGGCCGCCGCCAGGCATGACCTCGCGCGCTATGAATGGGCGAAGCTCTGCGGAGTTGCCGATCTCGCGCAGCGTTTCGATGCACGCGATCGCGGACTTGAGATCGTCGGGGTGAGACAGCGCATTGGCTTCGATCCGGACTGGGTCGGCGGGATCGGGCCCCGATAACCTCAAGCGGCCGCGGCTTTTGGGGTGCGTCGATGACCCGAACAATATCCAACTGTTATCAGGCAAACCGTATTTCGCTACGTTCTCGGGAGTGGACTTGGGGAAGGGTCCAAAATATGCGAAAAGATCGGGCCCTTCTATGCCTGCGGCTCCAGAGTCCCAGAACAGCGCCGCCCCTGGCTGAGTGCTGCTTCGCAGATTTTCGGGGAATTCCCAGACGCAATCGAAGCCGTAGTGGTCGTGAAAGTTGCGTCCGACCCCGGGAAGGTGCTGGCGGAGGGGGACTCCGACGCGACGCAGTTCGTCCTCGTCTCCGATGCCGGACTGCATCAGGACCTTGGGGGTGTGAATCGCGCCGAGTGACAACACCACCTCGGCGTCGGCGCTCACACGATGGACCGTGCCACCATGGACGACCTCGACACCAGTGGCTCGGTTGCCGTGGAGAGTCACCCGCGTCACAAGCGCATCCGTCAAAACTGTGAGGTTCGGCTTTCCCAGATGCGGGGCGACGTAAGTTCGGAAGACAGACAGTCGCTTCCCGGCATGCCAGCGTAAGTCGGTGACGGCGGCGCCGCAGATGTCCTCCATCAGCCGTCCGTTGGGGCTCTGATAGGTGGGAATCCCGATCGTTCTGGCCGCTTCCACGGTCGCCGCGGCGGCCGGATGCGCGTCAGGAGCCGGTTGTACGAACACCGGTCCCCCCCTACCCCGATGGTGGCGTTCCCCGATGCCCTGCCAATCCTCGATGTCCCGGTACAGGTCCAGGACTTGGTCGTATCCCCAAGCCGGTTCACCGGATTCGGATGCGAAATGGTCCCAGTCGTTACGGTGTCCGCGTGCCCAGATCATCGAGTTGATACTCGAGCCGCCGCCCAGCACTTTGCCCATCGAGAACAATATCGAGCGTCCAAGAAGCCTCGGATCAGGCTCTGACGCGAAACCCCAATCGCGTTCGCTCTCGAGATTCAACGGCCACTGAGGTGCTTCGGTCACGCTGGGAGCGTCATCGGAGCCGCCCGCCTCCAGAAGAAGGACTCTTATGTCGGGGTTTTCCGCCAACCGGCCAGCGATCACCGACCCTGACGACCCGGCCCCGCATACGACGAAATCGTATCGTTCATCCAATTCAGTTGCCACGACTAATCCTCCGATCTAGCTGAACAACGAACTCGGCGATCTGGCTAGACGCGCTTCCTGGTCGGCTGGGAAGGTCGATGTGGTGTAGGCCGCCACATCGAAAGTCTTTGTCATTCTGCGGAATTCGAAGGTGAAATCAGGCCATACCATGGTGTTGTTGCCATGCTTGTCCAGATACCAGCTGGAGCATCCGCCGGTCAGCCATACGGTGCCCGCCATTTTCGCCTGCAGGGTTTTGTTGTAGGCATCCTGCACGTCCCGGCGTACCTCGACGGTACGTAGTTTCATCCGGTCGACGGTGGACAGTGCGTCGGCGATGTAGTTGATCTGTGATTCGAGCATGTAGACCATCGACGAGTGCCCGAGGCCGACGTTCGGTCCGAGTAGGAAGAACATATTGGGGAAGTTGGCGATCGCGCTGCCCTTGTAGCCTTGTTGGCCGTTGTCGTCGAATACTTCCGACAGGGTGCGGCC